>DQHR01000124.1:379-36092 GCA_003531155.1 Bacteroidales bacterium | reverse complement strand
CTGAAATATAAGTCAGTAAATGCTGCGAAGCCGTATTCACGTTCACGCCCACCAGATTCACGCTCGACTCAACCACTTTATCCAGACTGTTTTTTAGTTTCTTCTGATCAACATCGTGCTGATACTGCCCAACACCGATTGATTTCGGGTCGATTTTAACTAGCTCTGCAAGTGGATCGAGTAATCGACGACCAATAGAAACAGCACCCCTAACGGTTACATCGTACTCGGGGAATTCCTCACGTGCAACCGATGATGCTGAATATACTGATGCTCCATCCTCGCTAACAACGTAAACCCTGACATCGCGGTTAAAGCGGATATGCTTAACGAAACTTTCAGTTTCGCGACTAGCCGTTCCATTGCCAATGGCAATAGCATCAATTTTGTAGGTATCCACAAGACTTGAAACCTTACTCATTGCCTTTCCCGATTCACTTTGTGGTGGGTGAGGGTAAATGGTTTCGTTATGCAACAAATTCCCTTGCTGATCGATACAAACCAATTTACAGCCTGTTCTGTAGCCTGGGTCAAGCGCTAGAACCATCTTTGGTCCAAGTGGTGGTGAAAGCAATAGCTGACGAAGGTTTTCGGCAAAAACTCTGATAGCCTCTTCATCGGCTTTCTCCTTTAACTCAGCAGTATATTCATTCTCGATTGATGGTTCGAGTAATCGTTTGTAGCAATCCTTAATTGCCATCGAAACTTGGGTTTGAGGCTCGCCTGAACCTTTAACCATAAATCGTTCAATCTCCTCAATTAAATTTTCCTCGGGTGGAGTTATACTTACCTTTAGGAATCCTTCGTCCTGTCCACGGCGCATGGCCAAAAATCGATGCGATGCACAACGACGAACTTCTTCCTCAAAGCCAAAATAATCCTTGTATTTTATGCCCTCTTCCTCTTTCCCCTTAACTACTTTAGAGCGGATTATTGCACCACGCTTAAAGTGGCGACGAGCAACATTTCTGGCTTTCTCGTTCTCGTTTACCCATTCGGCAATGATATCTCTTGCGCCTTGTAGGGCATCTTCAACATCTTCAACCTGATCGTTAAGGAACTTCTCGGCTTTGCTGTATATATCCCTATCCTGTTGCTTCATTATTAGTTCTGCCAATGGCTCAAGACCTTTCTCCTTGGCAATTGTTGCTTTTGTTCTGCGTTTTGGCTTGTATGGAAGGTATATATCCTCAAGTTCGGTTGGATCATAGCATTCAATAATCCTTTTCTTAAGATCGTCGGTAAGTTTTCCTTGCTCTTCGATTGTGGTTAGAACAGTCTCTTTCCGTTTGTCGAGTTCAACGTATTTGGCAGATAAATCCTTGATAGATGTAATCTGAACTTCATCAAGATTCCCTGTTTGCTCTTTCCTATATCGACTAATGAAAGGTACTGTGCCCCCCTCGTCTATCAATTTAATGGTGTTTGATACTTGTCGAGAGTTGAGGTTCAGCTCTTTCGATATAAGATCAATATGCTTGTTGATATTAACTAAATCCATCGTTGAGAAATTTAAGGATACAAAAGAACAAAAAAATACTTAAAGAGCGATTGGATGTTGAAAACCTCTTTGGAAGCTTTTTTTATTGTTAATAAAAGTAGAATATTCTAATCTTTTAAGTTGGGTTTGATGATATTGCTTCATAAAAAATCAAATTGCTACATTTACGCTGAAAATATTAAAACAATTTACTATGGGAGCGTTTCACGCATACGATATTCGAGGCATCTACAATAAAGATTTTAATAAGGATGATGCATACAAAATCGGATTCTTCTTGGTTGGTTTGCTTAAAACAGATAAAGTGCTTGTTGGGCGCGATGCGCGTGTATCATCAGATGAGATTTATGAATACTTAACCAACGGCATTACTGATGCTGGGGCTGATGTTTATAACTTGGGTTTGGCAACAACCCCAATGGTATACTTTGCAACAGCAAAGCATGGCTTTAACGCATCGGTTCAGATTACTGCGTCACACAACCCACGCGCATACAATGGCATGAAGGTTTCGCGCGAGAATGCTCTTCCTGTGGGTTATGATACAGGGCTAAAGGAAATTGAGACAAAGGTTAAAACTGAGCAGGTTGTGCCAGTTTCAAAAAAAGGAAAGATAGTTGATTTAGATGTTAAGGCCGATTACCTGAAGTTCTTGAATGGCTACCGTGGCGATTACTCAAAGTTAAGAATTGGTATCGATTGCTCAAACGGTATGGCCGCGTTGCTAATCAAGGATATTCTTGGTAACGAACCAATTTACATTTACGATGAGTTGGATGGAACATTCCCAAACCATGAAGCAAATCCGCTTGTAGCCGAAAATATTGTAGACTTACAAAAGTTGGTAAAAGATAATAAATGCGATGTGGGTATTATCTTCGATGGCGATGGCGATAGGGTTATGTTTGTTGATGAAAACTCTAGATTCATTTCTCCCGATTTGATGATTGCTGTGCTTGGTCACTACTTTCTCGAAGAGAAAAACCAAAAGGGTATAGTTTTACAGGATATAAGAACATCAAAGGCTGTAGGTGAATACTTGGCTCCACTTGGTGGTACAACCCAAACATGGCGCGTTGGACGAGCTTTTGCTGCACCAAAATTACGCGAGATAAACGGTATTTTTGGTGGTGAACTTGCTGGTCACTATTACTTCCGCGATTTCTATTATTCTGATTCAGGATTAATGGCTTGTCTAATAATCCTTAATGTTATTAGCAAGATGAAAGAAAGGGGGATAACCCTTTCGCAGCTCATATCTAAGATTGAGGTTTACGCCAACTCTGGTGAAATTAACTTCAAGATTGAAAAGAAGAAGGAGGCTATGGATGCTGTTAGAGATTATTTTATCAGCAAAGAAAAACCAACCGCATCATTCGATTTTGATGGTTATCGGGTTGAGTTTCCCGATTGGTGGTTTAACATTCGCCCTTCAAATACAGAGCCTTACTTGAGGTTTATTGCAGAAGCAAAAACCAAAGAGATGTTGGATGAGAAAGTAAAGGTGGTCAGAGCGATTATTGAAAAATTGATTTAATTAAAACGCATTAAAACAAAAATCCCCAAGCACAATTGCTTGGGGATTTTTTATTATTTAACTTCCTCTTCTTCTTTTTCATCAGGTAACTCAACCGGTGGTTCCGATGTAATATTACCGAACTTATCAACATAGGCAATCATGCTTTCAAAGTTACTTGCTGGAGAGTTCTCTTTCCTTTCGTTCATTTTCTTCTCTTTCTCTTTCCTCTTCTTTAGACGCTTTTCAGTCTTTTGCTTCTTAATGAAGCTATTGTTTGATTTTGCCATATGTTGAAATATTAGTTGATAAAAGTAAATGCCTTTCCGCTTTCGCCAGCCCTGCCAGTTCTTCCAATGCGATGGATGTAACTGTCAATATTTTTAGGCTGTTGATAGTTGATTACGTGCGAAACATGGGAGATATCAAGACCTCTAGCTGCTACATCAGTAGCAACAAGCACTTGTATCTTCTTGTTTTTGAACGAATTTAAGGCATTAATTCGGTAATTCTGCGATTTATTGCCATGTATTTCATCGGCTTTAATGCCAGCCATTCTAAGATCCTTGCAAATGCGGCTAACCCATCGTTTAGTTTCGGCGAATACAAGAACCTTTTCAAATGATTTGTCGCGAACCATGTTTACAAGTACATCCATCTTCTTTTCGCCGTTCTTAACTACAACAATATCTTGCTCAATTGAGTCTGGGCTAACATTCCCTGAGCGAACACGAACTTCAACAGGGTTTTCGAGTAAGTTGTTGATTAAGGCTTTTTGACCTTTCTCCTCTGTTGCTGAGAAAAGTATCGTTTGTTTACGATTGATCATGCCATCAACAAAGAACTGAATGTCGTTAGAGAAACCCATATCTAGTAATCTATCAAACTCGTCAAGTACAAGAATTGAGAAGTTTTTTAGATTTAAAGCCCGTTGGCGTATCATATCTGAAATACGTCCAGGTGTTCCAATTATAAGATGGCTTGGCCTTCTTAAGTTGTTTATATCACGGCTAACGCTTGTGCCTCCAATAAGGCTAATACAAGACAGGTTGAGATCTTTGCTAATACTTTTGAACTCATCATCAATTTGAAGAGCAAGCTCGCGAGTTGGCGAAACAATTAAGACCTGAAAATTAGGCCTTTGATTTATAAGATTGTGAATAATTGGCACTAAGAAAGCGGCTGTTTTACCAGTTCCTGTTTGTGCTAAACCCATAAGATTTCTGCCTTGAAGAATTGCATCGAGGGTTTTTTCTTGGATTTCGGTAGGGGTTTTAAATCCCTTTTTTAATAAATTGCTTACTATTTTAGGATTAACTTGTAAATCCTCAATAAGTTGCGTGGGTGTATGCTTGATTACTTCTGTTGCAACTGCTTTTTTTACAAATAGTTTTGGGTCAAGAGATTTCGTTTTGCTTTGACCATTACTTGATGATTTAAACCTTGATGTTCTTTTGGGATCAAAATTCCGTTGTCCTCTGTTGTTCAGAGGTCGTCTGTTTTCCATTTAAAAATTATTAGTTAATGCCGCTGATGCTAACATTAACCGCGTATCTGTTCAAAGGGGTAATGTTTCTTTGGCGTAAATATTATTCAGCGTAAACTAGTGAAGTAGAAAGAATGTCTTCTTGATAGGTAATTCGAGAGATATACTAACTATACAGATCTAAAATATGCTAAAATCGATNNCAAAGGAAGGTATAATAAAATCAATATCCAAATCTACGGATGGTTAAACATCATTTAGACGTAGGTTATGTCTTCTGTAAATGAAATTTAAAATATTTAATATGTTGATTATGAAAATAGACATCAAATTATTGACTGTATTTTCATTTCTAATTATTGTTGGATTTACGTCATGTAAGGTATCGAATAATGACAACTCGTTAAGCAAACTCTTGCAGCAAAAATTAGATTCGTTAACAACTGCCCAAATTATACCTGGAGCAACCCTTGCAGTGCAATATGGCAATGGTGCAAGCATCTCGCTTGCTTCTGGGTATGCCGATGTTGAGAATAAAATAACCATGAAACCTGATGCAATTATGTTCTCTGGAAGTGTTGGGAAGACCTATGTTGCTGCGGTCGTTTTAAAACTTTATGAGACAAATCTTATAGATCTTAAAGCAAAAGCATTGGATTATCTTAAAGATGAAGATTGGTTCTTAAAAGTGCCAAATGCAAAGGATATTACCATTGAAATGTTGCTGAATCATACGGCAGGTATCCCCGAATATGTTTACCATAAGGAGGTTTGGGAACAATTAAAGCAAAACCCTGATAAAGTTTGGAGTGTTGAGGAGCGATTATCTTATGTTTTTGGTGAAACACCAACAAATGCCCCAGGCGAAGGTTGGGGGTATGCCGATTCACACTATTTAGTTCTTGGCTTGATAATAGAGAAGGTAACCGGGAAAAAATATTATGATGTTCTCGATGAACTGATAATTAAACCTTGTGGGTTATTGAATACCTTCCCGTCTGATAAAAGAGATATTAAAGGATTGATTGTTTCAGGATATACAAATCTTACTGAAGAATTCTCACTTCCTAAAAAGATGCTGCTTAATGGGAAGTATGCGTTTAACCCACAAATGGAATGGANNTGGCGGTGGACTTGTTACAACTGTTTCAGATTTGAATAAATGGTCGCAGCAATTATATGGCGGTGATGTGCTTAATCCCGAAACCAAAAAAATGATGTTTACTCCAGCTCCTTTTAATACTTCTTTATTCGAAAATGCAAAGTATGGACTTGGCTGTTTTATTGGAGAATCTGATAGCGTTTTATATTACGGACATACGGGCTTTGTTCCAGGCTACATAACCTATATGCAATACATTCCAGAGTACGGAATTTCTATTGCATTTCAGTTTAATAGCGATGCTTCGCATGAAAATTTTTCAATGAAATTATATTTCAATACCATTAAGAAGGCCATTATTGAAGATTATAGGAAATTAAAATTTAAGGCATAAATTTGAATTTAAAATGTTTACTGATTTAATAATTTAGATAGAGTAAGGTTCTATTTTATGGCTATTTATTAAATAACAATTTAAAATTTTAAGAAGATGAAAAAGATTAGATTTCTATTAGTTGTTTGCTTTATTGTTGGAACTACAACCTTGAAATCACAAACAAAAGCAGATAGCATTGCTATTGAAAAAGCATGTCGCGACTATGTTGAGGGATGGGCAGAAGGAAATGCCGAACGAGTTGCAAAGGCAGTTTCTCCTGAACTTGTAAAAAGAAATATTTCACAAGATTCTGAAGGGGCTAGCATTATTACAGATATGGGCGCCTCATTACTTATTGGAATAACTAAAAGAAATAAGGGAGGTGTTAAAGCAAAAGATTTTGAGCCAAACAAACCCTTTAAACTTGATGTTTTTATTTATGATATCTCGGGCGATTACGCTCTAGCTAAAGCTGTTAATGCAAAGTACAACTTTTTTGATTATTGCCAGTTGGCTAAATATAATGGTGAATGGAAAATCATTAATGTGTTATGGGGCTACTTACCACCCAAAAATTAGAAAAACTGCATCAATATGAAATCAACCAACAAACTAATGTTATTAATTTGTTGGCTGATTTTGTATGGTTATATTTACATGATAAATAAAAACAACACAAATGAAAGTTCGGAATATTTTTATCATTATTACCACACTTGTTATTATAGTACTAGGGTGTAAGCCTGATAGCTATTATAAAAATACGGTTGTGCTAAATCTAACAGGTTGGAGTTACCCTGATACTGTTAAGGTGTCTACAGATTTTGATCTTCATTTAAGTACCATATCACATAGTTCCTGTACAAAGAAGCATAACTTCGTTTTAGAACATATCGATACCGATGTGTACAAAATATATGCAACCGGAGTTTATATAAGTTATAATAATAACTGCCACGAGAAAATAGTTGAGACTGATACAACCATTACAGGTAGCATAAGTGAAGTAGGCCGTTATTATTTCCTTTTCTTAAATGAGAATGTTTGGAAAGTTGATTCAATCCAGGTAATTCCGTAAATGGTTTTTAGTCTGAATGGTCAAAAATAATTTTCCAGTTATCGTCAATCTTTTGCCAAACCAAAGAGTAGTGGCCTTGCAATGTGTCTTTTTCCCTATATAGTTCCCATTTACCTACAACAAATATCTTATCATAGTTAAGTTGTTCAAATGATATATTTGTAAACTTTAAGGTGCCCATGGCAGCTGTGCTGGGATATGATTTCTTATAATTGTCCAGCGTCATTTGCCATCCTTTAACAAGCCCTTTGCTTCCGAGAAACCTTAAACTATCTGATTCCCAATAACCATTCATGTAACCATCAATGTCACCATTACTCCAGCATTGAGACTGCTTGTACATAATATCTTTAATGATAGCAACATCTTTGTCGAAATTACTTTTTGAGCAGCTAAATAAAATGAGAACCAATAGAAGTGAGGGTCGAATAAGTTTCATAGTTATAACGATTGTTTCATGTAATTATAGCAATATTAGTTGAAATTTGACTTTACTTTTTTAGATTTCTAAACCCGTCTTCAATTCTAAGCCAATAAATATCGGAATTGCCATTTCCAGCACTTAATCTCCTTTGGGAAATTGAGTTTAACTTCCATTCGGGTTGTAATTCTTTAAATTTAATTGTTTTTATGGTTGATGCAAAAAACAAATATTTTCCATCAAATGATACTGATACGCTAATGGCGTTAGGACAGGGAAGATTTAATACGTTTACAAGATCTATACCCTTGCTCCATGTGTCGTCTTGGTTGTGGAAAAAGAGCATATAAGTAACTCTTTTCATATTACTCGAATCCCTTTCTGATACACACCCAATAAGGTAACTATCATCAGGTGCTATACAAGCGTTAAATATCGTACCCTTTCCGTTAATAGGTTCAGGTAAAACAATTGGATCTTGGTAAGCTCCATTTACAAGTTTGGCGCGAAGAATTTGAGATATCTTTGTTTTTGCATCAGTGCGACAAAAATAAAGTGTTCCATCACTTGTTAATGAAGGATAAAATTCATCAAAAGCATTTATGTTCTCAGGAAGGGGTTGTGGTGAGTTCCAAGAACCATCAGCTTTTCGATCTGCCATCCAAATGTTTTGATTAGACCACCCTGGCTTTGCTTTTTCGTTTGCACGAGGTTTCGTTGATAAGAAGAAAATTTTACTTCCATCAATTGAAAGTGCTGGCTCCGCGAAGAAAAACATGGTGTCTCGTGCAAATGGTGCCACTACTGGCTCTTGCCAAACTCCATTTAGCCTTTTAATCATCATAATAGTATTCCAATCACCCTGAAATAATGAATAGTAAATTTCATTTCCATCTGACGATACCGTAAAATCTCTCTCATACATTCCTGTTGAAACTATTCCGGGAGCAAAAACAGTAGGTTTAAGGTTTGGCTGTAATTGACCCAAGTAATCCCCTTTTAGGAGCGGGTAAGTAGGTTGCGAATTTACCCTATCTATACTTATCAATAAAATAGCTGAGATGATAAACGTTTGATATTTTATAGTTTTCATAATTTTGATGAGTTAGGTTTTTAATTAAGTCTATTTAATATGATACTTTGAGTGATTAATACCCTAATTTAAGACAAAATGAAAACTCACATGTAACTTTAAATACTTTTGGGCGTCAAAAACTATATGAAATGTAAAATAAATCTACAAAATTCATTTATTTTTAATTGACTAATCACTATCCCCTTATGAGAAAGATTTTAAGAACAATCTGCTTATTGGTCGGAGCATCGATAGGCATTAGTGCGTTTTCATTTGCTCAGGTTGATATTTTCCCAAAACCTAACAGCGAAAGAATAACGAACTATAATATCTCTGTAAAATTAGATGCAGATAAAAAGCTGCTAGATGGAGATATGCTTTTAAGTTGGAGGAACCCTTCAGCAGATCTCGTTAATGAACTGCAATTTCATTTGTATTTAAATGCTTTTAAAAATACAAAATCAACTTTTATGCAGGAATCTGGCGGCTCACATAGAGGTTTTGAACTAGATGAGTCAAAGAAGGAGGAGTGGGGTTATGTTGATGTTGTAAGTATGAAAGTTGTAGGGGGAGAAGAACTGACAAATAAAATTGCTTTTATTCATCCTGATGATAACAATGAAAACGATCAAACAGTTATTTCTGTTAAACTTGACAAACCTGTTAAGCCAAACGAGGAAATTCAGTTAGAGATAAAGTTTGTATCTAAACTTCCAAAAATATTTGCTCGTACTGGTTACAGCGATAAATATTTTCTTGTAGGGCAATGGTTTCCAAAATTGGGAGTGTATGAGCCTCAAGGACAGCGTTATGCTGCTAAAGGACAATGGAACTGTCACCAATTCCATGCAAACTCTGAATTTTACGCAAACTTTAGCGTGTATAACGTAAGCATTACATTGCCCAATCAATTTGTTGTTGGGAGTGGGGGTTTGCTTCAATCTGAGAAAGATAATGGTGATGGTACAAAAACATTAAATTATAGGGCAGAAGATATTGTTGATTTTGCATGGACTGCGTCACCAAAATTTAAAATTGCCGAATCTCAATGGAAACATGTAAAGATTAAGGTGCTTCTTCAACCCGAGCATTTTAGTCAAGCAGATAGGCACATTAATTCTGCTAAAGCAGCATTAGCTTACTTCGAAGAGCATCTTGGTGAGTATCCTTACCCTTACTTAACCATTGTTGATCCTCCGTATAGAGGGATGGGTTCTGCTGGTATGGAGTACACAACCTTTATTACTGCCGGATGCTTTTGGGGCATGCCTAATGGAATACGTTTAACCGAGATGGTTACCATTCATGAATTTGGACATGCCTATTTTATGGGCATTCTTGCTTCGAACGAGTTTGAAGAACCTTGGTTAGATGAGGGCTTTAATACCTATTTTGAAACGAGGATAATGGATTATGCATATGGCGAAAAATCATCTCTAGTCGATTTTTTAGGATTTAAAATTGGAGATGGTGAAAATACTCGAAATGGCTATGTGGCAATGGGAAATCCTAAGATTGCTGAAAATTTCCGTTACTCATGGGATTATAAGCATGGCGGCTATGGCTCGTTATCATATATGAAAACAGGAACATGGATGAGTACGCTTGATAATTTAGTTGGTAGAGAGACTATGGATGAGATAATGAAAACGTACTATAGTCGATGGAAGTTTAAACATCCTTGTGCTACTGATTTTATTGCAGTTGTCAACGAGGTAGTTATGAAGAACCATGGAACCAAATTTGGAATGAACATGAATTGGTATTTCGATCAGGTTTTATATGGCTCTAATACCTGCGATTATTCAGTTGCTTCCATCGATAATAGGAAGGTTTACCCTGATAGAGGACTAGCGGATGTAAATGGGGAGAAGGTAATGCTTAAGGATAGCGTTTCGAAGAATAAAAGTTATAAGTCTAAAGTTATAATAACACGTTTAGGAGAAGTTTGTGTTCCTGTAGATGTGTTGATTAGGTTTGAGAATGGTGATGAAATTCGTGAGAGTTGGGATGGGAAAGCAAGATCGATTGATTTTTCATATGAAAGACCAGAGAAGATTTTATGGGCAAAGGTTGATCCTGATAATAAAATTCTTATTGATATTAATCAGATGAATAATAGCCTTACAACCAAGCCAAAGAGTTCAACGGCATGGAAACTAGCCATGAAATTCCTCTTCGTGTTGCAAAATATGATGCAAACATTCTCAATTTTCTCATAAACAGCAATCTAAAATATTATTAAAATGAAAATAATAAGTTTATATATTTCAGGATTAAAAATGTCTTTAAGAAATATCAGAATGACATTCTTAATTTACAGCATTAACCTAATATTAGCGCTGTTAGTAATATTTCCACTACTAAGTTTTTTGAAAGCTGGGTTTGGTAACTCAATGCTTCCTGATGCTATGTTGAAAGGCTTTGATTTTACATCCTTTACAGAATTCTTACGCTCAGTTAAGGGCATGTCGAACAATATTGTTCAGGCTCGTTGGATGATACTTTTTTACTTTGTGGTGAGTATCTTTTTTGCTGGAGGAATGCTTTTTGTTTTTGCCAAGTCTGAGAAATTCTCAATTAAAACCTTCTTAAATGGTTGCGTTCATTATTTCTTTAGATTTTTCAAGTTATTCTTTTATATGTTGATTTTTAACTTATTAGACACACTCGTTGTCTATTTGCCTTTATCATTGATTATTAATGGTGTCAGCGATTCGGTTGCCTCAGAAGCATCACTTTTCTATATTGTTTTATTTGGTGTGCTTATACATCTGGTTTTGTTTATTATTCTACAGATGATAGCTTATTATACTAAGATTCGTATTGTATCAGAGGATTCTCGCAAAGTTTTTAGATCAATTTTCAAATCAATTAAGTTTGTTTTTAAGAATTTTATAAGCACTTTCTCACTGTTTCTATTACAGCTCGTCGTTCCGATTCTTTTAATAGTTGTTATTCTTTTTCTTAATAATACAATTGGAATGACATCGGCTATAACTATACTGATAATGTTTATTCTCCAGCAGATGTTTGTTTTTTCGAGGGTGTTTGTTCGGATGTGGATATATGCTAGCCAGTTTATCTTATATTCAGAGCACAACAGATAATTCTAATTTCTTGTTAAATAAAAAACGAGGTCGTTTCAGNNCTGAAACGACCTCGTTTTTTATTTATGTTTCTTAGAACAATATCGAAAAATTGCTGTTTAGATTGAATCTAAATAGACGATTATGGTTCTTGGTAGAAATATCATTTTTATAATCATATTAATTGGTTGTTTTGCTTCATGCAATCCCGATTCACATTATCAGAATATCCCAATTACCAATTTTACTGGTATTGAAAAATGGCTGAACAAACAAACCGATTCTGTTTATGTGATTAATTTTTGGGCAACATGGTGTTCTCCTTGTGTAAAAGAGTTTCCCTTTTTCGAGCAGCTTGCTAGTGAGAATATCAATAAGAAAGTAAAGGTTTTAATGATTAATCTAGATTTTCCCGATCAGTACGATAAAAGGTTAATCCCTTTTTTGAAGGCCCAAAAATCTAGGTTGGATGTAATTATGCTTGATGACCCTAACCAAAATTCATGGATAAGCAAGGTTGACTCAAGTTGGAGTGGAGCATTACCTGCAACGCTGATTTACAGTAAGGAGAAAAGAACTTTTTTTGAAAAAGAGTTAACCTATAACGAACTTAATATTGCATTTAAAGAACATCTCATAAATTCTAATAATTAAAATCAACCGTTATGAAAAAAATAATTTCTGTTTTTGCACTGATGATGTTTACAACATCTATTCTGATAGCACAAGGCTATAAAATTGGTGATAAAGTAGCTGATTTTAAGCTTAAAAATGTTGATGGTAAGATGGTATCCTTAAGTGATTTCAGTAAATCAAAGGGTGTAATCTTAATTTTTACTTGTAACCACTGCCCTTACGCAAAAGCATATGAAGATAGAATTATCAATATTCATAAAAAGTATGAAGGTTTAGGTTATCCTGTTGTTGCTATTAATCCGAATAATCCTGAAGTGCAACCCGAAGATTCTTATGATTTAATGGTTGCAAGGGCAAAAGAAAAATCTTACCCATTCCCATACTTGTTTGATGAAGGTCAAAAAGTTTTTCCTGTTTTCGGAGCAGCAAAAACGCCACATGTTTTTTTGCTAAATAAAAAAGGTAAAGACATTGTTGTTGAATACATTGGTACTATTGATGATAATTACAAAGATGCTTCAATGGTAAAGGAGAAATACCTTGAGAATGCTGTTGATGCTTTGTTGGCTGGTAAAATGATTGCATTAAAAGAAACAAAGGCTGTTGGATGTGGCATAAAGGTTAAGCGTTAAGGTTAGTGTTTAGTGTTTTTTTTTGCTTTTTATTTCAATTAAAAGGGCTGTTTTAAGACAGCCCTTTTTGTTTTTCAATTGACAGTACATAATAACATTTATTATATTTGATGCTTAAACCTAAATATTAAACCATGGACAAAAGCATAAAAGGAACTCAAACAGAAAAGAACCTTCTTAAAGCATTTGCGGGTGAATCGCAGGCAAAGAATCGCTATACATTTTTTTCGAAGAAAGCAAAAGAAGAGGGTTATGAGCAAATTGCTGCATTTTTCCTTGAAACAGCAATGCAAGAAGAAACACATGCAAAAATTTTCTTTAGGTTTCTCGAAGGTGGCCCAGTTGAGATTACTGCTACTTACCCAGCTGGTTCAATAGGAACAACCGCCGAGAATTTAAAAGCTGCTGCAATGGGTGAGCACGAAGAGTGGACGGATTTGTATCCACATTTTGCTGAAATTGCCGAACAGGAGGGATTTAAAAAGATTGCGACTGCTTTTAAGTTAATAGCAAAGATTGAGAAAGAACACGAAGAACGTTACAAAAAGTTGTTAGAACGAGTTGAATCAGGAACGGTTTTTGAACGCGAGGAGGAAGTTGAATGGGTTTGCCGTAAATGCGGTCATGTTCATAAAGGCAAGAAAGCATTAAAGAATTGCCCTGTTTGTAACCATCCAGAGGCTTATTTCGAAGAAAAGGCATCAAATTATTAAATTGATTAACCTTTTACATTCAGAGGTGCTAATATAGATTAGTACCTCTTTTTATTTAAATGTTCTTTATCGTAATAGTGAAATGGGTTAAAGGATCATAAATTATTAAGTTTGAGAAAAATAGTTTGATATGAAGAACTCTTTCCTTTCTTTATTACTAATGTTGTTTTTCATAAACGGGCTAATCGCACAGGATGATAGTGCTGAAAAGCAATCAAAGGTTCCTTTTATATTAGGCGTTTCATGGGTGCCTAGTAATTCTTGGGGATTCTCAAGCATTATTGCTCAAAAACAGCTTCTAAAGTATGATTTCGATGCAACATCCATGACAACGTGGGAGGGCTCAATTACTGGGCGGAAAATGCCATTAAGACTTGGAGTGAATGTGCAACTCGAAGACAATTTTATTGGTAAACTGTATAAATTCTCTGGATATTTGGGATTTAAGAGAACTTACCTCAGGATACAAACTGGTAAAATTTCAGGAAATGCAAAATGGACAGGAAATGTAATCCCGGATTATTCACCTACATTTCCTTTTAGTTATCATTATACTAATATTGATTTATTGTTGAGTTTAGGTAAGTCTAAGATGGCAGGAACTTATATTGGTCTAGGCTACACATCATTAAAAGTACCCATACAGGTTAATACATTGATAACTCAATCCGATCAGGCGCATCAAAAATATGGAATTCCTGTTTTTGATAAAAAGTTTTCCATTATGGCTTATTCGTTTTTGTTTGGGTTTGACCTAATGCAATCCGAGGCAATTACTAAAAAAGGAATAATACGCAGCAAACCGGGTTTTGGAATTTTTGCTGCAACGCAGGATAAACTGGGCTTTGGTATGAGCTATTTAACCGATCAAGCAATTAAAAAGGCAGAGGAGGTTAACCCTGGTCGAAAATCTGTTGGTGGAGATTTGTTTACTGGCTTGGTTGAATATCAAATTTCTGTTGGCCCTAAGTGGAGCACTAATATTGGGAAAGGAATATTTATTATAGGTTTAGGGTATGAATTCTCTGGTGCAATGGTTGCTAATTTTTCGGGAGCTGCCAAGAAAATAACTGATTTGGGATATGATCCAAGTTTACTATATTATAGGCACGGTGTTATTTTTAGATCCTTTTTTAGCTGGTAATTAGTATCTGGGGTTATCCTTAATTTCGTTATAGTAGGACTCGGGTCCAATTTCTTTCATCCTAAGATTAATAGACTGCCAACGTTTCCTGAGATGCTCATCAAACCCTGTATTGTTGCAAGGAAATTCTTTGCATTGAAAGCAAAAGTCTACAGATTTCTCTTTATGACAATTCCTAATATTGCACGATTTGAATAGATGGCACTCTTGTTTGCGACAACCTTTGCAATTTCCTGATGCAAAATACTCAAGCATTTCTTTAAAGTCGGAATATTTGTTAAATACAGGCTCATTAAGTAGTTCAGTAAACCTTTTAGCGTAGATATCAAAGTTTCCCAGATTTTTTAATAGATTTTCGCTATGATTCTTTATGCTTCCATTGCTATAAGCAAAACACTTTTGACAGTTAATGCCACATGGACCAAGATATTCTAACGCTTTATTGTACATATTTCATCGTATTATCTATCCCAAAGTTTATACATTTTTATTGATTGGCAAAATATTGCCTCTTGTTATATGCGTGATGAACCCTTATTATTTAACTTTGTGCTGAATTTTATAAGAATATGGAGTTTATTTACCCACAGAATTTTGAGGAAAAGGTAGGTTTTGATCGAATTCGCGAATTGGTCTCGCTGCGTTGCCTTTGCGGTTTAGGTAGCAAAAAGGTTGTTGGTGCTAATTTTAATACTGACTTTGAGAATGTAAACAGAATGATATCGGAGGTTGATGAGATGAAAACCATTTGCCTTATGGATGATTCATTTCCTGTAGATAATTATATCGATACAACACCTTTTTTGGAGCGAATTAAGTTAGCTGGAACTTGGCTCGATGAGCATGAATTATTTGATTTACGAAAATCTCTTGATTCAATTAAAGCCTTACTTTCATTTTTCCGTAAAGGTGAGGAACCAAAATACCCCAACCTTACCAACCTTACCAAAAATCTATCTTATTACCCATTTGTTACTGATAGAATCGATTCTATCCTTAATAAGTTTGGACGAATAAAGGATAATGCCTCGCCAGAATTGGCTCGAATTCGTTCTGAAATATCATCAAAGCAAGCATCTGTCTCAAAGCGTATTCAATCAATATTAAAATCGGCACAGTCCGAAGGATTTGCTGATGCTGATGCTTCACCATCGGTGAGAGATGGTCGAATTGTAATACCGGTATCTGCATCGAACAAGAGAAAAATTAAAGGTTTTGTACATGATGAGTCAGCAACAGGCAAAACGGTTTATATCGAACCTGTTGAGGTTGTTGAACTTAATAATGAGTTAAGAGAGTTGGAATATGCCGAGCGTCGTGAGTTAGTTCGGATTTTGGTTGAATTTTCTGATGCTATTCGTCCTTACATTCCAGACCTATTACAAGCATATGACTTTCTTGGTACAATCGATTTTATAAGAGCAAAAGCTCTTTTTGCTATTGAGGTTAATGGTGCAAAACCAATATTAATAGATAAACCACATATTTTTATTCGTCAGGCTAAGCATCCTTTGCTTTATTTAACGCTTAAGCGTGAGGGAAAAGAAGTCATTCCCCTTGATATAGAGCTAAATACTAGCGAACGAATTTTATTGATTTCAGGACCTAATGCTGGTTGAAAATCTGTTTGCCTTAAAACGGTTGGTTTGCTTCAATATATGCTCCAATGCGGATTTCTTCCTTCGCTTTTAGAGAACTCTGAGATTGGAATTTTCGATAAAATCTTTATCGATATTGGCGACGAGCAGTCAATAGAGAACGATTTAAGCACTTATAGTTCGCACTTGCTTAATATGAAGCAATTTCTTCGAAACGCAGATTCTAAGTCGTTAGTTCTTATTGATGAGTTTGGAGCAGGTACTGAACCAATGGTTGGTGGGGCTATTGCCGAATCAATACTTCAGCGTTTTTGCGAACAGGGAACACTGGGTGTTATAACCACTCATTATACAAACCTAAAGCATTTTGCAGCAAATAATCAAGGAGTTGTTAATGGTGCCATGCTTTTTGATGTAAGTAAAATTCAACCGCTCTTTAAACTCGAAATTGGCAAGCCAGGAAGTAGTTTTGCTTTTGAAATTGCGCGAAAAATTGGGTTGCCCGAGGATGTTCTTCATATGGCCTCATCAAAAGTGGGAGTGGATTATATTAGTTTCGAGAAGTATCTGCGTGAGATTTCGCGCGACAAGCGTTACTGGGAAAAGAAACGTGACAATATTCGTATTTCAAATAAGAAAGCAGAGGAAGCAGAAAAGAACCTTGAGCAGGAGTTGATGGCTATAAAAACTCAGAGAAAAGAAATTCTATCAAAAGCTAAAAAAGAGGCTGAGCAGTTACTTGCCGAAACAAATCGACAGATTGAGAATACCATTCGAACAATCAAAGAAACGAATGCTGAGAAAGAGCGAACCAAGGAGGTTCGAGCAGAACTAGAGGGCTTTAAAGAAGATTTTCAGAATAATCTGAGTGCACAAGATGAGGCGATTGATAAAAAAATTGAACAGTTAAAAGAACGACAAAAAAGACGCAAAGATAAATTAAGTAAAGAAGAGGACTCAAAAATTGCTGTTGAGTCAAAATCTGAATCCAAGAGCCTTGAAAAAGGGGATAAAGTAAAATTAAAAGATCAGGATGTCGTTGGAGAGGTGTTTGAAGTTGGCCCTAAAAATGCAGTAATTGTATTTGGAAATATGATGACGAGCATAAGTATTGATAAATTGGAAATAATCTCATCAAACGAGTATCGGAAAGCTAATAGAGAAGTTTCTCAACCACGAACTAGTGTAACTGTTGATACTCATAAGAAAAGGCTGAATTTTAAGTCGGAGATCGATTTACGGGGTTTTCGAGTCGATGAAGCTATTGGCGCTACACAGGATTTGGTTGATGAGGCTTTGATGCTGGGCATAGGACAGGTTCGAGTTTTACACGGAAAAGGGAATGGTATTTTACGTCAGCTGATTCGCGAATATTTGGCAACTCATCCAGGCGTAAAATCATTTGCCGATGAGCATATCGAATTTGGAGGTGCAGGAATAACAGTAGTTAAACTCGATAATTAGTTAATTCACCACTCGTAGATCCCCAAAAATGACTTATCTTCGTAAAGTATAACCCCCCCCACTCTTGTATGGAAGTACTTGTATATACCCAAAGACTTACGTCTCGTGTTGATTATACGATTAAATTTATATTTGAGGATATTCTTGGCGTTAAGGTACGTATTACATCCTCCTACTCTGAGGCAAAATTGCATAATGGGGTTTTGATTTCGTATTGCATGCTAGCCGTTAAAGAGGGAATTCATATTGTCCCTCATAGCATTATGGTTGAGGATTCCGTTGAGCGACAGAAAATAGAATTATTTGAATGGGAAGGCCTTCCTGCTTTTTTTAGAACATCCCGCGAGTCGGATATTCCATTTGATCTTTTTGCAGCTACTTTTTATTTAATTTCACGCTACGAAGAGTATTTACTATTTGTACCCGATAGACATAACCGTTTCCCTGCTGAGCAAAGCATCGCTTACAAAGGTGGATTTTTAAATGAACCTATTGTTGATGTTTGGGCATATCAATTGGTTAATAAAATTAAGGCAAGGTTTCCAAGCTTTCAGATTAATCCTCGAAAATTTGAGTTTATTCCAACTATAGATGTTGATAGTGCCTATGCATACCGATATAAAGGCGTTGAAAGAGCATTTTTAGGAACTTTGAGATCGTTATTGACTCTTAAATTTGACGATTTCACAAGAAGGATCCTGGTCTATCTTAATTTAAGAAAAGACCCTTATGATATTTACGAGAATGCTTTCTCTATATTAAAAAGTTGGCCTAAATCTATTTGGTTTGTCCTTGTAGGCAGGTATGCTCGTTATGACAGGAATGTGTCTATTCAACAATTTGAGATGCAGAACCTGCTCCATCGGATTAGCGATAGGTTTGAGGTAGGAGTTCATCCATCGTACAGATCGGGAACTAGTTTTGATAGGGTGAAATCGGAAATAAACGATATTTCTCGAGTATTAAATAAAAGTGTTGTACTTAGCAGGCAACATTTTCTGAGATTCTTTTTGCCAATAACTTATACAAACCTTGCATTACTTGGCATAAAAGAAGATTATTCAATGGGTTATTCTGAATGCGTAGGATTTAGAGCGGGCACATGCACTCCTTTCAAGTTCTATAATATTAAAGAGGAAAAAGTATTGGATATTAAAGTTTTTCCTTTTCAAGCAATGGATTTCACGCTCTGCGAGAGATTAGGGTTAACACCTGAGGAGGCTCTTGATACTGTTCTTTATCTGGTAGAAAAGGTGAAGAAGGTTAACGGAACATTTGTAATGATTTGGCATAATGAATATTTATCGGGTACATCACCTTGTAAAGGATGGGAGAACCATATGCCAAATGTTCTAAAGGAAGTTAAAAAGATTCAATGTGGAGATTCGTCACCTAAGGCATAACGAAATTGACTATATTAAGTGGGATGCGTGCATTGAGACATCTCCACAAGGATTGGCTTATCATCTTTCGTGGTACCTTAACATTACAAATCCAGGTTGGGAGGCTCTTGTAGATGGCGATTATGAAAATGTTATGCCACTACCGGTACGACGTAAATACGGCATGGTATATTTGATTCAACCCTTTTTGATACAGCAGTTGGGGGTAATATCAGCCCGTGGAAAAACCAGTGATGCTGGCGAATTTCTGAGAGAGGCCTCTAAAATATATCGATATATTAACCTCAATCTAAATAGGTATAACGTTTGCAATAATCCAGAGTTTTTAGTTTCAGACTATAATAATCATGAGCTCAACCTTAATCAATCTATTGCTGAACTAGAAGAGAAATATTCGCGTCGGACTAAGCGAAATATTGGTCATGCTCAAGAGTCCAATTTGCAATTGGTTGATAATATTACGGCTAAAGAATTCACTGACTTCAAGGCTACTCATGCTAATCCACCATTAAATAATCGTTTTAGAAGTATTCTTGAAGATATAGTAAGTCATACTATTAAAAATGGCACAGGACGTGTTCTCGCTGCCAAAAATACAAAGGGTGAGTTGATATCCGCAGCGTTTTATTTTTGGTTCAAGAATAGGATCTATTTGTTAGTTACAGTCTCATCCGAAGAGGGTAAGCAAACCAGTACCATGCATCTGATTCTCGATCGGATTATTCAGGAGAATGCTGGGTCAAACAAAATTCTTGATTTCACAGGTTCTAATCTAGAAGGTGTTGCTTATTTTAACGAAGGTTTTGGGGCTTCACTCGAACGTTACAGCAATGTGCATCTAAACAGATTACCGTGGATTATTAGGTGTTTTAAGCGTTAACAATTAGAATGTAGGTTGTTAGCATGTAAATTGATTGCCTTGCTGTCATCAGTAAATAACGTTAAACTCTTTTTACTCCATTAAACTTTCAAAGTCAATTTCAGTCATCTGTTCAACTTCGATAACTTTACCTTTTTCGCACTTCAAAGTTCTTCCGGGGTATTTTTTCAAGAGAGCATAGTTGTGGGTTGCCATCACCACTGCACGACCTGTTAATGAAATATCGTGTAGAAGTCTCATAATTTCCTCTGAGGTTTCAGGATCAAGATTACCTGTTGGCTCATCTGCAAGGATGATCTCAGGATCATTAAGTAAAGCGCGAGCTATAACAATCCTTTGCTGTTCACCTCCAGATAGCTGATGGGGCATTTTGTGTTCTTTGTTTGGTAGACCTACTTTGTCGAGGGCATCTTTGATTCGTTGTTCGATTTCGGTTTTGCTTTTCCATCCTGTTGCCTTAAGCACAAATAGAAGATTATCGTAAATGCTCCTGTCGGAGAGGAGTTGGAAATCTTGAAAAACAGTGCCGATTTTTCTTCTTAAAAAAGGAATCTGTTTGGGTTTTATTCCTTTTAAGTTAAAATCAGCAACAATTCCTTCTCCCTCTGTGAGTTCAATTTCTCCAGTAATGGTTTTAATAAGGCTCGATTTACCAGTCCCTACTTTCCCTATTATATACACAAATTCACCCCTTTCGATGGTGAAGTTAACATCCGATAGTATTAGCTGCTCATCCTGGAAGAGTGATGCATTCTTGATTTCAATAATTGTATCTAAAGCCATGATTCCTGTGTTTAAACTGCTATAAAGATAGAGCCATTTTTTGAAAGATAAAGAATTATGAATGAATATCAAGCCAATCAGCGATAATGATTAAATTTACATTGATAATTGAATCAAATAGCAAACATATTATGGAAACAAATTGGAGTAAGAGTTTTGAGCCTTTGCTAAAACAATATTGGAAAAGAAAGCATCCTTTGGATTATGCAAACCGATATCAACTTGTTGTTATGGTGATTCTATCGGCTCAGGATTCCGATAGACATATCAATGAGGTAGCAAAGGATTTCTTTAAAACCTATCCGACAATGAGTGACCTTGCCAAAGCAAGTGTTGAGGATATTCAGCGCGAGATTAGCACAGTTCGAAACTTCGGTAATAAATCCAATTGGTTATCGAAGTTGGCCAATGCAGTAGGAGAGGATAGTAAGATTCCTACTACAATGGAGGAATTAACGAAGTTGCCTGGTATTGGCCGTAAATCGGCGAATGTGATTATTCGCGAATCGGGTTACGATGCCGAAGGCATTATTGTTGATTTACATGTTGTTCGCGTTGCTCCTCGTTTGGGTGTTGCCTCAGGCACAAACCCCGAGAAAATTGAAAAGCAGTTGATGAGTGTTCTTCCCAAAGAAAAATGGAACGAAGCAGGGATGGCTATATCTTTCTTGGGGCGAGAAATTTGTCGACCAACAAACCCTAAGTGTAGCGTGTGTGTGATGAATTCTGTTTGTAACTTTTATAAATCTTAAATAACGCGAGTTTGATATAAACTTAACGTGCATATTTTCAGTTTTTTTCAATAAAATTACAGTGTCATGCTGAACGAAGTGAAGCATCTATATTACAATTGCTTAGATCCTTCGCAGGCAACTGCCTGTTCAGTATGACATCTTACATCAAATTCACGTTAAATATTTAGATTTCTAAGCAATATTTGATTGACCGTGGATTATGCTCGGCTTTAGAGTATCCTAGTTTTGGCGCTCTTTGCGACTTTTCTTTGTGATCTTTGCGGTTGACTTTTATTCTCATTACGAACCGCAATTTGTTTCCGTTGCAATCTCTGCAACACTATTCTATATTTGCAGTATTAGTCATCAACATGTTTCATGGGAAGCGAGTCTAACAGTAAGCATCGCAAGATTATCCATATCGATATGGATGCGTTTTATGCATCTATCGAGCAGCGCGATAATCCCATGTATCGTGGAAAACCAATCGTTGTTGGTGGCTCGCCCGATGGGCGAGGAGTTGTTGCCACCGCGAGTTACGAGGCACGCAAATTTGGGATTCACTCAGCCATGTCGTCAAAAAGGGCGTTACAACTTTGCCCTGAGGTTATCTTTATACGTCCTCGCTTCTCGGCTTATAAGGAGGTTTCATCAAAAATTCGTGAAATTTTTAGTCGCTACACCGATCTTATCGAACCACTTTCGCTAGATGAGGCCTATTTAGATGTTACATGTGATAAGCAGAATATCGGTTCGGCTATTGAGATTGCAAAGCAGATAAGGCAGGCAATAAAAGATGAATTACATCTTACAGCATCAGCCGGAGTTTCTATTAATAAGTTTATTGCCAAAGTTGCATCTGACATGCAAAAACCCGATGGACTTACCTTTATTGCCCCATCAAAAGTTGAATCGTTTATCGAGAAACTTCCTGTTGAGAAGTTTTTTGGTGTTGGCAAAGTCACTGCCGAAAAGATGAAAAGTATGAACCTATTCACTGGTGCTGATTTAAAGAAATTGACAGAACAGGAGTTGGTGACCCACTTTGGCAAGGTGGGGCATTTCTATTACAATATTGTCCGGGGTATCGATAATAGAAGTGTTGAACCCGAACGCGAGACTAAATCGGTTGGAGCAGAGGATACCTTTTTGCACGATTTAAAGGTGATTGACGATATGTGCGAGGAGTTGGGTCATATTGCCCAAACGGTTTGCAACCGTCTTAAAAAGTACAATCTAAAAGGTCGAACAGTAACCTTAAAGGTTAAGTATAGCGATTTTAAGCAGATCACCCGAAGCCAGTCGCTCATCAACCCAATTTCAGATTTCGATGATGTCTTGAACATCGCGAAGCATCTACTCACACCATCGATAGTTGAAGGCAAGAAGATACGTTTGTTGGGTATTACGCTATCTAATTTTGGTGAAAAATTGATTACTCAAAAGAAGAACGAAGATTATGGCCAGTTAAGGTTGTTTGAAGATTAATCTCCTAAAATATTATTAAAACTTAAAATCTTTGTTATTATAGCCTTTTAGTATTTTGTTTTAATTCAATAACGACTTCCTAACATTGCCTTCAAACATTAGCTTTAATTAACTCGATTTCTTTCCCTATAAGCAATGTTTCATTTAACCTAAATCCCTTCGTTTTTGTTATTTGAAACCATTCTAAATAAATACTCTTTGTTCGGTGGTTTCTGGCGAACAAATCAATCATTTAGATGTTTACAAAGCGTTTACTTAATAGTTTTAAATTGATGGCTGTTCTAAAGACTCGAATAAATCTACAATCCGAGGAATTTATTGCTAATTATGAATATAATAAATTCTTAAATAAGAATTTACAAGACATTCTATACACAACGCAAAGTAAAAGAGATGGTGATATTCTGGAGAAGCATAAAGCCAGAGGTAAATTATTGGCAAGTGAGAGAATAAGATTATTAATTGATAGGGATACTCCTTTTTTTGAATTATCATCACTTGCTGCATACGATCAATACGATAATCAATTTCCAGGAGCAGGTATTATAACAGGGTTGGGACTTATTCATGGAATTGAGACTGTAATTGTTGCAAACGATGCTACAGTCAAAGGTGGTACGTATGTCTACGAAACAATCAAAAAGCATTTAAGGGCACAAGAAATTGCATTGCAGAACAATCTCCCAATAGTTTACTTGGTTGATTCAGGCGGAGTTTTTTTACCAGAGCAAGCCAATGTGTATCCCGATAAAGATCATTTCGGGAGAATTTTTTACAATCAGGCAAAACTTTCAGCTGAACGGATTCCTCAGGTTGCAGTTGTCATGGGATCTTGTACTGCAGGTGGAGCCTACATCCCTGCAATGAGCGATGAGAGCATTATTGTTAAGGGAACGGGCTCAATATTCCTTGCAGGTCCACCGCTTGTTAAAGCCGCAATAGGTGAAGTTGTTACGGTAGAGGAACTTGGTGGAGCCGTGGTTCACACTTCAGTTTCGGGTGTAGTAGATCATTTGGCTGAAAATGATGAGGATGCGTTGAGAGTATGTAGAGATATTTTCGACCATTTTAATAAGCACCCAAAACAAAATATTGATAAAATAGCGAATGAGGAACCCTTATATCCCATTGATGAAATCTATGGGATAATCCAACCAAGTTTGAAAAAAGCTATAGATATGTATGAAATCATAGCTAGGTTGGTTGATGGGAGCAAATTTCAAGAATTTAAAGCCAATTATGGAACCTCAATAATTACAGGCTTTGCAAGAATTCATGGTTACAGCGTGGGTATAGTTGCTAATAATGGTATACTATTCTCCGAATCAGCACTAAAAGCAACCCACTTTATTGAACTATGCTGCAGTCGTAATATTCCAATNNAGCATAAGGGAATTGCAAAAGACGGCGCGAAAATGATTCAAGCGGTTGCTAATGCCAATGTTCCGAAGATTACAATTATTGTTGGAGGATCATTTGGCGCTGGGAATTACGCTATGGCAGGTAGAGCATACCAACCAAATTTTTTGTTTATGTGGCCAAATGCAAAAATTGGAGTTATGGGTGGCGACCAAGCATCCGAGGTATTGGTAAGTATCAAGCAAAAAGGAGAAAACAATAGTAACGAAGCTGATTTAAAGCAAAAAATATTACAGCGGTTTGAGAAGGAAAGTTCGGCGTTATACAGTACGTCAAGGATTTGGGACGATGGGATAATTGACCCAATTGTTACTCGTGAAGTACTAGCGTTGAGTATATCTGTTACTTTAAATAAGCCTTTTCCTGAGCTAAAAACAGGGGTATACAGAATGTAAAAACAAGCACTATGCAGAACTTTGAAAAAATTAAGATTGACCTTCAAGATAAATTTGCAACAATCTGGTTAAATCAACCAGAAATCCGCAATGCGTTGAATCCATCAATCATTAAAGAACTTATTAAAGGGTTAAAATGGATTGAAAAGAAAGATGAGATTAGGGTGATTGTAATTAGAGGGAATGGAAGTTCTTTCTGCGCTGGCGCAGATATTAATTGGATGAAGAAATCAGGCGAACTCGGGTATCGAAAAAGTTACTCCGATAGTAAAAAAATTGCCGATTGTTTTAAGACGATTTATCAGTCTGATAAGGTGATTATTAATTTAGTTCATGGACATGCATTTGGTGGTGCATTAGGTTTTTTCGGGGCTAGTGATTTTACTCTGGCACTCAAAGATACTCAATTTGGACTTTCAGAGTTGAGATTAGGACTAGTGCCGTCGGTAATTTCGCCTTACTTACACATTAGGGTAAGGCCAGTTGATGTTAAATATCAAATCTTTACGGGTAAAACCTTTACTGCTACGGAAGCGCTAAGAATTGGACTTGTTGATTATGTGTGTGAAGATATTAATGAAATGGAGGCAAAAGTCAATGAACTGATTCAGGATATCTGTTCTGTGTCTCCAATAGCTTTGGCTGAAGAAAAGAGTTTGTTAAGAACGTTAAATAGAAATCTAATTAATTCTAAAAATATTATGAAAACAGTAAAAATAATTACCAAGATGAAAATGTCGAAGGATGCTAATGTTAGAATGTCAGAATTTATTGAAAAAAGAAAATAATTGGATACTAATTAATAAAATAGCAATTGACGAAAAACTATGGACACTACTATAAATACTAATCCTTTAATAAAAGCACATCATATTGAGCTAAGATCAAAAATAAGATCATTTGCTGAAAACGAAATTGCTCCATTATCCAAAGAATTGGACGAGGAGGCTACTTTCTCCAAATCATTAACCAAACGCTTAGGCGAAACGGGTTTGTTTGGTATTACAATACCTGAAGTGTATGGAGGAAAAAATCTGGATACCCTTTCTTACATTATAGCTGTTGAAGAGCTGGCTAGGGTTGACAGTTCGCAGGCTGCAACAGTGGCGGCACATAATTCGCTGGGAATCGTTCCAATCTTTAATTATGGTACTGAAAAACAAAAATCGTATTTGTTGCCTAAACTAACATCAGGTGATTATGTATGGGCATTTGGATTAACCGAGACCGATGCAGGATCGGATGCCACCGGAGTAAAAACCATAGCCGAATTACGAGATAGTCATTATATCATCAATGGCTCAAAACTTTTCATTACAAATTCAGCATCGGTGTGTTCGGCTGGTGTTACTGCCCTGACAATAACAGGCGAAAAAGATGGTAAAAAGAAGTTGTCGGCTATACTTGTTGAACGGCAAAGCGAAGGCTACCTGGCAGAACCTATCCGGAACAAAATGGTGTGGAGAGCAGTGGATACAGGGAAGATTACGTTCAAAGATTGCAGAGTACCTAAGGAGAATCTGCTTGGTGAAGAAGGAAAAGGTGCTCGTATTATGCTCGAAATAATTGACGGAGGTCGACTTTCTATTGCTGCAATTGGGTTAGGCCTTGCGCAAGGTGCTTTTGAAATGGCTTTGGAGTATGCAAAGAGCAGGCATCAATTTAATCAACCTATCGGAAAGTTTCAGTCAATAGCATTTAAACTTGCTGATATGGAAACTAAGATTGAGCTAGCACGAAACACTTTATATAAGGCTTGCTGGCAAAAAGATTCGAACCTGCCTTATACCAAGGAGGCTGCAATTGCCAAGTTGTATTGCTCCGAAATTGCCAAAGAAATTGCCGATGAAGCAGTTCAAATACATGGCGGGTACGGGTTAATGAAAGATAATAAGATTGAAAGGTTTTATCGCGATCAGCGAATATTACAGATCGGGGAAGGTACTTCAGAGATTTTGCGAGTTTTAATAGCAAGGCATTTAGGGCTTTGAACCAATAAGATATCCTATGCAAATCATTACGGGTTTCTCAAAGCTTAATAAATCGGAAAGAGTTGATATTCTGAGAAAACATGTTCCTTTAAGTGAGGAGCAGGTGATTTTATTATCGAATTTTCAGGGTGAGGATATAAAAATCGATGAATTAATAGAAAATATAAGTGAGAATTATGTTTCGAATTATGTTCTGCCGTTTGGCATTACTCCCAATTTTTTAGTTAATGATAGAGCCTATTTTGTACCAATGGTTACAGAAGAAAGTTCTGTTGTTGCGGCAGCATCTTATGCTGCGAAATTTTGGTCGGATAAAGGTGGATTTAGGACAAGGGTTTTAGGAACAAAAAAAACTGGGCAGATTTACTTTTCATGGGAAGGGAATATTAAAAAGTTGCAAGATGATTTGCCTATTCTGAAAGAACTACTATTGTCTGTAGCTAAGCCGCTAACAGTTAACATGGAAAAGCGAGGTGCCGGCATATCCGATGTAACTTTAAGTTATGGTGGCGATTACCATATTTTGAATGTCGAATTTGAAACGGCCGATTCAATGGGAGCCAATCTGATTAACTCATGCTTGGAAGCGATGAGTCCTGAGTTATTATCATTTTTAAAAGCTAGTTATCCCAAAGTCAACCCTGATGCCGAAATCATAATGGCTATCCTTTCAAATTACACCCCCGATTGTATGGTTGAGTGTTCGGTTGAATGCAGCATAAGCCAACTTTCTCAAATATCAGGTGATTTATCAGCAGAACGATTTGCTAGGAAATTTGAGTTGGCAGTTAAGGTCGCAAAAGAAAATGTTCAACGCGCTGTTACTCATAATAAGGGAATATTTAATGGCATTGATTCTGTGCTATTGTCAACTGGAAACGATTTTAGGGCAGTAGAGGCTTTCGGACATGCCTATGCATCGAAAGATGGCAAGTACACTTCTCTTACAGATGTTGAGATAAATGAAAAAGGGTTTAAATACACGCTTAGGATTCCATTGTCGGTTGGCACAGTGGGAGGAGTTACATCAGTTCACCCTTTATCAAAGTTAGCCCTCCAGATAATGGGTAATCCATCAGCAAAAGAGCTTATGCAAATTGTTGCTGCTGTTGGCCTTGCCAATAATTTTGCGGCAATCCGCTCTCTTATTACCGATGGCATTCAAAAAGGACATATGAAACTTCATCTAAACAATATTTTATACCAGTTTAATGCTAATGCATCTGAAAAGGAGAGAGCCGAAGAATATTTTAAAAATCACACAGTTTCGTTTAAATCTGTATCTAATTATCTCGAAAGTATAAGAGAATGAGCATGAAAAATGAAACCCAGAATACCTGTTTTTCGAATGGTAATCTAATTATTACAGGAGAATATTTTGTCCTAACGGGTGCAAAAGCGTTGGCTGTTCCTCTTAAGTTTGGACAGCAGATGGTGGTTTCATGTTCCAAAGATGATAAACCTTCAATACATTGGAAGGCAACAGAGAACGGAAAGCCTTGGTTTAGCGTGAATTTTAAAAGCGAGAGTTTAAATATAATCGATTCAAATAATACTGAGATAGCACTTGGATTGCAGAAATTATTAAGCGTTGCATTGAGATTTAAACCTTTGTTATTTAGTGAAGATTCCTCATATCACTTCTTGAGCAATATTCAGTTTAGTACAAACTGGGGATGGGGAAGTAGTGCAACGTTAATATCAAACATAGCAAACTGGGCAGGAATTGATCCATTTGAGTTGAATAAGCAGGTTTCATTAGGTTCAGGGTATGATATTGCTGCATCAAATTCAGCAACTCCAATTGTCTATCAACTAACCAAAGATGGGAGAGAAATTACTCCTGTTGCCTTCAATCCTGTATTTAGGAAGAATATCTATTTTGTTTATTTGGGTAAAAAACAAAAAACATCGACCAGCATTGAAAAAAATATTGAAACTGTAAGGAGAGAAAATATGGTTCTTCTTATTACTGCGTTAACAGAAAAAATTACCACAGAAGATAATCTTGATGAGTTTATACGATGCATTGTTGAGCATGAAATTATTATCTCAAGAACATTAAAAATACCAAGAGTGAAATCTGAATATTTTAATGACTTTGATGGAGAAATAAAATCGCTTGGAGCATGGGGTGGCGATTTTGCCATGGTTGTATCTCAATTGCCCGAAATGCATATTAGAAACTATTTTAGAAAAAAAGGACTTGAGATTTTCTTTGGCTTCGACGAGATAATTAAAAACTAGCATAGCATTTGTTAACATGGCTAAATCAGGAAAAATGGCATGGCGTAGCCCGTCAAATATAGCTCTTGTGAAGTATTGGGGTAAGTGGGGGTCTCAGCTTCCTTTAAACCCCTCCGTTAGCATGACTTTAACCAACTGCTTTACCGAAACAGTTATTGAATATACCCTCAAAGACAATCAAGGAGGTGCTACATTTAATCTTTTATTTCAAGGAAAAGAAAATGTTCGCTTCGAAGATAAAGTCCGTTCATTCATCAATGTTGTATCGAAAGAACTCCCTGCGTTAAACTCAATCCATTTAGATATTAGTACGCACAATTCTTTTCCTCATTCTGCGGGAATTGCTTCTTCTGCATCTTCTTTAAGCGCATTAGCGCTTTGTCTCCTCAGTATAAATAATAGCATATTGGACGTAAACATGAGTGGGAATGATTTTTTAAGGAAGGCTTCATTTTTGTCTCGACTTGGCTCAGGAAGCGCTTGCCGATCTGTTTATGGTAATTGGGTATTATGGGGTGAAACTACAGGATTTGATGATTCTTCTGACGAATATGCCATTCCTTTATCCAATCATGTACACGAGAAATTCAATAGTTATTACGATGCTATTTTGATAGTAAACTCAGGCGAGAAACCTATTAGTAGTAGTCAAGGTCATAAGTTGATGGAGTCTAATCCCTATAAAGATAGCCGAGTAAGAACAGGGAAATTAAATGCAGCTAGTTTGATTGATGCTTTGAAAAGTGGCAATAAAAGTACGTTTAGTGAGATTGTTGAATATGAAGTTGCAAATCTGCATGCAATGTTCCTTACATCTCATCCATCGTTTATTTTGATTAAGCCCGAAACGTTACAGATTATAAATAAGTTGAAACATTTTCGGAATGAAACTAAATTAGAGTTCACCTATACGCTAGATGCTGGTCCAAATATACATTTGCTGTATGCCGAGGATATTCGCGATAAAATGCTACACTTCATCAACTCCGAGTTAACGTCGTTATGCGAAGATGGGAAATGGATTGATGATAAAATAGGGAAAGGTCCAATATTAATAGATTCTAATTAGATGTATCCTTCAAAAATCCTTCTATTCGGTGAATATTCTATTCTTTTAAACTCCTTTGCGCTTGCCATTCCCTATGGTAAATTTAAGGGTGGTTGGGATTTTATTAAGAATAGGGCTGATAATCCTGCTCAAGCCAATGAGTCTAATCAGAGTTTAAGATTATTTTTAAATCACTTAAGATTGTTGGAAAGTGAGAAAAACATTGACTTACGTTTAGATGTAAGTAGGCTTAAGGACGATGTTGAAAATGGGCTCTATTTTAAATCAGATATTCCAATAGGAGCGGGGCTCGGAAGTTCAGGAGCATTGGTTGCAGCCATTTTCGATAAATATGTGGATGAGAGTGCTAAATCTAAGACTGTTTCGATATTGAAAAAGAGTCTGGCATTTCTCGAATCGTACTTTCATGGTACCAGTTCTGGTATCGATCCTCTAGTCAGCTATCTTAATTCGCCTATCTTAGTAAAAGGGAACAATGAATTTGATAAGATTAGTTTTCCTATCACTAAGACCTTGCAAAAGTTGGGTTTATTCTTAGTCGATAGCGGACAGAAAGGGAATACTGGTAATTTGGTTGACTATTTCAATCAAAAATGCGGTTCGGATAATGAATATTTAGATAGATTAAAGAATCAATATATTCCCTTGAATAACGAGTGCATTACAAAGATTGTCGAAGAAGGAGATGAGAAGCATTTCTTTTCTTTAATACGAGACCTCTCAAGTTTACAGTTAATCTTGTTTGAAAAGATGATTCCAAGGAATATTGCACACCATATGAACTATGGGATTAAAAACAATCTATTCTATTTGAAACTCTGTGGCTCAGGTGGTGGATTCTTTCTAGGATTTACCGAAAACGTTGCAAATACAAAAGATTATTTTAATAATGCTGGCTGTGAGATTTTAATCTTTTAACTATTGATTTGGTTTCTTGGTGATTCAAAAATATACCTCTGAACGCATGTGTTCCATTGGTACCCCTTTTTTTCTTAATATATCGAAAACCTCGTAAATCATGCTGCTATTGCCACACACATAGAAAAGTGTATCAGGGTCAATTTTGTAATCTTGTAAAAAAGTCGTTACTCTTCCGTAATAGTTTCCTCCTGTTTCCCTCGATGTGCATAAAACATATCGATGAGGATCATAATCGTTTTTATCATAAGCCTCAGTTACATAGCGAACCCCATGGATAATGGTATAGTCAACTGTTGGGTAGGATCTGATGAAACTATGAAATGGCGATATCCCAGTTCCTGATCCTATAAAAATAAACCTCTTGGAATTTATATCCTCATCGTTAATTGTAGTAATACCAAATGGGCCGCTAACAAGTAATAATTGTCCAATCTCACAACGTCTTAATTGTTGTGATACATTGCCTCCCAATACTTCTCGAACTAAAATCTCAATATAATCATCCTTTTCGCCACTATAAATTGAATACTCCCTTTGTTGTAACGAATCTTTAATCCCCACGGCAACAAATTGTCCTGCCTTAAATTGGAGATTATCACGATCAAATCTTATAACAAAGGTATTTTCACTTACAAAACGAATTTGTTGGATTGCCCTTAAACTTTCAATTATAACAGAGTCGGGGGTGTATGCAATGCCATTCTTAACTTGTTTCATCAATATAGTAAATACAATCTAAACATTACGATAATTGGATTGTTCAATCACTAAATATTGAACTATGAGTATTAAGAAAGATATAGTGCACCTTCCACGTTGGATGAAAGTTCCTTTGCCACACGGGGCAGATTATTCAAGGGTAAATAATTTAATCGAAGAACATAAGCTAAATACCATTTGCAGTAGTGGAAACTGTCCAAATAAAGGTGAGTGCTGGAGCGCAGGCACAGCAACATTTATGATTCTAGGCGAAAAGTGTACTCGGAATTGCCGTTTCTGTTATGTTAAATCGTTAATGCCCGACCCGGTCGACTGGGAAGAGCCTAAACGCTTGGCCGATACCATAAAAACGCTGTCGTTAAAACATTGTGTAATAACATCAGTTGCTAGAGATGATCTTGCAGATCAGGGCGCTTCTTTTTGGGCTCAAACAATAAGAACGGTAAAGGAGCTAAACCCAAAAATAACTATGGAGGTTCTGATTCCAGATTTTAATAATAATCAGGCTTTATTGGATTTAGTGATTAATGAAAAACCCGAAGTAATCTCCCATAACATTGAAACGGTTGAACGTATCAGTCCAAGAATTAGAAGTTTGGCTACCTATGAAAAAAGTTTGAAAGTATTAAAATATATTTCTCAGTCTGGTATTATTACTAAGAGCGGCTTTATGCTTGGACTTGGTGAGCAGGAAGAAGAAGTGCTAACAGCAATGGATGATTTGCTGCTTGCTGGGGTACAAGTTCTTACCATTGGACAGTATTTGCCTCCATCGGAGTTGCACACTAAGCTAGTTGAGTATGTAAAACCTGAGATATTTGAGAATTATAGGACAATAGGTTTATCGAAGGGATTTAAACACGTTGAGAGTGGCCCTTTGGTAAGATCATCTTACCATGCCGAAAGGCATGTAAACATAGATTTTTAAACTATTTACTAACTTAAACTTATCTAACCATGACATCTATATCATTCTGGATTAAATCCTTAAAGGTTATTCCGCAAGTTACAAAAGAGGAATGGGGTACGCTCGATACTGTTTCGAGGTGGCTAGTTGCATCACGTTCAGCAGTGTTTATAATGACTGCTATTTCTTGTGCCATCGGAGGTTTGCTGGCATATAACATCACAGGCGTTTTTAACGTCGCAAATTTCTTAATCTGTTTAGTCGGGTTGGTCTTTGCCCATGCAGCAAACAACTTGTTAAACGACCTTATCGATTACAGTAAAGGCATTGATAAGGACAATTATTACAGAACGTTGTATGGCCCGCAAATTGTAGAAAGAGGATACACAACTAGAAATACTTTTTATGGGTACATCCTGTTTGCTCTTCTTATTGCTGTGGCCAGTGGAGCGTTCCTTGTATTACGTACAGATATAACAACTTTGTATTTAATGGCTGCAGGTATTATATTTCTTTTATTTTACACATGGCCATTGAAGTATATAGGATTAGGTGAACCTACAGTGGTATTGGTTTGGGGTCCATTAATGATTGGTGGTGCTTTTTATGTTACCTCCAACGGGTTATGGAGTTGGGATGTTCTATATATAAGTTTACTCTATGCCATTGGTCCCACAAGCGTTATATTTGGTAAGCATATCGATAAATCCGATAAGGATTTAGAAAAAAAGGTTTATACTATACCTGTGATTCTAGGAGAGAAAATATCAAGATATACAACTCTATTTATCTGGTTTATGCAGTATGTTGTAGTTGGTTATTTCATTTACAAAGGTGTATTGGGTCTTTCGTTGTTATTGGTGCTGTTGGCAATTCCAAAGTATTTCGAGACAATAAAGATATTCCTTGAACCAAAACCAGCTCAACCCGACCCAAACAGGCCAACTACTTGGCCTCTCTACTTTGCAAGTTTTGCATTTGTCTATAACCGAAGGTTTAGTATTCTATTTTTAGCAGGGTTAATCTTGCATTTAATCATATCGAAAATAGTATAGCTCCTCCTCCAGGGATTACAGAATTTTATCCTAAAAAAACAAAATAAAAAAGGCTTGTATCTTCACAAGCCTTTTTTATTTGTCGGGGTGATCCGACGACCCCATATTTCGTAAATACTTATGTTTTCTGATGTTTACAAAACCGAAATTTATTTAGGTAACCGAATAGGTCATTTTTTGATGGAGCTATTCAATAATCAGTCAAATTTCAGTATAAAAAGAACGATTTCGGGACAAATGTAAGTAAAAAATCGCAAATCTCATTGGGGTGGTATCGGGTGAGCCTGGATTAATAAGATTTGTTATCAATCGGTAAGATGTTGTTTGATTAGGTCAACAGAGATACCGGTAAATTCCGCAAAATCTTCGATGCTCACAAACTGGTGTTTCTCCTTTGCTTTGCATAGCCTGATTTTTTTAAACAATTCCCGGCTCGATTTCTCGCTCTTGCCTGTTAACCTCTGAACATCTTTCGGATAGATTACTATTCTGCCAGATGCTTTGCTCACATTAAAGAACAAGGTTTACCCAAAAGTACACATTTATTCCTTGAAACGGTAAAAACTGGTAGAAATTGGTAATAATGAGTAAGCAGTTGCCAAGTGCTTTGAATATGAGTTTCGTGTAACTAATTTTCCAGAAAAAAACATGGAAAAAAAGTTTGAAGTCCGAACTTATGGCTTCGGTGAATTAGCCCAACTTTATTTACCAAGAGTTTCAAAAACATCCGCTTCAAAGNNATGGATATATAGATGTCCAGAATTAATTGAAAGATTGCAAGGAGCAGAATGGGAAAAGAGACAAAAATATTTTACACCTAAGCAAGTAAAAATTCTAATTAACCATTTTGACCCACCATATTAATTGGCATTTATACTCTTTTTTAGTCCTTAATACTCCAATTCTTCTTTTCTATACCAGTTAACGGATTTCATTTTTTCTTCTCTCCTTATCCTTGCATCAAAATCAATCCGATGCAAACCATGCCAGAAAATCAAATTAACTCAGTTGTAGCCACCACTTCCGGTCTATGTGGAGGATTAGGCAAAGCTTTAACAGCCCACTTGGTAATTATCAATATCACCTTTCAGGGAATCATAGAAGTAGCTTTTTATGCTGCAATCTCTGCCCTTGTCGGCTATGGTGTAAAAAAAGGAATTGACAGCGTGGTAATCCGATTCAGAAAGCCTAAAAGATGAACAAGTGGTTGAAAATAGGTATTGCCGGAGGTTTGGTTTTGGGAGCTGTCAAGCTCTTTAAAATGAAGACTGTTTCGGAAAAGATGGTGAGCAACCTTTCTAATCCTCGCATTCATAAGGTGGATTTAAAAGGAATAGCTTTCCGCACCGAAATCAAAATTCAGAACCCAACTAAAAACAGCATGTCTATCACTAAACCAGCCGTCACCCTTAGTACTAATGGCAAGTATATTACCAGCAATAGCCCGGAACAAAAGAACATAACCATTCAACCATTAGCCACAACAACCATTGATACGATAGAACTAAATATAGGCTGGACAGCTTTGGCTGGATATGTAACTGGAATTATCACCAAAGCCCCAACCATTATTGCCGCCTTTAAGAAAAAAGACCTGAATGCTATTGCCGCAGCCCTTGCCATTCCTATGGAAATGAAATACTCGCTTTATGCCAATGGCCTCTTTTACGAATCCGAACCTCAAAAAATCATGTAATGGGCGAATTATACAACATAGAAAGCATTACGAATGGATACCGGCCAATTAAAGAAGGTAGCCAATACGAACGTTTCTTTGCCCGGCCAGAGGATTCCGACCGCATTATCATTGAAGATGGCGAAGTAGATGAGACCGTTGACCTGATGAAAAAGGTAGTTTGGAAGTACATCA
>DQHR01000124.1:0-248 GCA_003531155.1 Bacteroidales bacterium | reverse complement strand
AAACCATTTAAACAACAAAAAGACTTCGATATGAGCTTAAAAGGAATTGATGTCGCTGTGCTGTCAGGTGCAGCCGATGATGTACTAGACCTGGTTTCCGGTTTCGATGAACTGGAAGGTTTGGATGGTCCGGAATATGACCGAACAATCCTCGAACATCTTATTAAAACCCGGAACATGGTTGCCCAAAACCCCAACCTGATCCGAAATTCGGACTACCCACCGGCATTCTTAAAAATGTTGGATTA
>DQHR01000129.1 GCA_003531155.1 Bacteroidales bacterium | reverse complement strand
TCTCATATGTATTCCATTCCATTTTTGGGACATTCGATGGTATGACTCAACATCAAGTTGCTTCATTTTTTAATGGGTATCTCGATGTAACTACATCAACAACTGGTTTACCTTACGAAGCAATTGTTTTCTTTGTGCTTTGTCTTGCCCTTAACGTTTGGATTTTGAGTAAAGGACTAAGTGGTGGTATCGAAAAGGCTGCAAAGATTGGAGTTCCTCTTCTTATTGTTTTTGGAATTTTCCTTGCAATTAAGGGTATAACTTTGAAAGCTGGTTCTGATGGAGCTGTTTTTGATGGACTTAAAGGTCTTAACTTTTTGTGGACACCCGATTATTCTTCTTTGGCTAACCCAAAAGTTTGGCTTGCTGCAGCAGGACAAATTTTCTTCACGCTTTCTGTGGGTATGGGTTGTATTCAAGCATATGCATCGTACGTTCGTAAGGATGATGATATTGCATGCAATGCCATGTCGGCAGGCTTTATGAATGAGTTTGTTGNNAACCAAAAGATGATATCGCATTAAACGCAGCGTCAGCAGGCTTTATGAATGAGTTTGTTGAGATTGTACTTGGTAGTTCAATAATTATCCCAATTGCCATTGGCTATTTCGGAATTGATAGAGTAATTGAGCTTACAAACCTAGGCGGTTTGGGACTTGGCTTTAGAACAATGCCATTCTTATTCGAGCAGTGGGGCCCAATTATGTCGGCACTTGCAGGTGTTGCATTCTTTGGATTATTATTCTTTGCAGGTATAACATCGTCTTTAGCTATGGGAACTCCTGTAGTAGGTTTTTTACAGGATGAGTTTGGATGGAAAAAAGGTAAGGCAGCAATGGGATTTGGTTTAATAATACTATTAATGGGATTACCTACTGTATTGTTCTTCCAGCAAGGTGTTTTCGACGAATACGATTACTGGGCTGGTACAGTTGCCTTGTTTGTGTTTGCAATGCTTGAAGCGGTTATGTTTGCTTGGGTATTTAAACTCGATAGAGGATGGGAGGAGATTACCCGAGGTTCTGATATTAATGTACCGCGTTTTTTTAAGTATGTTCTAAAATACGTAACGCCAGTTGTTCTAATTATTGTTTTTGTTTCATCGTTAATTAGACCAGTTAAAGACGATTGGAGTAAATTAAGTTTAAGCGGATGGTCGTTGCATGGCGAGAGTATATTAGGTCAAATCTTGCATAAAGGAATTGATTACAATAACACATATTTTGCTAATGAGTTTTATTCTGAGGTTGAGGGAACCGTAAAAGGAGTTATTCTTGAGAATGAACGTAATTATTTACAAATTGATGGTGCTAACGGTTCTTCTACTTCCTACTTAGTCAAAGAAAGTTACGAAGTGCTTGTTAAGCCCGATCAGCAAATTGCAAAAGGAGAACCAATAATAAAAGGGAAAATTATAAACAAAGTATTTTACAGCGATATGGCTCGAATTCTCTTGGTCTCACTCTTTATTGTGATCTGTTTTATGGTTTATTATGCATATCGTAGAAGACTTAAAAATAATACACTTTAAAAATTAATGATATGAATACTTCAGCATTAATAACACTGATTTTAGTATGGGGTGTAATCATCTTCTTTACGGCTTATTTTTTTATTAAAATATTATTTAGTAAGAAGAAGGAATAGTTAAATAGAAACCAGATAGATAAGTTCGATATTTTAAAGCCCTTGTATAAAAACTAGGGCTTTTTATTTATATGTTTATATATAATCACAATCATATTTTATTATAAAACATTCTGATAATCTGATATATATATAATAAGTTGATATATATCATTGTTTCTGCTGTCCTAGTTATTCATTGAAGTGCTAGGTGGTGTTAAACCGATAATTTACATTTGCGCATTGTAAATTAAAGGCTATGAGCGGCGAATTCTTAATTCTATTCTTTATTGTTGCGGTTGTTCTAGTTGGTGGTGCAATAATTTTTTCAAATTATGTAGCACCAACATCAGAAAACGCAGTGAAGCACGATCCATATGAGTGCGGAATCCCAACAAAAGGTTTAACCTGGTTACAATTCAATGTAGGTTACTACCTATTTGCCATTATCTTCTTAGTGTTCGATGTGGAAGCAGTTTTTGTGTTCCCATGGTCAGTTGTTATGAGAGATTTAGGGATGGCAGCATTTATTGAAATTGTGATATTCTTCTTTGTACTTGTTCTAGGTCTTATGTATGCCTGGAAGAAAAAGGCGTTGATATGGGAATAAAGATTAAATCCATGAAGTATGAAGATTTTGAGGATAATGAAAGCCTCGAACTCTTCAAGCAATCAGGCGGTAACATTCTTTTCACAACAATCGATGGTATTATCAATTGGGGGCGGAGCAATAGCGTATGGCCATTGACATTTGCTACCAGCTGTTGTGGTATTGAGATGATGGCTACCGGTGCAGCACGTCACGACTTTGCCCGTTTCGGGATAGAGGTTTATCGTGCTAGTCCCCGTCAAGCCGATGTGATTGTCGTTGCTGGAACAATCGTTCCAAAAATGGCTCCTGTGCTTAAACGTTTGTACGACCAGATGCCAGATCCAAAGTATGTAATTGCTATGGGTGCCTGCGCAATCTCTGGTGGTCCATTCGTAAATTCATATTCTGTTGTGCAGGGTGTTGATAAGGTTATACCTGTGGATGTTTACGTTCCAGGTTGTCCTCCAAGACCAGAAGCATTGCTTTACGGTGTAATGCAGCTTCAGCGCAAAATTAAGACTGAGAGCGCATTTATTAAAAAAGATAAATAACGATTTCATCCTGAACGTATGACAAACCAGGAATTGAAAGATAGCATAGCAAAGCTTGAACCAACCGCAACCATCGAAGAGGGTAAGCAGTACATAAACGTATCTGTTGCCCCCCAAAAATGGTATAACCTTGCAAAAGGTTTAAAGGAGAGCAAAGAGTTGGCTTTCGACTATCTATTTAACCTAACAGGCGTTGATTATGGCGATACCCTAGGGGTAGTTTACCATTTAGAATCGACTACCTATCACCATGTTGTGGTTATAAAAGTTGCAACTGATAGACAGAATCCTCAAATTCCAACCATTTGCGATATTTGGAAAACTGCCGAATTCCACGAAAGAGAAGCATTCGATTTCTTAGGAATCAACTTTACAAATCACCCCGATTTACGCAGAATTTTCCTCGATGAGGAATGGAGTGGTTATCCTTTACGTAAGGATTACGATAATGCTGCTAATGTGAAATTTTAAAATTAGGTGAGTTCGAAGTGCCTTAAGTACTTAAAGTGCTCTAAAGTTGTAAGAAATGGACAACAAAGAATTTAGTAAGCAACTAGAGGAAAGAACAAAGAGGTTTGCAATTGAAATTATAAGACTGTCGACCTCCTTACCGATTACTCCCGAAGCAAAAGTGATAAAATATCAAATTACTAAATCAGGAATAAGCATAGGAGCAAATTACAGAGAGGCAAATAGATCGAGAAGTAAAGCAGATTTTAAAAACAAAATAACGATATGAGAGTGAAGCAAGTGAAACAGCGTATTGGTTAGAAATAATAAAGGATTTACGTTGGATTGAGAACCAAAAAATTCACCTTATTCTGACCGAGGCAAACGAATTACTTGCAATTTTCACATCAATTGGTAGTAAACTTTAATGACAGTGTATTCAAGTAAATTTAGGCACTCTAAGTACTCTAGGCACTTTAGGCACTAATAATTATGAACGAAGAAATCATTTTAAAAGAGGCCGACGAACAGGAGATTTCCATTAACATGGGACCTCAGCACCCATCAACCCACGGTGTGTTAAGGCTTGTTCTATCGCTTAAAGGTGAGATGGTTCAAAAAGTTGAACCACATTGCGGTTACATTCATCGTGGTATGGAGAAGATGACCGAATCAATGACCTACCAGCAAATTATTCATCTTACCGATAGGCTCGACTACCTCTCTGCACATATGAATAATGCTGCAGTTTGCCTTGCTGTTGAAAAAGCACTTGATATTGAAGTACCCGAAAGAGTAAAGGTAATTCGCACAATCATGGATGAGCTTGCGAGGATCGCTTCGCATCAATTATGGTGGTGTTCATTTGGTATGGACCTTGGCGGATTAACATGCTTCTTCTACGGACTTCGCGATCGTGAAAAAATTCTCGATATTTTCGAAGAAACAACTGGTAGCCGATTAATCCAAAGTTACTATTGTCCTGGTGGCTTAATGGCCGATATTCATCCTAACTTCCAGCAAAAGGTAAAAGAGTTCATTAAATATTTTCGTAAAATTCTTCCTGAGTATGATGAGTTGCTATCTGGCAATATCATTATGATGGAAAGAGCTAAGGGAATTGGTAAGATGAGCAAAGAGGAAGCTATCTCATTTGGTATGACTGGCCCATCGGGTCGTGGTAGCGGTTTCTCTTGCGATGTACGCAAACATCACCCTTACCATGCCTACGATAAGGTTAAATTCAACGAGGTACTTCGTACCGAGGGCGATACCTATGCTCGCTACATGGTTCGTATGGATGAGATGCGTGAATCAATGAATATCATCGAACAGCTGATTGATAACATCCCTGATGGTGACTTCGCTGTTAAGATGAAGCCAATTATTAAATTACCAGAAGGAGAGTACTACCAAAGAGTTGAAGCTGCACGTGGAGAGTTTGGCGTTTACATCATAAGTAAAGGGGAAAAGAATCCTTACCGTATGAAGTTCCGTTCGCCGAACTTTAGCAACCTTTCAGCGCTTGATGCGCTGACCAGAGGCCATAAGATTGCCGATTTAATTGCAATTGGCGGCTCGCTTGACTATGTAATTCCTGATATTGACAGATAATCAACCGATAGAATACGAACGTTATGCCATTTACTTTTAGTATCTACGACTTTACAGGCTTTACCCAATGGGTTGATGCAACATTACGCGGAGCGTGCTCCCCGTTTTGGGCTACCCTTTGGGAAATGGTTATAGTAGGAGTGTTATTCCTGGCATTCTATGCTGTTGTTGGGTTATACTTGGTGTATGCCGAACGTAAGGTTTGCGCATTCATCCAAAACCGCGTAGGACCTAACAGGGTTGGACCTTATGGTTTCTTCCAAACTATTGCCGACCTTATTAAACTCCTAATGAAGGAGATCATTTCAATTAAACAGGCTGACAAGCTACTTTTCAACCTTGCGCCGTTTATTGTAATTGTTACTTCATTTCTTGCACTTGCAGCAATACCCTTTGCAAAAGGGCTTCATCCAATCGACCTAAACATCGGAGTATTTTATGTGATGGCCATTTCGTCGATGGGGGTTGTTGGTATACTGCTCGCAGGATGGTCGAGTAACAGCAAATACTCTCTATTAGGAGCAATGCGTAGTGGTGCGCAAATTATCAGCTACGAGCTTTCGGTTGGTATGTCTCTTATAGCCATCTGCGTTTTAGCAGGAAGCATGCAACTTTCAGTAATTGTTGAACAACAAAGAGATCTTTGGTTTATTTTCAAAGGACACTTTCCTGCAATTACTGCATTCATAATTTATATGATTGCTGCAACTGCCGAAACAAACCGTGGTCCTTTCGACCTTGCTGAAGCAGAATCAGAATTAGCTGCAGGTTTCCACACTGAGTATTCAGGGATTAAGTTTGCGTTCTTCTTCCTTGCTGAGTATATGAACATGTTTATTGTTGCATCGTTAGCTGCTACCATTTTCTGGGGTGGTTGGATGCCTTTACATATACCAGGTCTTGAAAGCTTTAACCATGTAATGGATTTCATTCCTCCGGTGCTATGGTATATTGGTAAAACTGCGGTTATCATTCTTATAATGATGTGGTTTAAGTGGACGTTCCCACGCTTACGTATTGACCAGCTTTTGAACCTTGAGTGGAAGTTCTTACTCCCAATCAGCTTGGTTAACATTCTAATAATGGCATTTATTGTCTTAATGGGTTGGTATATTGGATTATGAGAGAAATATATAACTACTTCAAAACTATTTTCTTCGCTCTCAAGTCGTTATGGACTGGGATGAAGGTTACTGGGGCTTACTTTTTTAAGCCTTGGAAAATTGTGACCCAGCAATATCCTGAGAACCGTGAGAAATTACAGATGTTTGAGCGCACCAAGGGAGAATTGGTGATGCCTCACAACGAGAAAAACGAGCATCAGTGCACAGGTTGCGGAATTTGCGAGATGAATTGTCCGAATGGAACAATTATAGTAAAAACTGTTATCAACGAAACACCTGATGGTAAAAAGAAGAAAGCGCTTGATAAGTACATCTACAATTTGGGAATGTGTACATTCTGCGGGCTATGCGTAAAAACATGTCCTTCGGATGCAATTGTTTTCTCGAATAAATTCGAACATGCTGTTTTCAACAAGAACAAACTTGTGAAAACTCTAAATAAAGAAGGTTCAACCTTAAAGAAGAGGGCTGAATAATGGAAATTACTGTACATCAATTAATGTTTGGCCTGTTTTCGGCTTTAATACTTGTTTTCTCGGTATTAACTGTTACTACACGACGAATTCTTAGAGCGGCAACCTTTCTACTATTAGTATTGGTTTCAACCGCAGGGCTTTACTTTATGCTCAGCTACGAGTTTATGGCAGCTGTGCAGCTTACCCTTTATGCTGGGGGTATTGTAGTGCTGATCATATTCTCGATACTATTAACTAGCCATATCAGCCAAAAGTTTGAACCTGTTGGTTGGAAGAAGGCTTACTTCTCAGCTTTGGCCGCAGTTGCAGGTGCAATTCTTTGTATCACTTCAATTCTTCAACATCAGTTCCAAGCAACCACCCAGGCTGCTCAGGAGGTTGATATGAAACTAATTGGTAGAAGTATGCTAAGCACCGATAGAGATGGCTATGTATTACCTTTCGAGGTTATCAGTATCTTGTTGCTTGCAGCAATGGTAGGTTCAATTGTAGTTGCAAAACGTAAGAAATTAAAAGAATAAGCCATGTTAACATCTGGAATACCAATGGAAGCCTTCTTGGTGGTAAGCACTGTAATGTTCTTTGCTGGTGTTTACGGCTTCCTTACACGTCGCAACCTGATAACTATTCTGATGTCGGTTGAGCTAATCTTAAACTCGGTAAATATCAACTTCTTGGTTTTTAACCGTTTCCTATACCCCAATCATCTTCAGGGGCATTTCTTCTCGCTATTTATTATAGCTATTGCTGCAGCCGAAGCGGCTGTTGCCATTGCGATTATTATAAATATCTACCGTCATTTCAACACCATAAATGTTGAGAATGTAGATAAGATGAAACATTAGAATCGGTTATACCCATAATAATTAGACTATGTCAGGTTTTTCGTACACTGTTTTAATTCCGATAATTCCTCTGTTGATGTTCCTATTTTTAGGACTTACAGGGCATAAAATGAAACCAGCCATTGCTGGTCTAATCGGTACAACTGGGTTATTCATTTCGACAATTGTGTCGTATTTTACCGCTTACCAATACTTCTTTGTATCTGGTAAAGTTGAAGGAGTATACCAGAAAATAATAGCATTCAATACTGTTTGGCTAAAACTAAGCGATAAGCTGCATATCGATTTAGGTGTTCTACTCGATCCTATTTCAGTTATGATGCTTGTGGTTATCACCACCGTATCGTTGATGGTTCATATTTACAGTAATGGATACATGAAAGGTGAACGCGGTTTCCACCGTTTCTTCGCTTTCCTAAGTCTTTTCAGCTTCTCGATGTTAGGGTTAGTACTTGCAACAAACATCTTTCAGATGTATATTTTCTGGGAGCTTGTGGGTGTTTCATCATTCCTTTTAATTAGCTTCTATTACGAAAAACCTTCAGCAATTAAGGCTGGTAAAAAGGCATTTATCGTTACACGTTTTGCTGATTTAGGTTTCTTACTTGGTATCTTGCTTTTATCATACTTTACAGAAACATTCGATTTTGTAACCCTTACAACTCCTGGTGCACCAATGATAGCGCAAGCTGCTGGTGTAACTTTTATGGGATTCTCGGTTGTGTCGATTGCTTTAGTGTTAATCTTTATGGGAGGTGCTGGTAAATCGGCAATGTTCCCACTACATATTTGGTTACCCGATGCAATGGAAGGTCCAACCCCAGTTTCAGCATTAATTCATGCTGCAACCATGGTTGTTGCTGGTGTTTACCTTGTTGCAAGAATGTTCCCAGTATTTGCTTTAACTGCACCCGATGCGTTAACCGTTGTTGCTTATGTGGGAGGTTTCTCTTCATTGTTTGCAGCTGTAATTGCATGTACACAGAATGATATTAAGCGTGTGCTTGCCTACTCAACCATGTCGCAGATTGGTTACATGATGCTTGCTCTTGGCGTTTCAGGTTATGGCGGACATGATGGACTTGGTTTCATGGCATCTAACTTCCACCTGTTTACACACGCGATGTTTAAAGCGTTACTATTCCTAGGTGCAGGTTCAATTATCCATGCTGTTCATAGCAACTTAATGACCGAAATGGGAGGTTTAAGAAAATATCTTCCTATAACACATATCACGTTCCTTATTGCATGTTTAACCATTGCGGGTGTTCCATTCCTTTCAGGTTTCTTTAGTAAGGATGAGATTTTAACTGCAGCATATCATCACAATAAGATTTTATTCTTTGTTGAGTATGCTGTTGCTGGTTTAACTGCGTTCTACATGTTCCGTTTATACTTCAACATTTTCTGGGGCGAAGAAAGACATTACCATCATACTCCACATGAGTCTCCGCTAGTAATGACTATTCCTTTGATGTTCCTTGCAGTTGCTTCGATTTTTGCAGGTTATATTCCATTTAGCTCGTTAGTAACTTCTGATGGTGCTCCATTTGAAGCGCATATCGAAATGCCTATCGCTGCAGCATCTGTTGGAATAGGTCTTTTAGGAATAATCATAGCTTGGTTTATGTATAAGAAACCTAAGGCTGCTCCTGATAAAATGGCATCTACCTTTAAGCATCTATATAAATGGAGCTATAACAAGTTCTATATGGATGAGGTTTACCTTTTTGTAACTAAGAAAATTATTTTCGCTTATATATCAAGACCTGTTGCTTGGTTCGATAGACATATTGTTGATGCAACTATGAACGGTTTTGCTTGGGCAGCGAATTATGCATCGTTTCACATTAGAGATTTACAATCGGGTCAACTTCAGAAGTACGCATTCGTATTTATTTCGAGCGTGATAGTTCTAGCTTTATCGTTTGTTTATTTTTTTATGAACTAAGAGGATGATTGCCAATAACACTAAAGATATTAATGATTTAACAGCATAACCATGGATGTACTATCATTACTGGTAATAATACCAACAATAACCATAATTGGGATACTGTTTACAAAAGGGAAACAGCAGGCTCGACTCGTGTCGGCAATAGGTATGGGTATTCAACTTATACTTGCTGGTGTTTTGGTTTGGATGTATCTATCTGAACGTTCTGCGGGAAATACAGCCACTATGCTATTTACACAGGATTATATGTGGTATCCCAACCTGAATATACACTATGCAATTGGAGTTGATGGCATATCGGTTGCGATGATAGCCTTAACTGCTGTGGTTCTTTTTGCTGGGATATTCGCTTCGTGGGAAGTTGAGTTTTTAGATAGAGAGTTTTTCATTTCGCTTATACTTCTTTCAACTGGAGTATTCGGGTTCTTTATCTCTCTCGATTTGTTCACCATGTTCTTATTCTACGAGCTTGCGGTTATTCCAATGTACCTTCTAATTGGTATTTGGGGAACAGGTCCAAAAGAGTACTCAGCAATGAAACTTACCCTTATGCTAATGGGAGGTTCTGCACTACTTCTTGTTGGATTACTTGGTATATACATGAACTCTGCACCTGCAGGTCAACCATTAACATTCAATTTACTTGAGATTGCTAAAGTAACTATACCTATTGAGGCTCAACGACTATTCTTCCCATTAACCTTTGTTGGTTTTGGAGTTTTAGGAGCGCTTTTCCCATTCCACACATGGTCTCCTGATGGTCACGCTTCAGCGCCAACAGCTGTATCAANNTTTCCATGCTACATGCCGGAGTTTTAATGAAACTTGGAGGTTACGGTTGCTTTAGAGTTGCAATGTATTTAATGCCAGAGGCTGCACACGAAATGGCTTGGATATTTATCATCCTTACTACAATCAGCGTTGTTTATGGTGCATTTGGCGCTATCGTTCAAAAAGACCTTAAGTATATCAACGCTTACTCATCAGTTAGCCACTGCGGGCTTGTAATTTTTGCAATTCTGATGATGAACCAAACAGCAATGGATGGTGCTATTATCCAAATGATTTCTCACGGTTTAATGACAGCTCTTTTCTTTGCTTTAANNTTGCTTTAATTGGTATGATATACGGGCGTACTCATACACGTAACGTTTACGAAATGGGTGGTCTGATGAAAGTTATTCCATTCCTTTCAGTTGTTTATGTTATTGCAGGTTTAGCATCACTTGGTCTTCCAGGCTTAAGCGGTTTCGTTGCTGAGATGACAGTGTTTGTTGGTGCTTTCCAACATGCTGACCTATTCCATAGAGTTTCAACAATTGTAGTAACAACTTCAATTGTTGTTACAGCAGTTTACATTCTTAGAGTTGTTGGTGTGCTACTTCTTGGACCTATTAAAGATGAACATTATCTTCATCTTAAAGATGCTAAGTGGTTTGAGCGTATATCGACAGTTGCATTAGTATTAATGATTGCTGCAATCGGTCTTGCTCCACTTTGGCTATCGAATATGATTCAAGATAGTCTTGTACCTATTATTCAAAAATTATCAATTGTTAGTGGGATTTAATGGTTTAATCTGTTGATACTATGAACTTAAACAGTTTTCTTTTAATGCGTCATGAGTTAGTGCTAATAGCTGTAGCGCTAATATTGCTGATTGCCGAGATTTTTATTTCAGATCAGAATAAAGGACGTATCCGTGGATTGGCTATTATCCTTTTCGCAATAAATGCTATTATTGGATTTTTCCCAGCCGAAACAGGAACTCTCTTTGGCGGGATGTTTACAACAACACCTTTAAGCATCGTTGTAAAGAACATTTTAAACATCGGTACGCTAATCGTTATCATCCAGTCCAACACATGGCTTAAAACTGACGAAAACAGCGATAAATTTCCTGAGTTTTATGTTATCTTGATATCAACCCTAATCGGAATGTTTTACATGGTTTCTGCGGGTGATTTCTTGATGTTCTACTTAGGTCTTGAATTAGCTACTATTCCTCTAGCTGCTCTTGTTGCTTACGATCGTTTCAGAAACAGCTCTGCTGAGGGTGGAATCAAATTAATCCTTTCATCTGCTTTTTCATCAGGTATTATGCTTTACGGTATCTCGATGATATACGGGATGTATGGAAGTATATATTTCGATCTACTCAATGCATCAATTGCAATGAACAGCCTAACTGTTCTTGCATTCATATTCTTCTTTGCAGGGATGGCTTTCAAAATCTCATTAGTACCATTTCATCTATGGGCAGCCGATGTATACGAAGGTGCACCTGTTAGCGTTACCTCATACCTTTCGGTAATATCTAAAGGCGCTGCAGTATTCGTTTTAACTGCAATTCTTTTCAAGGTATTCCCAACTGTTTCCGATTTATGGCAAAAAGTAGTTTGGGTAATAGCCGTAATGACTATGACCATTGGTAACCTATTTGCTATTCGTCAACAGAATTTGAAGCGATTCATTGCATTCTCAAGTATCTCACAAGCAGGTTTCTTCCTGTTAGGTGTAATTGGGGGCAATGCGATGGGTATGACAGCAATCGTTTACTACATGCTAGTTTATATCTTCTCGAACCTAGCAGTTTTCGGTGTAATTGGAGCAATCTCAAGCCAATCGGGTAAAGAGAACATGGATGATTATAATGGTTTATACCATACAAATCCAATGTTAAGCTTAACCATGATGCTTGCTCTTTTCTCTTTGGCAGGTATTCCTCCTGTTGCTGGTTTCTTTGGTAAATTCTTCCTTTTCACTGCAGCAGCACAAAAAGGATACTATATTCTAGTTCTTATTGCAACCATTAACACAATTGTATCATTGTACTACTATCTTCTTGTAGTAAAAGCAATGTTTATCAATAAGAGCGAAACTCCAATACCTTACTTCAAGAGCGATTTTCACACTAAACTTGGTTTAGGAATTTGTATTGCAGGTCTTATAATTACAGGTTTTGCAAGTGGTGTTTGGGAGATGATCTCAAAGATTGCATTTGGGATGTAAGAGCAATTTAAAAATTTGATAATGAGACAATAATTCAATTTATCAACTAACATTTGTAAAGGGACAATCCATTCGGATTGTCCCTTTTTATTCTTTTGCAATATACTTTCAATAAAAAAATGCTGCCTAGCAGGGCAGCATCTTTTTAATATGAATGTTGTACGATAGTTTAAATGCTATAAGTCAAAATCGCCAACGTATGAATCAACATAAGATGGAGCAACGCGAACATGAGCGGTAGAAGCCCATATTTTCATTTGATCACAAGCATATTGAAAATCAGGCTCTACATAGATATAATTTAGTTGATCGAATCCAACCATTTGGTAGTAGGTAAAGACTCCGTTTTGCATGGTAGCATCGCCGTCATACGAATATTTTTTTGTGTCTGATGCAACTGCAATAACTCTTCCAGCAGCATTAAGATCTGTGGCCATAGCACCTATTTGGCATGCATCAAAGCTAAACATCATTTTTGTACTTGTAGCGTTAGCAAACATTGTTTTAAACCACGAGCTATTTATGTAATATAAATCGGTTGTAACGATATTACCTCTACTACCATGGCCTGAGTAAACGAATGATATTTCGTTACCTGCAATTGATTTGCTTACAAGTGATGCGACTTCAGCTTCAATATTAGCTTTAGTAGCATTTAAATCCAACAAAACGGTTACAGTATAACCCTCTGTTTGTAGGCGAACACTCCAATCAATCGCATCATCATCACAATATTGAAGATCATTTGTTGTACCTGAATAATCTGAAATGCCAACAACCAGTGCATATTTAGCACCTTTTGATACATTTTCATTAAGTTTTACAGGTAAAGCATCTGCTTCTGTAACCTGAAATTTAGCAATAATATCTGCTGGTCTAGTATCTAAAGTCGCAAAATCTGGTCTTACACTCCAAGTGGGTTGAGTAGACTGTGGTACAGATTCTTCTTTTGAGCAGCTTTGTAAAAGAGCGCCAGCTAATAAAGCAATAAGTGCTAAATTAATCCATTTTTGTTTTTTCATAATAAGGTAATTTAAGATTGGTAAATTAAGGTTTGTAATTGAGCATAAGTTATTACAAGATTTATCAACCCTATTTGATGTTATTACCAAATTAGGAAGGAATTATCGTGAATTTATTTAGCTTAAACTCCATATTGTTGTTATATGCTTTTTATAATCCGAAAAACATTACCGGTTTAAACGATAATAATATGGAATTGGCTCTGACATACCTGTAAATGCGACTGAAAATACATTTACAGAAATTCAACTATTAAAAATTTGAATCCTGAACAAAAATCATTTTTTGTTCTCCGAAAAGCAGTTAATTTAACACGTTAATTTTAACCCTTCATATGTATGAAATGGTATTCTCTTATATTTAGCGCTATAATTGCTATTTTTATTTTTAATAGTAGTAATGCTTGTACCGTTATTGTTGCAGGAAAGAAAGCAACTGTTGATGGTTCAGTTCTTGTGTCTCATTCCGATGGTGGAGCTGATTGTCGGTTTAGAGTAGTACCTCGAATGAAATTCTCTAAAGGATCTAAAGCTCCTGTTTATTGGGGGATTCAAGATTTAGGACCTTCAATGGATAGCCTTGGGAAAATTATTGGTTTTATTCCTCATGTTGAGCAAACCTATTCATATATTCACTCAGCACTTCCACATATTAATGAGTATCAATTAGCAATTGGTGAGAGTACGCTTAGCCAACGCGAGGAACTTAAATTCAAATTTGGCGAGGGTGATCAGATAATGACGGTTGAGCAAGCTCAGCTTTTTGCCCTTCAGCGTTGCAAAACTGCAATTGAAGCCGTTAAGTTAATTGGCGAACTGATGGAAGAATACGGTTTTCTCCCATCATGTATTGATGAATCGGAAGCCCTTGCTATTGCCGATGCAAACGAAGTATGGATATTTGAAGTTTTTGGTGTTGGTGCTTGGAAGAAATCGAGTGGTAAACCAGGATGCCTTTGGGCTGCAAGAAGAGTTCCTGACGATAATGTTGCAATGATTCCAAACTGGAGCACAATTAAAGAAATTGATACTACCCGAACCGATTGCATGGCTTCGCCAAACTACAAACAGTTTGCTATTGAAAAAGGATGGTATGATCCAGCAAGTGGAAAACCATTTATTTGGCAAAAGGTTTATGCACCAACATTACGAGAGTGGGCAACATCAAGGTTTTGGTTATTCTATTCAACCTACGACCCCGATAATAAAAAGTATCCTAATCGCTCACTTAAATCCCCTTTCGATGGAATGAACCCATATATTCAGTACGTTGAAGAGTTGGATATGTACCCATTCTCAGTAAAACCAGTAAATCAGATTTCTTTTAAAGATATCTTTGCATTCTTTCGATCAACCTTCGAGGGTACAATTTATGATATGACCTCAGATCCTGATTGGTATATCCCTGGTACAGATGGAAAAATGGTACTTAGTCCATTGGCTACACCATTCCCAACTCGTGATATGCAAAAACTTCTCGATTTAAACTGGCGTAGAAATGTTTCACGAGGAGGATTTGGAATGGTTGCTCAACTTCGCTCATGGTTGCCGCCAAGTATTGGAGGTGTTTACTGGGTATACCTCGATAATCAACATGTATCTCCATTCGTTCCCATCTATGCTGGGGTAACCAAGATTAACCCGCTATATCAAACTTACGATCCTAAAAAGTATAGCGATAAATCAGCGCGATGGGCTTACGACTTTGTCGATAATCTGATGTATTTAAAGTGGCAAGAAGCTTGGAAGGATGTAAAACCTGTTCGAGATTCGCTTGAGAATGCTACATTTATTGAGATGGCGGATTTAGAAAAAAAAGCATTAGAACTATATAAAAAGAGCCCTGATAAGGCAAATCAATTGCTTACAGAATATGTTTGGAAAAAGATGGATCAGAGCGTTGATGCTTATGTTGAGTTACGTAATTTGCTTATAATGAAATATACCAATAATAAACAAGGTATTAATTTCTAGTCTTTTAGGGCATCTCAAAAGTCAAAATGTTTTTAGGTATTTGATTTTTGAGACGCATCTTTTATTGAATTTAACTTTCAAATAGAAAGTCTATTTATTGTAGTCTACAAGCATTGCACAGTTAACCTTAGTAATTTCTTTACACATTTCAAAATTACAATTTGTTGCTAAATCATTAATTGTATGATAGGTAAGGTTTATCAGCATCAGTTTTGTGAAGAATATGGCTTTAAAGCCATTTAAATAGAAAGAATAGTTATCACTATACTTTTTTGGTAATAGTTATCATTTATTGTTTCTAACAGTATGTAAAGTTTGCAATACTCTTCGCTCTTTCTCTTATATCAGTGAAGTATAGTAATCAAGGATATTTACTCTAATGTTCAACTTTACAGTTATTACTATAAATGCAAATAATGAAATTGTAAATATTAGTTTAAGAAGGTTAGATTTTTATACTCTTTGAATTAGTATAGAAATTTATCATACGGATACCTTGTGGTATGTATTTCTCTAACTAAAGAATAAATCTTTTGACGAAACTCTTCAACGTTGGTTTTGTGCTTTGCCGAGATGAATATGGCTGGAGTATCAGTTTTGCCCATCCATGAGTTTTTTAGGTCTTCTAGGCTGAAGTTTTCTTTGCTTCTAGGTGATAGGTCGTCTTCCTCTTTTTCAACCCATTTATAGGCGTCTATTTTATTAAAAACAAGGAGAGATGGTTTGTCTGCAGCACCTATCTCTTGAAGAGTTTTTACTACAACTTTAAGTTGTTCCTCAAAAATTGGGTGAGAAATATCCACTACATGCAAGAGCAGATCTGCTTCACGAACCTCATCGAGAGTTGATTTAAACGATTCAACCAGCTGGTGGGGGAGTTTACGAATAAAACCTACAGTGTCAGAAAGTAGGAAGGGGAGGTTCTCAAAAACAACTTTACGAACAGTTGTATCGAGGGTTGCGAATAATTTATCTTCGGCAAAAACATCCGATTTGCTAAGCATATTCATAATAGTAGATTTCCCAACGTTTGTATAACCAACTAAAGCAACCCTAACTATATTACCTCTATTTTGTCGTTGGGTCGACATCTGCCTGTCGATTTTTTTAAGTTCATCTTTCAGCCTTGAAATTTTTTCGCGAATAACTCGACGGTCAGTTTCAATTTCGGTTTCGCCGGGCCCTCTAAGCCCAATCCCCCCTCTTTGACGCTCCAAGTGAGTCCACATTCTTGTTAAGCGTGGCAACAGGAATTGGTACTGAGCTAGTTCCACCTGTGTTTTTGCATAGGCTGTTTTAGCTCGTTGAGCAAAGACATCAAGGATTAGATTTGTTCTGTCTAGAACCTTGTGTCCAAGTTCTTGTTCAAGATTTCGGAGTTGTGTAGGTGAAAGTTCATCGTCGAATATTATTAAGTCAATGGCATTCTCATCTACATAATTCTTTATTTCTTGAACTTTACCAGTTCCAATAAATGTTTTAGAGTTAGGCGTATCAACCTTTTGCAAAAACCGTCTTTTAGTTACCGCTCCTGCTGTTTCGGCTAGGAATTCTAATTCATCAAGATAATCGGTAACCTCTTCTTCTGTTTGTTTTTGTAGAATAACACCTACAAGAATTGCTGTTTCAGCACTTCTGATTGTTTCAATGGGATTCGACATCTAACTTATTTAATGTATTTGGGACTGATAACAAAATTTCAATTGCTATATTATAAAAAAACCCTGATTTTATATCAGGGTTTTTAAATATACTGAAATTCTAAATATTACTGAAGAACAAAGGTAATTGGGAATGTGTACGAAACACGTACAGGTTTACCTCTTTGCTTACCAGGATTCCATTTTGGAGAGTTTTCAATAACCCTAACGGCTTCTTTATCAAGCGATGGGTCAACGCCACGTAATACGCGAACATTTGAAATTCTACCATCAGCCTCGATAACGAACTGAACGAAAACACGACCTTGAATACCATTTTCTGCAGCTACTTCAGGATATTTCATATTAGCACCTACATATTTACGGAATTCGGTGTTTGCATCACCGCTACCAAAACTTGGCATCTCTTCTACAACAAGAAATACCTCTTCTTCTTTAACCTCTTGAACCTCTTCTTTAACCTCTTCAACGACATCAACAACAGCCTCATCAGTAGTTGACTCTTTTACATCGTCAATAGTTGCTAAGGCTTGTTTGTCATCTACCTTTACTGAGTCAACAATCACAGGAGCAACATATTTTACCTGTACTTGTGCTTCAGCAGGTGGTGGAGGTGGTGGAGGTGGTGCAATCTCTTGATTTGGTTGATCCAATTGCTCCATTTCAGCCGTAACGGCTTTTTCAACCTTTTGATGCTTACGTTCGCTTACAGAAGCCATAACGTATGGGGTAATAATTGCACTGCCTAGGATGAGAGTACCCACAAGCATTGCCCACATAACAGTACGATTGTACTTTTTGCGAATTTTATACGCACCATACTCCTTGTTCCTGTTCTCGAAAACAATCTCATCAAAGGAGGGAGCATTTTTTAATTTATTATCCATAATGCTTATTCTCTTTATGGGCTTTACTGTTTAGGATTTGATGTTGAACGTGCCATTGCAGTTTTCACCATCTCATCTTCTACATAATTAATATCAACTAGCGCGTAGCGTACAATACTGCAAATTTCCATTTCATCAATAATATCTACAATATTAGCATAGCGAGCCTCTTTATAAGCTTTAATTAGTACAATTGGACCCGAATCGTCCGCTTTTTTAAACCTTTTAATGTTCGCAAGAAGCGAGTCACGAGTTATTGCAGGATTTTCCTTGGTAGTTTGCTCTTTGAAAGCTGCAACCTTCTTTGATAGAAGTTTATTTCTATCAAGTAAAATTTTGCGAATACCTTCATCGCTGTAATCTGTTTCCTGTAAAGCAGGAGGATTTTTAGAATCTTTTACTCTACCAGGATACCAAAAAACTTTATTTTCAGGACCAAGAATAATGTTGATTGTTCTCGATTCAGCAATTTTAGGAGGCTCAACTTTATCGTTCTTTTTGATTTTCTCAGGAAGAACGATTTCCATAACCTTTGATTTGCTAAAAGCGGTAGTAAGCATGAAGAATGTAATGAGTAGACACATTAAGTCTACCATTGGGGTCATATCAATGTGGGTTGAATGATGCTTAGGCCTCTTTTTCCCACCCTTGCTTTTTTCCTCTTGAATTATTTCTCCCATATCATTCTGCGCTTAGCGTTACTTTAGTTGCCTCAAGATTTGTAATTAGGTTAAACCTATTTACATTCTTGTCTTGTAGTATATCTAGCACTCTTTTAACAATTGGATATGGAGCATCACTATCGCCCTTAATGCAAGCTTGAATTGCTGGGTTAACTGTACGTGCTGCAAATATCCATGAGGCTAGTTGATTATCAGTTGAGTCGATAGGCATACCCTTTTCTTGTAGCCTTTCGCGCTCTTTTGCATCTTTCGTATTGATAAATGCCTTTATGTTTTGTATAGGCATACCAAACGATGATGGGTAGGCTTCGAATTGTTTAACCTCTTCGGGAGTAAAGGTAAGGTTATACCTTTTTCCTACTTCAGTTAAAATTTTGCCCTTAAAATGGAAGGCTGTGTCCTTTCCATTGTCGAAGTTGAAGAATACCCTACTGTCTTTTGAGATCAATACAGTCATGATATTTGCTTCTGGAGCAGTTTTATCTGAAACCGAAAAGGGGGTATCAACGGGCGCTGGCTCTGGTTGTCTCATCGTTGTGGTTAACATTAGGAATGTTAATACCACAGAAAAGAGGTCAACCATCGGCGTCATGTCGATACGGGGTGACTTTGTTGGTAATTTAATCTTTGGCATGGATTCTATTTTTTGGGATTAAGCCAAAAGTTAAATTCAAATTAGTTTTTTAATGAAGCTGCGAAAGTCTGGGTCAAGCTAAAACCAGCCTCGTCAATTTTAAAAGTATAACCGTCAACTTTTGAAGAAAAATAGTTGTACATGATAATAGCGATAGTTGAACCAGTAATACCAAAAGCAGTGTTGATAAGAGCCTCAGAGATACCAGTTGCAAGAGCAAGAGCATCTGGTGCACCTGATTGAGCCAAAGCTGCGAAAGCCTTGATCATACCAAGTACAGTACCGATAAGACCAATTAACACTGAAATAGAAGCTAAAGTAGAGAAGATAATCATATTTCTTCCTAACATTGGAAGTTCAAGAGCAGTAGCCTCTTCAAGTGATTTTTGAACAGAAAGAATCTTTTGATCTTTTTCAAGTTCTTTATCATTTTTAAGATCGTTGTAACGGGTTAAACCAGCTCTCATAACGTTAGCAAGAGAACCTTGTTGTTTGTCGCAAGCTGCTAAAGCCTCATCAATTTTACCTTCGTTCATTAAGTTTTGTAAACTACGAACGAATGTATTTAATCTTCCTTTACCTTTTGCTCTTGCAAGAGTAATGAATCTTTCAAAAGTGAAAATAAGAGCTACTAAAACGCAAGTCATAAGAAGAGGAACGATATAACCTCCTTTGTAAATAATCCCTAAATAGTTGCCTGGAAGTGGGTGACCTGAGGGGTTACCACCTTCAAAGTTAACAGGGCTTCCCATTATAAATATAAATAGATAAAGGGAAATTGCGAATGCTATTAAAATAGCACTTGTTGCGAAAACTGACGCAAACACTTCTTTAAATGTACTTCCTTTTTTACTCATTGTCGTATTGTTTGGTTTGGTTTAGAATTTTATTTTTTTGAACTGCAAATATATATATTAATTTTTTTTTGCCTCAAATGCAGGACAGTATATTTTGATGTTTAATAATATACTGTCCTACAATATTTTATTGTTGCTCAAGGCTAATGTTGTAAATGCGAGCACTTGTAATATTTACCTCTTTTGTTTTATAGCCTTTTGCACTAATTATTAGAGCTTCAGAGCCAGAAGGCATTTCAAAGGAATATTCACCCTTAGCATTTGTCCAAGCTTCTGCTGCTGTATCCCTTACCCTTACTGATGCGCCAGAAATAGGACCGCCAAATACATCTTTAATAACTCCCCTTAGCTCGTTAGGTTTAGCTTTTGTAACGTTATTCTTTGCTATTTCAATGTTTTTTATTGAAACGATTGCATTCTGGTTTTTGGGATCAATTTCGAGAGTTTTCTTATAAGTTTCAATTGCTTTGTCGAATTCACTATTTGAATAGTAAGTTAAACCAATTGAGTTATAACCTATTACTTTGTAATCTTTTTTATCGGCTGTAAGATTAACAATCATGTTATAGTAATCTCTCGCTTTTGCAAAGTTTTTTTGTCCGAAGAAATAACTACCCATAAAACGGTAAGCATTGAATAAATCTCCAGCATTTTTAACGCTGTCAGTTCGAGCTTTATTTATTAGATCTTCAAATTTTGGTTTTGCAATACCCTTATCGTTATCAGGATCCATTGCTGCATAAGTATTAGCCATCCATACGTAACCTTGAATAAAATCAGGATATTTCTGGATTAAAATGGCTAGCGCAGAATCAGCTTTTGTATAGTTTTTAGCTTGACTATATGCTTTTCCCACTTGCAGATAATCGTTGGCATCTGTTTTACCAAGTTCTATCATTTTTTCAAAGTACTTAGCAGATTCATTAAAACGCTTGTAGTTGTAAAGGTTTACAGCAACATCATTAAGCAATGATTTATCTTCAGGTGTCATATCAAATGCTTTCTTGTAAGCGGCAAATGCTTTATCAAGTTCAAGATCATCGCTTGCAATTTGTTTTCTCAAACTAGCAATTTGAGAAGTAAGGGTGTCAATTTGGGTTTTGATTTTTTCTTTTGCATCACCTTTTGACCTTTCATATCTGTCCTGATTTCTTTCTAAATCACGCTCAAGTTTCTCTACATTTAGAACATTTCTAGGGTAGTCAGAGTTTTTCTTTAAAAGTATTTTTGCGTAATAGGTGTAATCCTTCTGAATGATTCGGTCAGCAGGCATTTCTTTGAATAGACGATCCATATAAAATAACGCCTTATCGTATGCTGGAGGATTCTTTTCAAAACTTGAGTAAGCAGCTATACGGTTTAGGTAAATTCTTTGTTGATCAACAGCAAAAATTTCCTCAACATTGCTAACAGCCTCATCATATTCTTTTGCGTAAAATAGAGCGTTCACATAACGAATTTTTGCTGGAATATTACCCTTTGTTAGCTCAAGGTATTTTTTAAAGTACTCTTTTGATTTATCATATTTACCAGCCATTGAATAAAGTTGGCCTAACTCTCTATAAGCAGGAGCATAATTTGCATTTAACGCAATAGCTTGCTCAAAGTAAGGAATAGCATTGTTTAGGTTCTTCGCCTTCATGTATATGCTGCCAATTTTCATGTTGGCAGTTGGACGAGTTTTGTCCAAATTATTAGCAATTCCATAGTTTTTAACTGAAACAGAAGCATCTCTAATGATAAAGTAAAGATCCCCCGCAATAAGATAAATTTCTGGATTTTTTGAGTCAATTGTTAAAGCTTCACGAAGAAGAGGAAATGCCTTAGAGGTATCAACTTTTTCATTGCGAACATAAGATTCTGAAATTTTTGCTAAAGCAAAAGCGTAATCTTTAGGGTTTGAAATATTTTTAATTCTTTTATATGAAGGAAGGTGTTTTCTGGCTTTTGAGCGGTATGCATCAGCATCTTTATCTTTATCAAGGTAAAAATAAACTTTTGCGAGCCCGATATAGTTTAAAGGGTCTAAACTATCGGCTTTTATCCCTAAACTATACATTTCTTTAGCCAAATCTGTTGATTCTTTTAAAGAGTTCGAGATGGTGTCAGCGAAATAGCTTAACAGATAAGTCTCACCAAAGTAAAAGTAGTTTTTACTTGTTGGTTCTTTTTGTACCAGTTGCTTGAATGAGACTACTGCTTCATCATACTGTTCACTTTTAGTCAAAGTGATTGCACTTTGAAGATCTTGAGCTTTTATATTGCTCGAAATCAGTAAACTTAAAAAACATGTTACANNTTACAAAAAAAACCTTTTTAATTATTAATCTTTTCATAGGTATTATGGTTTTATCAAACATTAATTTAGTGCTTTACTTGTACTAATCGAACTGGCATTACTGAGGGAACCAATCCAGATTTTAAAACAATCAACTGACCTTTGTCATGCGTAACCCATTGTACAAATCCTGAGCCTAGACCAGCAAACGTTTCACGTGAAATTAGGTAAACTTCGCGAGTGAATGGGTAGGATTTATTATAAATCGCACCTTGTTCAGGATAATAGTAAGATGAGTTATCAAAAGAAGGTGATACTGCAGCTACCTTAATATTGTTTTTAAATTTTTTGGTTTGAGGATCATCCTTATCACTTATCCAGTTTACTGATATTATGCCAAGAGCGTTTTTGTTGTTGGAAATAAAATTGATAACCTCTTCGTTGTTATTTACAGCATAAAAATTTTCAGGGAGTTTTGAGTTAATCTCAAATTTTTCTTTAAAATACCGTATGTTTCCAGATTTCGTATTGTCGAAAACGACACTAATCTTATCAGATCCTGAGTTTGGATTTATATCCTTCCAAGTTTTAATGTTTCCTAAAAAAATGTTTTTTACAGTATTATAGTTAAAAAGGGTATCCTTGTTTTCTTTGTTAATTATTAAGGCAAGAGCATCAAAAGCAAAAGCAGTTGTGCGAGCAATAATTAGCGTGTCTCTTAACGTTTTTATTTGATCTTCAGTTAGCTGTTTGTTTGTAACAATAAGCTTAACCGAATCATTCATAAAGTCATTTATTACATCATATTCTGGTTTGTATGATGGTGTTATTTTTGCATAGCCGTATACGCTTGTAAAAGCGTAAATTTGTGAGTCAATAATTGGTTGATAAGATTCATCAACGCAAATTTTGATATCACCACGGGTTGGTGTTTCGTCATAACCTTGTTTGTTTCCTGAACGACATGATAGGAAAACAGAAGTTGCAACAAGCGAAATCGCTACCCCTGCTGCAAATACTATTTTTAAAGATTGCCTTTTCATTTTAGTACTCTTTGAGTTAAACCAAAGTTTGGCACGCAATAATAATAAAAAATTGAATATCTGATTCTAAGCCTTGTAACTATATCGATATTACTTGGCATCATTTTAAGTCAATCATTTTGCTCATTGTTAGAGGAAAAAACCTCCTTAATTTTTTCGAAAACTCTAAAGGCTCTGTATATTCCGTAAAAGATGAATACTCCGCCTAATAAATAACGAATGAAACTATCGATGTGTATGAGATTGGGAGAAAGAATAAAATATAGACCAACTCCTATGTAGAAAAGGGTCATTATTCCCCCAAACATAATCATAAACTGACCGTACCAATTATTCATGCTCATAATTCAAAATTTTGACAAAATAAACTAAAAATGGTAAACATAAAAATGACTTATGTTATATGACAGCAACTTTGTTTTACTTAATATTAATAAAAAAGGTTTTCAAATTTATGTTAAAATAGGCTTATTTATTTTTTTGCATTCTTTAGTGCTTCAATAACAGCTTGTTTGAAGAAATTGTACGACCATGTTGCACCGGATATGGCATCAACCTTTTCAATGACTTGAACTTTTTTGAAAATTTCTGGATAAGTTTTTATACCATTCCAATCATTTCTACATTGATTAATGTAGTGCTGATTGCCCTCAAAGTTTTTTTCATATTGGTCATTAAAAACTTCGTTTTTTGCTGTGTCAACAATTGTAAATTCAGCATTAACAGGCCACCCCTCTTTAACAGTAATCGTTACATATCCAACGTAAGGCTCGTAGGTATATTGTGCTTGGGTTTTGGCTTTATATACTCCATCGATATAGGGGCCTCGTTTTTGTATGAAAGCTGTTAGTAAAATTAACCCAGGAATAGTAAGTAGCAGAATAACTTTTTTCATAACTTTTTTTATATAGGATACATAAATGATCCTTTTTCCATAAAATACCCTATTCATTTTATTAATTTTTTTATAAACCATTTGAATAGTAATACAAAAGAACAATATTTGCAGCACAATTATGAGGTTTTAATGTGCTATTTATTGATTCAACCATGAGATCTGTTCTTTTTACTTTTATGTTCTTTGTAATTATTGGTGCTAATGGGCAGGGAATTGATTCTAACAAGCATAGGAATAGCTCATCATATATTAATAAAGTTAAACTTAATACTCTAAATGGAAACCCTTTAAATTTCTATTTAGCTCATAGGCATGTTGATGAAAATGCAAAAAAGTTTTATAAAGGAGAAGTCGATATTAGAAATCAGCAGATTTTATATGGAATTTTGGATAGTTTGATTTCTTGTAACTCTGAGGTGAGACCTTTCTATTTTTTCTTATTTAATCAGATAGTAGATATTTCTGATGGAACTTTTGATGAGTTAGTTGCTTTAAATTGTAAAGTGTTTGTTGAAAAATATCCATGCGATTTTTTTAACAGTTTTAATCAGTCTGAGTTGAATATCAACGTTGTTAAATGGACAATGTTAATAGGTTATAATCTTAAAGATAAAGGCTCTTTTGCTGTTTTTCGAAAAACTATAGATGACAAGGTTAAAAGAAATTGCTCTGATGTTTATGATCTATTAAAGAGTTTTATGATGGAAGTTAGGATGTGTTTAGTTAGGTGATTCTTCTTTAATCTTTATATGCCTTTCCTACTTTAATTTCTATTTCGGATGCGTAAAGCATTTCTCTATCGTTATCCAAAATGTAATATTTTAGAAGTGTTTCTAAATTTTTTGAAACAAATCCTTTAAAGGATAATATGCCATTTGTGTATACTTCGATGGGTTCGCCAATATCAAAATGACTGGGAGAGATAAGTAGGGTGTATCTAATTACATTCTTTGTTTTAGCCGTTACGACGTTTCCTTTTTTTGATACTTCAATTTGGCCAAAGGTTCTAGTTCGAGGAAAGATTTGTGAGTTTTTACCATAAATCATAGTTGTATTTAACTCATCTTTTAGAACTTCTTTTTTTATTCCGATCTTTTCAATTTTTACCCAAAATTTACGACCAAAAGTATCAGGCTTCTCGGTTGAGAAGTTCACTAAATCTGGGAATGGGTTACGCTTGTGTTGATTGATAAACAATTTTATTGAATCCTTTAAGGTGGGATACCATTTCATATTGTGAGATGATGAGTCAACAATAAAAAATTTCACTTCGTTAGATACTTTTTTTAGTTCATTTATGGTAGGTATAACATAGTTGATATCAAAAACTTCGTCCTTTCTTCCATTAACGATATAGAAATTTNNACATATAACTGTTTATTATACTGGTAATGTAAGGTTTCCATGCTTCCAATAAATGGCAAGTAACATGAAAATGGAGTTTGATAGAAATTTGATAGGTAATATATTCCTGTTCCTCCATCTGAAATGCCAGTTATATATACCATGTTTTCATCTATATTATAGTTTTCCTTAACGTATGCCAAGAGTTTCGAAATATTTTCATACTGGCTGTAACTCCACCATTTTGAAAACACCCAAGATGCTGGGAAAAGATTTATTGTATTTAATGAGCTCCAAATAGTATCACTTCTGTCAATTGATCCAACCCATTCTCTCATATTAAATGTTGATACTCCTCCATGCAGAAAAATTCTAATACGGTACTTTTGTTGGTGATCATAGCTGTATGGAATAAATACTAAGTTTGGATGCTCAACTCCTATTTCGTTTTTAAAATTGTGTTCCCAAAAACCTTTAGGAACATTAGAAGAATATTTTTTACCAAACTTTAAGTGATTATATACAAGATCATAGTTAGGCTTAAGTTTAATAATTTGCTTACTATATTTATCTTTTTGGTTTGTTTCGAAAAACTTATCTATCAATTCTCTAATCAGAATAGTATCGTTTGTTTGGGCTAATACATGGACAAAACTTAAAGTTAAAATTGATAGGATGTATAATGCTTTAAACATTTTTTCAAAGATTGTTTAATGATTAGAGTATTAAGTTTATTTTTACCCCATCATTATTAGCAAAAACTTCATTAGTATTATGGACAATAACGATGTTTTCAAAAAGTTAAGGGTAGCCCTTCATCTTAGGGATGATGAAATTATCAGTATCCTTAAACTTGTGGACTATAATGTAACACGAAGTGAGCTAAGTGCTATTTTTCGTAAGGACGATCACCCAAATTATAAACCCTGTGGAGATCAGTTGCTTCGCAATTTTTTGAATGGACTCATTATTCATATGAGAGGAAAAAAAGAGGGATCACCTATAGAATAAGTCCCTCTATTTTTCAAATAAACTTCTCCCTCTTTTGAAGCTTCAACATTCCTGCTAAAAGGAATAGGATTCCTCCTACGGTGAGAAATATTCTGTTTTTTAACACAATTTTCATCCATATTTCTTGGTTTAAATCGGATGGAACTTGAAATGGGTTTAACATGATATTCCAATAGGAATTTCTAAGAATCTCGCTTAGAATTGATAAAAGAATACCCAGTACTACCATAACAACTGCCGTTGCATTTCCGTTGCGGATTATTGTTGATACCCAGAAAGCCATATTCCCTAGAAAAAATAGAGGAAACATTAGTTGAAAAGCGAAATTTATTGCAGGTATCGGCTCGATTAGTACAACTGCAGCTACTCCAAAGAGCACAAGAAGTATAAAAACAAATACGTAAATAATCAAAATCCTGAAAAGCCAAACTCTGAATCGGTAATCAGGAATCCCGAATATTAATTCAATTGTTCGTGAGTCAGTATCGTGTTGAATTCCAAAAACAGTTGGATAGAAGATCAATAATATGCCAGGTATAATTAAAACATCATAAATGTCGTGTTGCCTAATGTTACTATTGTTAAAAGCCATCATTGTGCAAACGAACAGAAAAAATGCAACCGAAGCTAATAGAAACCATATAAACTTACCTGAGAAAACAATTTGAAGGTTATAGCGAATCATCCTCCAAAGGAGACGTATTTTATTCATATCTATAAATATTATATCAAGACTAAACAAATTTAACTTCTACAATCCCTTTTAGTAAGCATAAATAAGCATCCTCGAGTACTGGTTTTACCTGTGTAGCATCAGGGTGTGGCTTTTCAGCTGAAACACATCGTACTCTAATATCGTTACCTTCTTGTCGGTGATGAACGATTAGCTGCTTTTGGCTAAAGTTTTCGAATTCATTGCTAGGTAAATTAAACTGCCAAACATGACCTTCTGCTAGGGTAGACATTTGTTGTGGCTGACCTAAGAATTTTAATTTGCCTTTATTGATTACAGCTACTTGGTTGCATGATGAGGATATATCCTCAATTACGTGAGTTGAAAAAATTACAACCCTATCGCGGCTCAATTCAACAAGTAGATTTCTGAAACGGATTCGTTCACGAGGATCAAGACCTGCTGTTGGTTCATCAACAACAAGAATTCTTGGCAGATGAAGTAGAATTTGTGCAATACCAATGCGCTGTTTCATACCTCCTGAGAAGGAGCCAATATTTTGATCCTTTTTTTCATACATATGAACTGCATTTAGCACGTAGTTTATCCTTTCGTGGCGAATTTCTTTGTTTGAAATTCCTTTTAAGATTGCTTGATAATCGAGAAAACTCCATGCTGACATGTTCTCATATGTTCCAAACTCTTGAGGCAAATATCCAATTAGTCCTTGAAGCTCCTCACGCTTTTCAAGCGTATCGATTCCATTAATGAATATCTTACCATAGCTTTGGTCAAGTACTCCACAGATTATTCTCATTAATGTAGTTTTACCAGCACCGTTTGGGCCAAGTAGGCCAAACATACCTGTTCCAATCTCTAGCGAAACACCCGAAAGTGCCTTGAACGGTTGACGACGCTTTCCAAGTAATGGAGTTTGCTTAATCAGCCTATAATATGCCCTTCGTAAACCCCCAAAGCGTCCTTCAATTCTATCAACATTAATGTTCTGCTCATACAGTTTCTTAGCAGTTAAGTATATGGTTAACCCGATAAACCAAAGCATTCCGATAATTATAATATATGCTATACCATGCCATCTAAGACCTAGAATTACTAAGTTGATAAGTGGAAATAGCCAAAGAAGGATTCTAGGTAATTTGGCATAAAACTTTTGTTTCCATTTTCGTTTCGGACTTAGTTGTTCAAGCCTATACTTTAAGGGTTTTAACGTATAAATTAGCGATAACCCAGTAAAATGGATAAAAACAAATGTCCACCACCCACTATCGAGCCTAAAATAGGTGAAGTAGATTAAGAATAGTAGTAATGGAACTTGCCAACTATAGTTAATATAATCTTTCCATGATGTATATGTAGGTTTTTGAGTGTATCTATTCGTTAACCTTTGGCCTGAGTTCCACTCCCGCGAGAATAACCCTTCGCGTTCGTACACCTTAACAAGGTTCCCTATTTTAATAATTATAGATTCATTATTTGGAATAAGTGTTGATTGAGCTCTGCGAGTACTTGAAATCAAAAAATAAGTAATTGCAGGTGTTGCAATAAATAGGACAGTTATATCAACCAATTTCCAAACAAAGCTATCAACCTTAAAATAGATTAGAGCAAATCCACCGATTAGCAATGAAAACATTAAAATTTTCACCCACTGTTTAAGACTTCTTACCCAGGCTAATCCATTCTCAAGCCCCGAATAGCATGTTGGAATAAATACTAGAGTTAGGATTGTACTAAAAGTTAACCCCCCCATTACTGTGATAGCAAATGGTGCACCAATAACACCTACATACTCCTTTTTACCTAGGGCTAAAGGTAATAGTGTGATGATCGTTGTTAGCGATGTAATTAAAATTGGACGGACACGAGAAATCCCCGCAATCATTATTGCTCGATATCTTCTGATGCCCCGTTTTTGTAATAACTTTGTATAATCTATTAGTATTATGCCATTATTAACTACAACTCCAATAAGAATTAAAAACCCTGTAAGAGAATTAGCATTAAACATACTTTTTCCTGTAAGGATTAGCGCTAACATAGAGCCAATAGCTGCTAATGGTATAGTGAACATTAGTACAAATGGAGTAGATAGGGACTCAAAAACTGAAGACAAAATCATAAAAATTAGTAGGAGAGCGACGCCAATAATAAAGTAGAATTCACCAAGATCCATGTTATCATGCTTAACCTCAGCAACTATTCCAGCAGGAAATGAGTAACTTGACACAATTAAGTCAACATTAGTACGATAGAACTCTAATGCTTCCTTGGTTCTTGTTGCTCTTTCAGGATAAGCAAATTTTATTACTATTTGTTTCTCCTGGTTTACCCTGTTTAATTGTGAGATTCCACTAGCATAGCTTACCTTTGAGATATACTGTAAATCATGACTTCCACCTTTAGCATCGCGAACCTGAAGGCGCTTAAGATCTTCAATATTTCGCTCTTTGGGCTTAATCTGTTGCTCCTCTTTTTCTCGGATAATGATATCGTATTCCTCTGCTCGTTGTTTGAATCTTACTCCTGTTGATATTTCGCTCGAGAAGTTATTCATTGCAGAGTTTACCTCGTTTAACGGAATATTGAGTTCGTTCATCAATAGCTGGTTGAACAACAGTTGGGCTTCGGGTCGTTCGGATTGAACGCTCATATTAATCCATCTTGTCTTTTCCTGTAGACGATACTTTAAATCCTCAGCAACCTTGCGCATCCTTTCGAAATCCTGACCTTTGAGAATAATCGATTCAGAATTATCGCCTATGCCTAGCATACCTGCAAAAGCAATGGTCTCTCCACCGCCTCCTCTGCCTCCGCCTCCACTTGCATTGGTATCTTCAAACGATATTATGGCATTAGGAATATCAGATGTTTTTTCTCGTATGTTGTTTTTTAAAGTTTCTATATCATTCCCTTGAATTTTTTCGAAATCTTCATTTAGTTCAATAGTAAGCACAGCGCTTTCGGTTTGAATTCGTGAAGTAAGGAGTTTAATTTCTGGCCAATCTTTTAAATAGTCTTCAATCAGTTTAACTGTTTTGTCGCAAGTTTCGATTGAAGAACCTGCCTGCATATTAACATAAACCGGAATTTGACTCGTTACAGCATCCTCCTGTTCTGTTAGACTGATTGTAACACTTAAAAGGATGCAAATGAAGAATAGAGAAACACCGGTAAGTATGGTTTGTATAGGTTTGCGAAGGGTTGTTTTTAAAAGAGCCACGTATATTTGGATCATTCTGTTCCTTAGATCTAACCTATTAATTAATGGAACAGTTTGCTCTTTTAAAAGCAAAGTATGTGTTACCGATGGTATTAGAAGGAGCGAAACGAAAAGAGAGATTATTAATGAAGAAATTATTGAGATCCCAATCTGATTGCCTAAAATTTTAATGAAGAAATTATCGCTGAATAAGAATGGCACAAAAACAACTATGGTTGTAATTGTTGATGCAAATATTGAGCGCCAAACTTCACTGGTTCCTGTAATTACTGCTTGATTAAGTGTTTTATTAGGATTACTCCGATGCCGGAATATATTTTCTAATACAACCACGCTACTATCAACAAGCATTCCAACTGCCAAAACCATTCCAATTAGCGATAGAGAGTTTATTGAGATGTTGAATGCATAGAAAAGGTTAAATGCAGCAAACATCGAAATGGGAATCGAAAGTCCAATAACAGATACAATCTTAATGTTTCGTAAAAAGAGCCAAAGAATATAAATGGCAAGTAATCCCCCTGTTATTGCAAGATTAATGATGTCATTAATATTTTTCTCCAAATCTTTTGCAGTATCGCTCTGAACAATTATTTCTACTCCCTGCTCCTTATATTTTGCATTTAGTTTATCAATGGTTTCGTTAGTTCGATGAGATAAGTCAATGAGATTTGCCTGATTATCGTTCATCAGCATTATTGTTATGGCATCTTTGCCATTAACTCGGCTATAAGATGTTTCTTTTTTAAAGCCAAAGAAAACTTTTGCTATATCTTTTAGGAATATTGGACCTTTAGCAACAACTATCTGTTCAATATCGTTAACATCTTTGTATTCAGCGCTAACATGAACGAATAGGCGATTACTACCATCTAAAACTTTACCTACAAAGGTTTTCTGTTTTTCGCTATTTGATAATGCAGCTCTTACTTCCGAGGTGGTAATGCCATATGATTTACATGCTTCGGGATCTATTATAACCTCAATTGTTTTTTCTTTACCTCCAAACACGCTTGCTCTGGCAATACCATCAACATTTTCCAGTTCGGGTCGAATTTTCTTATCAACCAAATTGCGTAAACGCTCAATACCTCCCTCGCTACTAATTTGGATATTCATAAAACTCCCTGAGAGCTGTTTTATGTCAAATCGCATTAATTGAACGAATACCCCTTGAGGAACTTGAGATTTAGCCTGATCAATTTTTTGCTGAAGTTTAAGATAAGTGTATTTTAAATTAGTGCTTTTTTGAAAAGAAACAATGATAATGCCGTAGTTTGGATAGATATTCGACTCTATTCGCTCAATGTTTTCAAGAGTTCCAATGGCTCCTTCGAGCGGGATAATGGCTTTTTGTTCCAAGTAGTTTGGATCACTATTCATTGGAGGGCTAACCTGAACAATCAAAAAAGGTAGTTCAGCGTTAGGAAGCATTTCAACAGCAAGCTTTTTATAGGATACGTACCCCAAAAGGGTAATCCCAATAAATAACATGCTTATTAATACTTTACGTTTTATAATAAATTCCATACCAAATGCAATTATTCAGTTTTTTTCCTTGAGAAACGTGCTCCGATTAAATCGAAGGTATAGTAGAAGCATGGAATTACAACCAGTGTAAGTAGGGTAGAGGTAAATAAACCGCTTATTACAGCCACCGCCATTGGTTGTCGGAGGCTTGCTCCCTCACCAAAACCGATTAACATGGGCACTAATCCAAGTATTGCTGTTAAAGTTGTCATCAATATTGGGCGAATACGCTGTCTTCCGGCATTAATAATAGCACTTCGCCTATCTAAACCTTCACCTTTTAGCTGATTAATTCTATCAACAAGAATAATTGAGTTGTTTACTGCTATACCGCCAAGCATGATAATCCCTATTATCGAAATGATATTCAAGGCACTACCTATAATAAAAAAGCTCAATATCGAACCAACAAGCGCAAGTGGGATGGTAAGCAAGATTGTAAATGGATGAATTAGCGACTCAAACTGCGATGCCATTACCATGTATATAAGAACGATAGATAGAATAAATGCCAGAGAAAGGCTTTTCATCGCTTCCTTTCGTTTTTCTTCCTCGCCAGTAATTTGAATTTTGTAATCAGATGGTAAGCTGATTAATGAGGTTTTAGTCGATATCTCCTTGGCAATTTTATCTAATGGAATATTCCCCGATTTCATGGCATATATTTTTACTAAGCGGGTTTGGTTTCTATGATGAATTTCTTGAGGAGATCGAGTAATATGAATGGTTGATATTTCGCTCAGCCTGAAAAGTTGATTACCGCTATTTATTGTAAGTTCGTCAATTTGCGAAAGACCTTTTTCAGGTATTCTAAGACTGATAGGACGAAGTTCTCCTCCTTGTTCAACCTGACCAGCCTCTAACCCATCAAGTTGGTTTTTTAGTTGATCAACTATTGTTTGAATGGAAATATTGTACATTCCTGCCTTTACACGATCAATGTTTAGTTCCACTTCAGGAGCCCCTTTTTCAATTGATGATCTTACATTATAAATACTTTTAAGGTTAAGCATTATATTTTTTACGCTGTCGGCAATCTCTGATAAAAGATCTATATCCTGCCCCTTAATTTCGACAACTACAGGGGCTTCGTTCGTGCCTAAAATTTGTTTTAGGGTTGATTCTTCTCGGTTAAATTTTACTTCGAGCCCTTGAACTCCACTTGTGGCTTTGGTAATCAGGCTCATAACTTGATCGGGTGTGTATTTTGAGTTTTGCTTTAGAATTACTCTAATATTTGCAGTGTTATCGCCAGTATAAACGGAGTTTGAGTTATCAGAAAGACCTGTTGATGGACCACTATGGCTATAAATCAGTTCGATGTTTTCATTTAAGGCGTCTTTAATTATAGATTCGATATTATCCACTACCGATGAGGTTCGCTGTAAAGTTGTTCCCTCTTCCATTTTAATATCAAAGGTAAACTCCCGGCTATCAGCCTTTGGCATAAACTCTGTTCCGATATAAGGAACTAATAATAGAGTTCCTCCAATTACAATAAGAGTGAGAAATACTATTAGTTTGTTTTTATTCAAGACCTTATCAAGAAGCCTTCCGTACCATTCAAACTTAAGAGATGAGGTTTTAATTGGTGCAGGTTTTTTCTTGAAAAAGAAATTGTAAAACATTGGTAAAAAAAGAATTGCTGCAAATAACGATGTAATTTGCGAATAAGTCACTGTTAGTGCTTGATCCCGAAATAACTCTCCCGATGCACCATGCATATAAACGATAGGAAGAAACACAACTATTGATGCAAATGTTGAAGCAACGATTGCCATCCCAACTTCAGCTGTTCCATTTATTGCTGCATCACGAACCGACTCACCTTCTTCGTGGTGCCTAAACGTATTTTCAATAATTACGATTGCATTGTCTAGAAGCATACCTACACCTAGCGCTAAGCCTCCTAATGTCATAATATTGAGGTTTAACCCTGTGAAATACATTACAGTAAACGTGGCAATAATAGATATGGGGATTATAAACCCAACAATAAGAGTAGTTCCTACTCTACGAAGGAAAAGGAAAAGAACAAATATCGCTAAGATCATTCCCATCCATGCGCTATCTTTAACCTCGCCAACAGCTTGACTTATAAATGTTCCCTGATTGGTAACAATTTCGATTTTATGTTCTGGTAAAGCCTTGCGGATCCCTTCAAGAGCATTGTTTATCTGCTCAACAGCTTTAACCGTGTTGAAACGAGTTTCTTTATAGATTGCCAGCCCAAGACAACGTTCGCCATTTAGTCTTACAATATTTTTGGGAATTTGATTGGTGATACTTACATCTGCAACTTCGCGAAGGTAGATTGGCGCCTTTAATCCTGAGGGATCACCTGTAACAGTTGATTTATATCCAACAATAAGACCATTAAAATCATCGATATTTTTGAGTAGCCCAACTCCTTTAACTATATACTGCATTCCCGATTCTACTATGGTGCCTCCGGATATTTGCTGATTTTGCGACATTATTTTTTGACTCAGATCGCTTAGCGTTAAACCGTAAGCTGTTAACCTTGATGGATCGGTACTAACTCTAAGTTCACTTTCTTCTTGACCCGTAATTTCAACCTCGGCTACTCCTTCGAGGCGAATTAGTTCGTTTCGGATGTAATGATCGGCAACCTTTCGTAGCTGATTAAGATCGGTTTTACCAGGTTGGCTAAAACCAATAATCATAACTGGCAAACTGTTTGGATCATGTTGGGTAATTTTTATTTCATCTGCTTTACTGTCTTGATTGAAAGAGTTTACCTCTTTTTGGAGATCAAGAAAAGCTTCATCCATATCAGTTTTCCATCCGTATTCAACTGTAATTTGGGCAGCTCCTGCTCTAATAACAGATGAAACCTCAGTAACATTCGATTGACGAATAGCCATTGATTCAAGCTGATCGACATACTGCTTTTCCATTTCCTCTGGTGGACGCTGACCCGAACGAACCTCTATAAAAAGGCGCGGATTATTTAAATCGGGGAATAGATCTACGCTGAGTTTATCGTACGAGAACCAGCCAAGCACTCCAACCCCTAGTATTATCATTAGGATTGATATCGGATAATCTACAGCGAATTGTGCTATTTTTTTCATAATAATTTTCGATTATTAAGAGATTTATTAAATCTCTAACATTTTATCATCAGTATTCCTTCGTGTTTTCTAGGTATTCTCTGTGTTTATTTTTTTTAAATACAGAGTTACACTGAGAACTTTTTGATACTATTTTATAACCCTTACTTTGCTGTTATCCTTTAGAGTTTCATAGCCTTTTACGACCAATCTATCATCTTTGCTTAAGCCAGAAGTGATTTCGATGTTGTTTCCATTCTCAATCCCAGTAGAAACCTCGCGTTGTTTTGCGATGCTTTTATCGATAACAAAAACATACTGAAAGTCATTATTTCTTAGTACCAGTTCCTTTGGGACAACAATTGCATTCTCCTTTTTGGCGATAACAATATCAGCATTAACAAACATCCCTGGCTTAAGTCGATGGTTAGGATTGTTTATATCAATTCTTCCTTTAAAAGTTCTGGTTTCGGCGCTGATGGCAGGGGAGAGATCGGCTACAATTCCCCAAATGGTATCTTTTTGAAGATTGTAGCTGGTTAAACGAACCTTCATGCCCGATTGCAAATCGTTAACATATTTTTCGGGTAAACTAACCTCCATATACATTCGACCATAATCCATTACTGTAAAAAGCGGCTGTGTTGTAGCAATGCGAACATTTGGAGTATAGTATGGAAGGTCAACGATAACTCCTCCAAATGGAGATGCCACTTTCATTTTTGAGAGTTTGATTTTTGAATTCTCGTAGTCGTATTTTGCATTGGTATAGCTCACTTCGGCATTACGCATTTCGCGCTGAGTTACTCCACCCTTTTCAAAAAGCGATTGTTGCTTAGTATATTCCTGCTCTGCAATATCAAGGTTTAGCTTCTTTGATTCTATCGCAATAGAGTTTTCATACTCAGGATCCTCAAGAGAAACAATTACTTCGTCAGTTTTAACCAAATCACCCAATCTGTATTTTTTCCCTGAGATTGGATTCGTCATCAGTTTATATACTCCCGAAATTTCCGATTTAAATTCAGCTTTTTGCATCGGATAAACGGTTCCGTTCGTATTTATTACCTTTTCGATAGATGTTAAGGTCACATTACTCACCGATACTGGAATTTCAGGTTCACTAGTTTTATTCTCTTCTGACGAGTTACATGACACAGCGATTATGGCTGCAGATAGGTATATTATAGCTCTTGTTTTCATATATATGATATTATTTCTGATTACTAAATAATGTTGTTGGTACGAGAGGTTGATTTTTTTCAAAATCGTAAAGCGACTGTATTTTAAGATTTAAAAGTTCAAGTTTGTAGTTTATTTGCGCTTGGACTAGCGAAATCTTTTTTTCTGATAGCTGATTTTGGTAAAGTTTCAGATCCATACTTGTTAAATCGCCATTACGATAGCGCTCAAGGTTAATCTCGTAGGTCAGCTGAGCATTTTTTTCGTTTTGCTTCGCAATTTCAATTTGGTTTAGCAGGTTTTGAATGTTGCGATAAACTTTACGGATATTCAGTTCAATCTGATTTTTTTGGTTATCAAGATTTAGGTTAGACGATTTAATTAATGCTTCTTGTGCTTTTATCCTTGATTTTTTCTCCCCCCAATCAAAAATTGGGACGCTAAAGGTTACAGAAACCTTTGGACTACGGGTTGNNCCCAATCAAAAATTGGGATGCTAAAAGTTACAGAAACTTTTGGGCTTCGAGTTGGGTTATCATATGTGTTTGCTAAAACTTCATTTTCACCAAATAAGCCTATAGAGAGGTTTAAATCTCCTTTAAACTCATTAATTGCTTTAGTTTTAATAAGATCAAATTGTGAATTTTCAATTTCAATTTGTTTTTGGCGAAGTTCCATTCTCGATTCAAGTGCATGTTGAACGGCGATAGTTAAGTCAACATTCGTGGGAGTAACTGTAATATCGGCAAGGGTAATCAACTCATCCTTAATTGCAATTCCTAAGTAATTTTTAAATTCATCTTTAATGTTTTCAAGTTCAACCTCTCTGTTTTGGAGTGTAGATTTAGCATTCATCAGGTTTAACTCTGCCTGATATAGCTGCTCTTTGGCGGCTAATCCAGCATTAACCTTATTGGATATTATATCATAGCTTTGCTGGGTTTTTTCTAGTTCATCTTTTGCAATATTAAGACTCATTTGAGCCATATATACTTGATAAAAAAGTTGACTTACACCCTTTTCTAGGTTGAGCATCTGCATTGTGTAGTTTAGGTTTGCATTTTCATATTCGAGCTCAAGTTCTTTGAGTTCGATTTTTCGTTTATTATAAGTGAAAAGGGGTTGATCAATGCTGACATAAAGATTATTACTAAATGATTTATTCGTCGGGTTAGTAACACCACCGCTCTCATTATATGTTTTCATCCATCCAAATTCATTGTTTAACGAAATTGTAGCGTCTGTAGGAAGAAAAGGCTGTGATACGGTGAATGTTCCGCTAGATTTTGTTTGTTCAGTAGTATACCATTTTGATGTATAATCATCGAATTTGCGCAAGTTTGAATAATCAAAAGGAGTAACTGTTAACTGAAACCTAGATTTCTGCGATGCTTTTGTTGCGTTGAGTGATTCTTTATACCGCTCAAGATTAAGTAGCGATTGCTGAATGTCGGGGCTATTCTGCCCTGCAATTTCCAATGCCTTATCGAGCGTTATTGTGGTTTGCCCTTTTGCATAGTGGTAACCCCAGCTCAAAAAAGGAATGACTAATAATTGGATAATCAATTTTCTATACATGGCTTTATATATGTTTATTGTTTAAATCGATTTTTAAAGTTTCACTGCTTTTACAGCATCTGCAATAACCACTCTCGAATTTGATTGGTTATTTAGTTCAACAGTTGTATTACCTGGCGAGCAGTAGTAAGTGCCAAGTAATACCCATCCATCTATATCTTTACAGTTAATTGTTACTTTGTTTTCCCCATCATCGTGATGAATGGTATAGTGATATTCACCTAAATGTTGCTCATCTTCCTCTGCTTTGTCTCTTGGAATAAATGTGTAAATATCATATTGCCCCTTATTGCTTATAGGAATATTCCAAATTGCTTTAGCATTCCCCCCTCCAGAACGTATACTTTCGGCTGAATGTAAATACTTCCCATAGAATTGATAGTTTACATATTTTCCCCACTTACCACTAACCATCCACCACATGTAGCCTTGATACTCTTCGCCTGGTCTTTTAAACTTATTGGCAACTTTGATAAGTAAGCCTTGCTTCGACACATTAACAACGTGAAAGCATGAGTCCTCATTATCAACAACAATCTCTCCTGGTTCATCCCATTGTACAAGTGGTGTAGTTTTCTCATTTGCTTGTGCTTTCATGCTCCCATCTCCTTCAACTTTAAGTATCGAGATTTCATATTTTACGGGTACATTCATTGCGGCATTGGTACTTACTATTACTTTCGAAGGTTGCTTATCAGATAATATACTTAAGGTTTTTACCTGATTAACTCCTATTTCATAAGCCTTATAGTCAATCTTTCTTTCTTCATTATTGTTGTCATTATTATTACTCTCTTCACGGATAGCAATTTTCACAATTCCCTCTATATCCCCGTCGTTTCCAATCGATATACGCGATAGGTATCGTTGATGCTCGCCATCAGTTACTTTGTATGCATCAACCTCTCCAATTCTAAAACCGGGTAGTTTATCGGATTTTAGCCAATTATTGAGTTGATAACCAAAATCTTGACCCGTTTTTTCTTTTATTTGATTATTAATCTCATCAAAAGGAATTGGTTTTCCTTTATACTTCATGAATATGTTCTTTAAAATTTCATCAAGTTGAGGTTTCCCAGCCTTCTTTTCAAGAAGCGATAAAAGTACATCTCCCTTCATTTTGATGATATTATCTGCTAGACTATAGTAATCTGGGTTTAGCATTATTTGGGTTAAATTCTCTTTTTGTAAAAGGAGTACAGCACGCTCATCTTCACTAAATCCCACTGAATACCATTGTTTTTTCTTATCATTAGTTTGATTTGTGAGGTATGAACCCAGAATAGTATTAATAATTGGAAATTCTTTCGAAACAACTGGATGGTTATAGGCAAAGAAATTATCATAGATGTAATAAGGGTTCGGTTGATCCTCTTCTTTTATCTGATTATCTCGAAAATTTACCGTTGTTGTTGCCTGTTTTGTAAAACTTGAAAGGAAGTTCTTTAGTTCTTCGACCTGAAGTTCCTTATCGCTTAATCCTTTCCCCGAACCCCACTTCTTATTCCTTTCGATGTTACGTTCGAAAGTGAAAAATCTATTCTGGCCTCCTTTTTCCTGAACGAAAATGAGCTCAGGTTGCATCAGTTCCATATGGTTTGCCCAAAAACGTTGATGTGAAAACACTTGCATTGGCACCTCAACAAGAAGTAGATGCTTGTAGGGGTATGGCATATTTAGTTTTAAACTATAATCTTCAAATGCACTGTAAATAATTCGTTGTGTCGTATCCTTAATATCTTTAAAAACTTTATTAAAAAAATCGTGGTTTGGTTTAATGTATGCTCCTATTTCTGGTTGATTTGAGTTGAATGATACTTTTTTGTATTTTCCAATTACAAGCGATAAGCCGGGAAGTGCTGTTTCATTTACAAAAGTTGTTGTATTATTTGATGTTGTTGCTTCTCCTTGTGATATTGCTGTTAGCTCAGTTGTAGTTGTTACTGAAAGGTTGAATCTGTAAAAGTCGGGGAGCATCCAAAGCGTATTCATTTTATTGAAACCAACACTCGTTTTTGGATACCAATTGCTTTCAGGAGTGAGCAATACAAAACTTTTGGAAACATAGTTATATATCTTACCAATATTAACCATATCAGAACTTTCACCTTTTGCTCTCGTTTTTTCGTCGATATCGATGTAGCAAGCCTCATCATCAATTTTACCATTATAAGAGATGTTAATAGTTATTGAGTCATTTGGCTCAATCTTGCTATTTGGTTTAATCAGTATCAGGTGTTCCTTTCTTACGATCTGTAATTCCTTTCCATCCTGTGTAAGTTTCGAAACAAAAAGCGATGGGTTGAGCGAGAGAATTATCGTATCAATTGCTTCATTTGTTTGGTTAACCCCTTTTACTGAGCAATCAACATCAATTGTATTCCCCTTATGATTTAGTTTAAGATTCTGATTTAGCAATGTGAGACGGTTATAATTTGAGTATTTATCGTTAATAACCATCATCCTTTGCCTTAATTTCTCACCTCGCATTGCATTTTTAACATGCACTGAACCAAGAAAAATTGCGCCAACAAAAAGGATAATTGACAGCGAGATGGGATAGATGTTTGCATATGGCTTGTTTGGCAACCTCCATAATCGATAAACGCTAAGCGCAATGAAAGATAGGCCAAGTAGTAAATACATTGCCCGATGGATAATCAGTAACTTAAGGTCGGTAAATCCAATAATATCAGAATATAGCATTGGAATATTGTAAACCATGTAATCGAAAAGGTGGTAGAATTGATTCTTTAAGTAAAACATGGTTAGAAAAATGTACCCTATTAAAATGGCAAATGTTACTGCTTGATTCTTGATGATATTCATCAGGATAAACGAAAGTCCAATAATGAATATTAGAGTAGGAATTGAGATTAGTAAAAAGTAGTAGATATAGGCGATCCAGTTTACGGTGTCTGTTCCTAATATCAAGTTAAAAATCAAAGCCATTCCAAGCATGGCAACATTTAGAGTCGTAAAAACAAATACGTTTCCAAGAAGTTTGCCAATGACATAATCACCATTTGACATTGAGCGAGTGTAAATAACTTCTGTAGTGTCGAGTTTTTTATCTCTTTTTAGGAAATCCGATGCCAAGAATACAGCAATGATAGCTTGAACCACATTAAAAAACATAAGGTTCGAGTAAGGAATAGTTGATGGAACAGCAAACTGAATTTCACCCTCCCCGAAAACTACTGTAGCAAGGTTGTAAAAGAATACAATTGTGAGCATCAAAATGCCCAGTATTCGGAAAAACCAACTTCGAAAAAGGGTTTTGGCCTCAAAATGAGCAATAGTTTTTATTTGGAATATTGATAGCATAGCCTTTATTATTCAATATCAATAATTTTATTATTCGAATGCTTATCCATAAAATAAACGTAAGCATGTTCAAGGTTTGGTTCCACTTGAATGCCCTTGAACGGGGAAGGATCGTCAGCAACTACTTCAATCTCCCATCCTTCGTCATTTGGGATGGTTGTTGTTACAGGGAATAAACTTCCAACTCGATCCATTTCATCGCTATTTACTTGCATCTGCCAAATTTTCCCTCGAGCAGTATCAATAAGGTTCTCAGGAGTACTATTATACGCTAATTTACCATTAGATAGTAAAGCCATATTTTTACAAGTACTCGAGATATCCGCAACAATATGTGTTGATAGAATAATAATTACATCACGCGAGCTAATGGTTGAGAGTAAGTTGCGGAAACGAATTCGCTCCTCTGGGTCAAGCCCTGTTGTTGGTTCATCAACAATGATAATTCGAGGATCATTTATTAACGCTTGAGCAATCCCCAATCTTCGTTTCATCCCACCCGATAATTTGTTTGCCTTCCGATCTCGTGCCTCATATAGTCCAACCGTTTCGAGCATTTGGTCTACAGCATTCTTGCGAATTTTGCTCTCCCTCATACCCGAGAGGCGAGCTCCATAATCTAAAAACTCATAGGTTGTGAGATTGGAAAAGAATCGAAAATCCTGAGGTAGATAACCTAGCATTTTACGAACATCATCACGATGCTCTGAAATGTCCAATCCATCTATAAGGACTTTCCCACTTGATGGCTCGAGTAGGGTAACGAGCTTTCGCATGAGAGTTGATTTTCCTGCACCATTGGGCCCAAGCAACCCAAACATTCCACTTTCGATATGCAAGCTAACCTCGTCTAATGCTTTATTACCGTTTGGGTAAACTTTTGAAAGACTTTGAATTTCTAATTTCACGTTTAAGCAATTTTATATTCAAATGTATGATAACTTATTGATATTGATAATTATAATTTTTGATAAATGGTAACTTTATGGTATTATATTGGTGTAAATATAGTGCACATTATAGTATTATGCAATACATAGTACATTGTATGTTTAAATATTGTTTGGTATTATTGAAAATTAAATAGATAAATTTTGCATGTAGAATCTTTTTTCATTGAAATTTCCTCAATAACCTGAGTGTTTATGCTCGAACTATCTGATAAAAAACCACTAATTTTTTTTGCGTGTAAGCCAAGATTAGCAGCTGAATTCCGAAGAACAATCCTTATCGAATCAATTTTAAAATCGTTTGATCCTATGGTTGAATGATTCTTAGCTGTAATATCCATTGCTTTCAAAAAAGATTTTTCATTTTTCTCCATTTTGAAAAAGATATAGCTTTTGTCCAGACCAATAGCTATGTTAGGTGATGCGATTGACGAAACCGAAATTCTCGATTTTTTTAATAGTATGCTTCTTAATGATTCGTTAGCAGATATCTTGATCTTTACATATTCTTTTATATCTGAAATCATTAATGTATCATCCTTTATTGTATAAATTTCTTTGGGTGACAGGGAGTCTTTAAACCAGGTTGCATGAATAAGCATGGAATCGCTCTTTATGATATCTATATTTTTGCAATTAGTTATAGAAAGCACCTTAAATGAAGGTAGAATTTGCTTATTTGAATTAATGTCGGTTAAATCACCATTCCTATGCCCATTTATTCTAATGTCTAAAGCAGAAGCCAAAATAAGGAGTGCAATTATGCTTAGAAGCGAGATAAATATGATTTTACTTATTTTCATTTTTGTCATAGTTAATGTATTAATCGAAATATGGTTTAAGCTCTTCAAAGGCGATATTGAGTATTTTAGTCTGTCTTACAATTAAAGGCAGATCATTATCAAAAAACTCTTTCCGTTTCCATTGACGAATAATATCAATTGCTTCGTTGCTCACATAGTAACCCACACCTCTTTTGGTATCAATAATTCCGCGCGATTGTAATTCGCCATAAGTACGCATAATCGTATTTGGATTTACACCCATTTCCAAGGCAAGATCTCGCACTGAGGGTATCTTATCTCCTGGGGGATATTTTCCTTCCATAACTTTTTCCGAAATGCTATCGGCAATTTGCAGAAAGATCCCTTTAGTATTTTTGAATTCCATAGTTAAACCTCCCTCTCTTTTAATCTGAACCATGCAATTGCAAGTAATGATAGATTTATAATTGTAGCCACAATTGCAAAAAAGGCTATAGATCCCTTCTCACTTTTGAAAAAAAGCATTCTGTGATTTGAAACTGTATAGTTATCTAGGTTAAGCCCTTTATGGAGTAAGTAGATGTACAGAAAATAACTGATAACAATAATTGAAAACATAAATAATGATTTAACAAGTGGCGACTTTTTAAAATGACTTGCACCAGCAAATGCTGCAATAAAAACGAATAAGCCACTTTGAATAATCGCAAGTTTTTTCCATCCTCCTTGAATTGGGTTATCAATCAATGCTTGTTTGAATGAGAATTTGTAGTTAATAAAACTAGGCTCGTAGTAATGTGCTATACTACCTTCGATATTGGCAATTACCCAAAAAAGCAGTGGCATAAGGATTATATAGCCAATAACCCTAGTTAGTAGCTCGAAAAAATATTTTTCAGAAGTACTAGCTGGAAGTGTAAGGTAAGCGATGCTCTTCTCTTTTGAACGGAATGCAGGGAATGAAGAACTTGAGTAAAGAGCTCCTAGTGAAAAGAAGAAAAATATGAAAGTTCCAATGTAACCCTGATTTGACCAAAATTGAAAATTGCTCATTTTTTGAAAGAATAGTAGCAATAAAAACAGGATTCCACTAATACCTGCTAACGAAATTCCAACAGTCTTCTTATTTACCCTCAGCGAATATTTTATTAAAATTATAAAACGCTGTATTGAAAAATGATAATTTGTTTGCATAGGTTTATTCTATTTTCGGGCCCTTAATAATAGCATTAAAAAGCAATTCAATATCGATTTCTGTTTCAGCATTATTGCTAGGCATTATCATTCGATATCCGCCAGGTACAGCTTCGCTGTATATTGCCCCCTCTATATCATTTGATGTACCTGAAATAAAGCAGAACTTTTTTGAGATATCGACAATGCTCTGCTGAAAAATCACTTTCCCATTATCTAGAATAATGATTTTATCAATTAGATTCTCTACATCCTTTACTTGATGTGTAGATATAATAACCAGTTGATTTTCATCGAGCGAACCTGCTAGGATTTTTCGAAAAAGCGATTTCGACGGGATGTCAAGCCCATTGGTGGGTTCGTCGAGGACAAGCAATCTACATCTGGTCGCAAGTGCGAATGCAATCAGAAATTTTTTCTTTTGCCCATGTGAAAGGCGTTGTAGGTTATTTGTTGCATTAATGTCAAACTCTTTGAGCGTGTTGTGTAATAATTCATAATCAAATTTTGGATAAAACGGAGTATACGCTTTCAGATAATCGTTGATTGAGATTGGTGGGAAGAAGAACTCTTCGGGTACGAGGAAAATATCACTAAGAAATGTTACCTCACGTTTTCTTGGATTATGGTTTAGAACAGATAACTCTCCTGATTGGGGGTAAAGTAAACCCGTGAGTAGTTTTAGTAAACTGGTTTTTCCTGCACCGTTTTTCCCCAATAATCCGGTAATACTACCTGCCTCAAGATGCACTGTTAAATTGCTAAAAAGGGCTTGTTGCCGGGGATATGCAAAGTTGAGATCTTTAGATTGAATCATGTTTTGCTGGTTTAGTGTTCTACTATACTAATACAGTACAAATAAAAACTAATTAATTCAATCTTGCAAATTTTTTTAAACAATATTTCCAAAATCAATTTCTTGGTCGACTTAGCGAATAAAAAGAAAAGGCGTTGACTTACTAGTCAACGCCTTCTAATGTATATCAAAATAATTATCTTATTCTTTCAGTTTTGCTACAAAAAACTCTCTATTCAGTTTTGCAATGTTAGAGATGGAAATTCCTTTGGGACACTCTGCTTCACATGCACGTGTATTGGTGCATCCGCCAAAACCTAATTCATCCATTTTAGCAACCATTGCTTTTACGCGTTGGTGAGTTTCCACTTGACCCTGAGGAAATTGAGCAAGATGGGTGATCTTTGATGCTATAAAGAGCATTGCCGATGAGTTTTTACAAGCGGCAACACATGCTCCACAGCCAATACATGATGCAGAATCAAATGCTTCATCGGCGTTTTTCTTATTAACAAGAATGCTATTTGCATCTTGAGCTGCTCCTGCATTGATGGTTACAAACCCTCCCGATTGCATTATCTTATCAAGTGGGCTACGATCAACAATCAGATCTTTGATTACTGGGAAAGCTGCTGCACGCCATGGCTCAACCGTAATGGTGTTACCATCTTTGAATTCGCGCATTCGAAGTTCACAAGTTGTTGTACGATGCTGAGGGCCATGTGCTCTTCCATTAATATATATTCCACAGGAACCACAAATTCCCTCGCGGCAATCGTGCTCAAAAGCAACGGGTTCTTTCCCTTCCCGAATTAGATTGTTGTTGAGGTAGTCGAGCATCTCGAGGAACGACATATCCGATGATACATCGGTAAGCGAGTAGGTTTCAAAGCGTCCTTTGCTCTTAGCATTTGGTTGACGCCATATTTTGAGTTTAATGTTCATTGTCGATTGGTTTTATCGGGGATAAAACGATTAATATTATTTATAGCTGCGTTCAGCAAGTTTCACAAATTCGAATTTCAACTCTTCTTTGTGGAGTTCTGGTTCTTGACCTTCTCCCTTGTATTCCCAAGCTGCAACGAAGGAGAAATTTTCATCATCTCGTTTCGCTTCACCTGTTTCGGTTTGGCTTTCCTCGCGGAAGTGTGCTCCGCAGCTTTCCTTGCGATTAAGCGCATCGATGCAAAGGAGTTTACTCAGTTCAAAGAAATCGGCGACACGACCTGCTTTTTCTAATTCCTGATTCAACTCATCGCCAGTTCCTGTAACTTTAAGGTTTTTCCAGAATTCTTCCTCAAGCTCTTTAATCATCACAAGTGCTTTTTTCAAGCCCTCCTCGTTACGAACCATTCCGCAGTAATCCCACATTATTTTGCCTAATCTCTTATGGAATGAGGTAGCTGTTTCCTGTCCGTTTATGCCAAGAAGTTTATCTATTCTTTCTTTCACCTCTTTTTCAGTTCGCTCAAACTCAGGAATAGTAGTTTGAATTCTTGGCGTTTTGATATCATCGGCAAGGTAATCGGTAATGGTATAAGGCAAAATGAAATACCCATCGCCAGAGCATTGCATCAACGAACTAGCACCTAAACGATTTGCTCCATGGTCGGAGAAGTTGGCTTCTCCAACGGCAAACAGACCAGGAATAGTTGTCATCAAATTGTAGTCAACCCAAAGTCCTCCCATGGTATAATGCCCTGCAGGGTAAATACGCATTGGAGTTTCATATGGCGATTCTCCCGAAATCTTTTCGTACATATCGAAAAGGTTTCCGTAGCTATTCTCAATAGCCTTTTTACCTTTTTTCTTGATAGCATCACGAAAATCTAGATAAACCGATAGTCCTGTTGAGCCTACACCGAACCCTGCGTCGCAGCGTTCTTTAGCAGCACGTGAAGCAACATCACGAGGAACAAGGTTTCCAAATGCAGGATAACGACGTTCAAGATAATAATCACGTTCTTCCTCAGGAATATCATTAGGTTTTCGTGGATCTTTCGCTTGCTTTGGAACCCAAACCCTACCGTCGTTACGCAACGATTCCGACATCAATGTTAACTTTGATTGGTAGCTATTCATAACGGGTATTGAGGTTGGATGTATCTGTACAAAACTTGGATTTGCAAATAATGCTCCTTTTTTATGGGCTTTCCAAGCGGCTGAAGCATTGGAGTTCAGCGCAAGTGTTGATAAATAGTAGATTGTACCATATCCACCAGTTGCCAATACAACGGCATGTGCCGAGTGTCGCTCAATTTCACCCGTTACCAGGTTGCGGGTGATTATACCTCTGGCTTTTCCATCAACAATTACAAGATCCAACATTTCTCTACGAGGATACATTGTAACGGTTCCAGCTTCTATTTGGCGCGTTAATGCGGAGTAAGCTCCAATTAGACATTGTTGGCCAGTTTGCCCTTTGGCGTAAAATGTTCGTGAAACTTGAACACCGCCAAAAGAACGGTTATCAATTGTTCCACCATAATCGCGGGCGAAGGGAACACCAAGTGCTGTATAATGGTCGATTACCAAATTACTAACTTCAGCAGCTCGGTAAACATTAGCTTCGCGGGCACGAAAGTCGCCACCCTTAATCATATCGTAGAATAAACGATAGACGCTGTCGTTGTCATTCTTGTAATTTTTAGCAGCATTTATACCGCCTTGAGCTGCAACAGAGTGTGCTCGGCGTGGGCTATCTTGATAGCAAAAAACTTTTACATTATAACCGAGTTCTCCTAAAGTAGAGGCGGACGATGAACCCGCCAGACCAGTTCCAACAACAATAACATCAAGTTTAGCCTTGTTAGCGGGATTAATAAGCTTTAACGAAGCTTTGTGCTTTGTCCATTTATCGGCCAATGGGCCTTCGGGTATCTTTGAATTTAGCTTGTTCATATATCAGATTATTATTTCAAGATTAAAAAATATAGAGGAATAATGGAAAAGCCAACAGCGATAATTATTGCATAGATGTAAGCAATAACTTCAAGGCGCTTAATCCAAATTTTATTGTTCCACCCAATGGTTTGAAAGGCTGACCAAAAACCATGGCTTAGGTGAAATCCAAGCATTATAGCACCAACCACGTAGATTAAATCGAACCACCAGTATGAGATAAATAAGCCTGATACTAATGAATAAGTATCGTCTATTTGAGTTAATCCGTTATTGACAGAGATTGAAGGAACTTCACCAAATTTCAATTTCCAGTAAAAGTTTGTAATATGAATCACAAGAAATACCAGAACAGTACCTCCAAGAATATACATATTCTTGGAGGCCCAAGAAGTAACCCCATTTGACGAGGTTTTACTATATCCTATAGGTCTAGTTTTTCGATTCTGAAGAGTAATAATGCTTGCATATAGGATATGAATGATAAATCCGATTGCAAGTACAGGTTCAATAATTTTTATGGCTGGGTTGGTTGCCATAAAATGTGCTGCTTGGTTAAAAACTTCACCATTTCCAACAAGCAGCATAAGGTTAACGGTAAGGTGTACCAAAAGAAATACCATCAGGAAAAGTCCTGATATACTCATAATTAGTTTTTTACCAATAGAGGAGCTGAATATCCCATTCATAGGTTTTTGGTTTTATTTTAGATGTAACAAGTTAAAGTTTTTATTGGCTTAGCGTAAATATTCAGAAAAAAAATCAATACGAACCTGCCGAATAACATTTTTTACAACAGTTTTAGCATTGATACATATCAATGAGATTGTAAACCATTGTTATGTTTGCATCTTGACTTATATGAGTAAATAAAAAAAGGCCCTCAATCTATAAATTGAGAGCCTTAGGTTCATTTTATTAAACTATTCAGTTTTTGTTGTATCGGATGATAATTCAACAGCAACTTCTTGCTCTTGAGGTAATAAAGAAGATATGAAAGAAGAACTCGAAAAATCAGAATTGTTTACCAATTCTTTAAGAGCTTCATTTCTTTTTTGAACATCGGATATTTCTAATGCTTTTCGTGCAAATTTTGCAACAGCCACATCAATATCACTATAAGTGACAGATTTTTCTTTTAGCCAGCCACTTTCAAGCCATTTGCCATCTTTTCTTTTTCCCACAACTTCAATAAAACCATCTTTAGTTGATTTTACGGCAACGATATCCATTTTTGAAAAGAATTTCCCAGTTTTATTTAATAGATCAGGGCGAGAATAAATCTCAGAATCTTCTAAAATAGCCGCGGCTTTACTATCTACTATAACAAAATCACTTTGAACCCAACCTTCTTTTCCATCCTTTAGTTTTACAAGAATATATTCAACAGCCTTTTTTCCCGAATTATCCTCTTTAGTTTCTTTGAGGTATGTTGTTGTTTCTCCAATACTAACAGAGCAAAGCCATTTCCCTGCTTCATCGGGAGACTCTTTTAATGATATATTATCCCAAACGCAAACTGCATTGTTTTTGTTTGAAGTATCGCTGCTTGAACTACTTCCAGAACAAGAAAATCCAATAATAGCGATGGATGCGAAAATGACGAAATTGATTTTTTTCATTTTTTAATTTTTTTGTGGATGTTGGTTTAAAAATAGCACAAATTTTTTAAAAAATATTGATATCCTAATTTATTACTTAGTCTATTTAAGGATTAGTTTATTTTTTTAANNGTATTAAGGATTAGTTTATTTTTTTAAATCAATAATTAATATTGATTGACATTTGTAAAACGAATGTTTAAATGTGAAATTAGACATATGGTCAAAAACGATCAATAAAACATTGAATCAGAGTTATTTTGGTGTAAATTTCTAGAAAAAGCCAAACTTCCAAGACCATGAAAAGACTATTAATTATTTGCTTTCTGTTACTGTTTGTAACAGCTTCAGCACAGGAATCATCATTTCAATCTCGTCAAGGGTTTTCAACTAATGGACTTACTCCAAGTTTTGAGGAAATAGTCAAAAAAACAGATACCATTCCTAAAAAAGGAAAGGTAAATCCACTTTTTAAAGGAAAAAAAGAATCAATCTCTTCTGATGCATCATTTCAGCAAAGCGATGATATTAGGAACGAATGGCTGAAAAAAGGGGGTAAAGTATATTATGTTTCAATAATGCTAACCGGCACATACATTAGTATGGATATTGACAAAGTTGGGAAAATGAATGGATATGGAGGAGGTTACTCGTTTTTTATGAATATGATAAACCTTAAAATGCCAGAATACAAAACTGGTCCCAGTAATTGGAAATCTTTTAACTGGGGTCTTGGATATGACTTAGTCATTTACAATTTTAAGTTTCCGTTAGATGCAGGAACCTTAAGGATTGATATGAATTCAACCTATATGAATATTATGTTTACAGGTAACGTCGGATACACATGGGGATTTGGAAAGTATATTGATGAGAGCACGTGGAAAGGAGTTGCATTAACATTGAAGTACAAACCATCATACAATTTATCTTTGGTAACGTCAACAATAACAACAAAAATACCGCCAATGCCTCCCGTTTATCCAAATGGTTATACGCAAACAACAACAGATTCTCAATCCTCAGGAAGTTTTAATGCTGGAGGTTTCGGCTTTGATTTGGATTTTAATAAGTTTAGTGCTACAGCTGAAAAATTGGCTCCAAGACCAAGAACAAAATTTTCATTCTTTATACTTCCTCCAATTGGAGACAATCCATTGTTTGTTTCAGCAAGTTTAGGTGTACTATTCTACCCAAGGCAAAGAGGGTTTGCAAAGAGGTGAGTTTTTTTTAAAGAGAAGCCCCATTCGGGGCTTCTTTATTTTTAAGCAGATTGTGATATCAAATCTTTTCGTGTTGTTGTCTTAAATTGAGCTCTTATCCATCTGTCAAAATCTAGTTTAGAAGAAAGAGCCGAAACTTTACCATCATTAATGCTGTTTTTTTGAAAAAACTTAATTGCTTTCTGCAGGGTCTCATCTATTTGCAGGATGTAAGGATAATACCCATCCTCATCAATAATATTACGAGCAATAACAGCCTTTACTTGAGTTTCAATGATTTTTTTAGAATGATTTATATGTTTTTGATTTGGAGCAATGCCATTCTTTTCAGCGAAGGTTACAAATTCATTAAGAAGATTGAAACCACTTAGATATTTTTTAACCGATTCGAAATCTTTAATGCCTCTTACCTCATTACGATGCCTATCGGTAAAGTCAAAAGCAAAGCGATATATTAGGTTTCGATTTGCAACTTTTGTTAGATATGGACTAATTCCATTAGTATCAAGCGGAATAAAAATATCTGGCATTATGCCTCCACCTCCATAAACTACTCTCCCTTTTGAGGTATAATACTTTAGTGAGTCAGTAAATTTAATGCTATCGGCCTCTTGAAATTCACCATGCTGGAAGCGCGTGCTGATATCGTTGAAGTAATTATCATCATCACCAGAACTGTAGGGTTTTTGTATACTTCTTCCTGATGGAGTATAGTAACGAGCAGTTGTAAGCCTTAGAGCAGAACCATCTTTGAAATAAACCTGCTCTTGGACTAACCCTTTTCCAAAAGAACGACGACCAATTATGGTTCCCCTATCATTATCCTGAATGGCACCAGCAAGAATCTCGCTTGCTGAAGCAGAAAATTCATCGATTAAAAGAATTACTTTTTCATCTACGCATTCACCACCAGGATTAGAAACGATGTTCTGGCGTGAACGTGATTTGCCTTGCGTATAAACTATAAGTTTTGTTGAGTCTAGAAATTCATCAGCAATAGATGTTGCTGCATCCATATAGCCACCCGTATTACCTCGAAGATCTACGATAAGTTTTTTCATTCCTTGTTCTTTCA
>DQHR01000052.1 GCA_003531155.1 Bacteroidales bacterium | reverse complement strand
TAATGGGCAATATGATATTGTCTACCTAGGAAACAACACATCTGGAGGATCATATACCGCCTTGGGAACAGCCCCAACAAATCTTCCGCAAGGTGGATCAAATAACGGCTCAGGCACATCTAAGGAATACTACTGCGATAATGACATTACCAATAGGCGAGCGAACATACTAAAGGATTTTATCAACTCGAAACAGCTTACAATATTTGAGAATAGTATTCTAAGCAATAACTCAAGTATACAGAGTACGAAGCTTTATACAAACTTTATTAGTTATAAGAGCAATTCAACCTATCCCAATTTTACAATTGTAGACACAAGTTCATCAAAAACCACTAATCTTATAAATGCATTTTCAGTTTATAACACAGGCACTTTAGCTAAAAAACCTAAGCTTAAAATTAATAATCCAGCACACGATCAGCCGGTGATTTATGATGGGACTGACGCTAGTTATCAGACTAATAAATCGTTAGGGTTTAAATTTGATATCAATAATCTGTCGACTGCCAATAATATGGCAGCGAAACTTTATATCGATAATAATGGAGATGGAATCTTTAAGGCTTCAGATGATTATGCAGGTAAATCAGAATTAGTATATAAAATGGATGATCTTAACAGTGGCGCAGGATATACAATTAACTATCGTCTTCCGGATTCTTACATTGGTTTGCAACCATGGAAATTGGAGTTAACCGATAATTCGACAGGGGCAAAGTCATATATAACTGGGGCTACTGCATTTAAAGGTAATAGTGGAGATGAAGTGAACCTTCGCTTATTGCAGCTAGAACCAGATGGAAATACTTTCTCTATTTACAGCCTTAGTAATGTTAACGGGCAGAATTTGTTATATAAAGACAAAGTTTACAGGATTCAAGTTACGGAAATGAATATTTCGGATTTCAATGCTGCCTATACACACACAACTCCAACGGCTGCTTCTGCCAAAGTCAACGGCGTGACGACCACTGCGCCGACAGTACTTAATGGAAATTATGACATGTTGATTATGGGCTTCGCTGATGTATATGGCAATGGTGACCTAACAAATACAAATGCTATAAACGCTCTGAAAAATTTCATCGCTACCAACCAAAGTGTCATGTTGACCCATGATACTCTAACTTTTCAAGCTAATAGTCCGAATACTTGGGGATACAATATAACCCAAAATTTCAGAAATCTTGTTGGACAACAAAGATATTATCATTCGGCTCCAGATGCTAATCGTTATTATAATCCAATGCCGAATTCTGGTAAAGATTCTTATGGCTTCACTAATCTGACACTGGGTAGGTATAACAATGGAGTTACCAATAATGGTAAGACGTTTGAAACGACTACCAGTACACACAAAATAAATGATAATTTGGTTACCCAATTTCCATTTCCTTTAGGAGATATCACGGTTTCTGGAACACATTTTCAGTACTACCAACTTGACTTAGAAGATCAAAATGTTGTTCCCGTTTATTCTTTGACCAACTCGGGTAGTAGCAGTATATATAATCATCCAGGTGATGGGCGAAATGACTATTATACTTACACCAAAGGTAATATCACATTTTCTGGTACAGGTCACAGTAAGGTCAACGACGATAATTCCATCGATGAAGAAAAAATGTTTCTAAACACCATTATTAAGGCTTCAAGGGGTGCCAATCATGCGCCAACCCTCGATGTAAATGGTATTAGTGATGGGATGAATATTGCTAATGCTTCACAAAGTATCAACTTCAGCTTTACGGCCACGGACATCGATCCAGGTGATCAATATTTAAATGCGAATGTTAATTTATCAATAAGTACGGATGGAACAGCTTTCAGCCCTTATACAACGATCCACCAGTTTGATGATCAAGATCCTGATTTAACCCAAAGGGTGAAAAGTGGAGTTCCTCATGCTACCAGTGTAAGCATTGCTAATTCGACAAATATTACAGCTTACAAAGTGCAGGTTGTGGTAACGGACAATCAGGGGGCGATAGTTAGCAAAGAAACTATAATTAATAGTGTTAACGACCCGCAGGTTACCCCTCAGAGTCCTAATAATTTAAGTTGTTTAGTGGGGGATACCCTGTCTATTCCTGTTACAGTGGTAGCAACACCAACCGGGCTAAATGAAACGTTTAAAAATATTAATCTGCGGGGTATTAAGACTAACCCCAGCGGAGTTGCCACGCAGGTTATGAGCAGTGTTGCAACTGACTATCCAGATATCACCTTTGACCCTGCTCCATCTTCGAGTAACCAATTGAAAGCATATCCAGTTACGAATAATTATTCAGTTCCTTTTAACGACGTAGGAACAAATGAAATCTTGACTCAGTTGAATTATACTGCCTATATGGGAACTTCACAGACCGGTATCACAAGGAAAAATGAGCAGACATTTAGTGTTCAAGTTAAATCAGGTGAGATTGACGTTCATGTTGTTGCTTTGGAAAATGGCATACCCAAGGGTATTACGGGCATACCCATGGTTATTAACGGACCTTTTAAGGATGAAACCACGAATACTACTGATTCAAGCGGGAGCGCTTCATATACAGGATTGGGTAGTGGTAATTACACTGTAACGCTAACTGTTCCAGAGGGGTATTCATTTGACAATAGCGCTAACCAACCTGTAGACGTAAACTTGTCCGCAAATAATCCTGAACAGCCTATCACGTTTACACTAAAGCAACAATCACTATTAGCCCCAACAGGTCTAGAAGCGTCAGATATAACGCAAACCTCAGCGACCCTAACCTGGGATACAACTCTAGGAGCCACGTCGTACAATGTGTACAAAGATGGCATCTTCTACGCAAGTTCAGAAACGAACACGGCCCCAATAACAGGTCTAACGGCTAACACAACATACACATTCACGGTATCAGCAATCCACGCAGGAGGAGAAAGTCCCAAATCAAGTCCAGCATCGGTAACAACTTTGAATGAAATGTTAATTTCAAATCCCAAAATCACAACACGAACTGGAGCTAATGCAGTTTCTATCCTGAAAAAAGTTCCAATTCAAGGAACCGTT
>DQHR01000057.1 GCA_003531155.1 Bacteroidales bacterium | reverse complement strand
GATGGAGAATGTGAAGGACTGGTGTTTATCGCGCCAGCTATGGTGGGGACATCGTATTCCTGCATGGTATTTACCCGAAGGAGGTTTTGTTATTGCAGAAACTGAAGCAGAGGCGCTTGAGGCTGCTAAAAAGAAAACTGGTAACGTATCTCTAAAACTTTCTGATTTACGTCAGGAGGATGATGTACTCGATACATGGTTCAGCTCATGGTTGTGGCCAATTTCGGTATTTGATGGAATTCGTTATCCCGAAAATGAGGATATTAAATACTACTACCCAACAAACGATCTGATCACCGCTCCCGAAATCCTTTTCTTCTGGGTTGCACGTATGATTATTGCTGGGTACGAGTATCAAGGTGCTAAACCATTCAAGAGCGTTTATCTTACAGGTATCGTTCGCGACTCGCTAAAGCGTAAGATGAGCAAGCAGCTTGGCAACTCGCCTGATCCGCTCGATCTTATTGCAAAATATGGCGCTGATGGTGTTCGTATTGGTATGCTTCTTTGCTCTCCGGCAGGAAACGATTTACTTTTTGAGGAGACGCTACCTGAGCAAGGACGGAACTTCAGTAATAAGATTTGGAATGCATTCCGACTAGTTAAGGGTTGGGAGGTTGATTCTAGTATTCCCCAACCTATTTCATCGGCTGCAGCGATTCGTTGGTTTAACAACATCCTAAATCGCGAGATTGAAGCCATAGAGGATCACTTCGATAAGTATCGCATCTCTGAGGCTTTAATGGCTGTTTATAAACTATTCTGGGATGAGTTCTCATCGTGGTTGCTTGAGATGGTTAAGCCAGCCTACCAAAAGCCAATTGATGCTAAAACTTACGGAGAACTTGTTGAGATATTCGAGAAAATGCTTACCCTTCTTCACCCATTCATGCCTTTCATTACCGAGGAACTATGGCATTCGTTGAATGAGAGAAAGAATGGCGAGAGTTTGATGATTTCTCAGATGCCTAAATCAACAGGATTTGATGCTAATTTACTTGAGCGTATCGAGTTGATGAAAGAGGTGATTGCCGGTGTTCGTACAATCCGTCAGGAGAGGAATATTCCCAATAAGCAATCGCTTAACCTAAGCATAAAATCTACCGATAAATTTGGCAAAGAGGTTGAGAGCATTATTATCAAACTAGCAGGACTTGACTCATTATCATATACAAACGATAAAGTTGAGGGTGCTGCTTCATTCTTAATCAAATCTTCGGAGTATTATGTTCCTCTTGAAGGGTTGATTGATGTTGAGGAGGAGATATCAAAACTTAAAACAGAGCTTGAGTATACAAAGGGATTTCTTCAAAGCGTAATGAAAAAACTTAGCAACGAACGATTTGTAAATAGCGCACCAGCACAGGTTGTTGAGATTGAGCGCAACAAGCAANNGCACCGATGCCGAATCGAAGATTAAGGTAATTGAGGAGAGGTTGGCTGCATTATCGAGATAGAATATTTGACTATCAACATAAGGCCTTTCAGTATTTTTTGCTGAAAGGCCTTATTGCATAAATCCATGCTGCTAAACATTTATTGTTTTGTGATGTATAATAAAGACTTTCTTAGTTTTGTAGACTTTTTCTTTTAAAACTGTATGAAAATGAAAGACTCTGAATTTTCGATGAACCCTAATGAATTGGTTCAGTTTCTTAAGAAGCCATCATATCAATTCACCAAAGATGATATCATTAAATTTTGTGAGGAGAATGGAATTGAGATGGTCAACTTTCGTTATGTTGCAGAGGATGGAAGACTAAAAACTTTAAACTTTGTAATAAACTCGAAAGAACACCTCGATTCAATCCTTTCAACAGGCGAACGTGTTGATGGTAGTAGTCTTTTTTCATTTATTGAAGCCGGAAGCAGCGATTTATATGTAATACCACGATATAAAACAGCTTTTGTAAATCCTTTTTCATCTGTTCCAACTATTGATATCCTTTGCTCGTTTTATACCAATGAGGGAAAACCTCTTGAGAGTTCACCAGAATATGTACTTCGTAAGGCACATGAACTTTTTAAGAAAGAAACAGGATGCACTTTTAAAGCACTCGCTGAACTTGAGTATTATGTAATAAGTGATCGTGAGGAAGCGTTCCCAGGGGTTGACCAAAAGGGTTACCATGCTTCTGAGCCATTCGCAAAATGCGAAGTTCTTCGTCGTGAAGCCTTAGTTCTTATCGCAAAAGCAGGTGGTAAAATTAAGTATGGACATGCAGAGGTAGGTTGCTTTACAACCGAAGATAAACTTTACGAACAGCACGAAATTGAATTCTTGCCTGTCCATGCAGAAGAAGCCGTTGATCAGCTGGTTATTGCAAAATGGATTGTAAGAATGTTGGCTTATCAGTATGGAGTGAATGTTAGTTTTGCTCCAAAAATCACTGTTGGTAAGGCTGGTAGCGGCTTACACTTCCATATGCTAGCCGAGAAAGATGGTTGCAATCTTATGATTGAAGAGGGAAAGCTAAGCCCAATGGCTCGTAGAATGATTGCTGGAATCCTTGGGGTTGCCGATGCATTAACTGCTTTTGGTAATACAATTCCAACATCATACCTTCGTTTAGTTCCTCATCAAGAGGCACCTACTAATATCTGCTGGGGAGATCGTAACCGTTCTGTAGTTATTCGTGTTCCTCTGGGATGGACTGGTGCAAATCATATGATTAGCGATGCAAATCCACAAGATTGCAAGTGTCAACCTGAAAATATCAGCAAACAAACTTTTGAGTTCAGAGTACCTGATTGCTCTGCTGATCCTTATTTGCTTGTTGCAGGATTTATCGTTGCTTCTCTTGATGGTTTGAAGCGTCCTGATGGTTTAGAAATAGCTGAGAAACTTTATGTTGATATGAATATATTCCGCCCAGAGTTTAAGGAAAAGTTAGCGACATTAAAGCAACTCCCAGCATCTTGTTACGAATCAGCTGAAGCTCTTGAAGCTAAAAGAGCCTTTTTCGAGAATAATGGAATCTTTCCAAAGGGCATGATTGATTCTAAAATCAATAACTTAAAGGCATACAACGATAAAGGTCTTAGTGAAAGGTTGTATGGCAAAAACGAAGAGATAGCCAAGTTAGTTCAGCAATATATTCATATAGGATAATTGGTGATTAATATCAATACTAACCCTTCACAGAGTGAAGGGTTTTTTGTTTACTTTTAATCCATCGAATTAAAAAATTAATAACTTGTTGGCAAATAAGGTTATCAAGGAATAGATGGAAGACAAGTCAGCGATAATCATTAGCCTTACTGATGCATTTAAACTTAAATCAGATTTAATTGATATTGGCTATTCAACTAGCATAGTCTCTTCATACTCAAAATTACCTTATTGTGGGAAAAATGAAAAGCAACCAGATTTAATTATTGCCGAAGTTGAGTTTTGCTCCGATATTGATTTTATTCAACGAAAAGGAGAGCTTCTCTCTCATTTTTCATCATCACCAATAATTTTTTTACTTGATAAAGTTTTTGCAAACGATCTTACTCAAAAAGGCCTTTTAAAGAAAACGGGATACATTACGCCGGATTACTCTTTAAGGGAGCTGGAACTTTGTATTGATACCCTTCCTTCACATTCCAAGGAATTGAAAACCCCAAATATATGGGTAGATCAGGCCAATCTAACAACAATTTTTAATATCCTCCCCAATGGAATATTAATATGTGATAAGGACGGAAATATTCAAAGCGTTAACGATGCTTTTACCGAAATTCTGGGCTATAGCAGAGAGGAATTATGCTCAATGAATATTAGAGGTTTTACCTTGACTGAAACGCATGTCTTAATCGAGCAAAATATCCGCAAAATACTGAATGGAGAAACTATTCATACAGAAGTAATTAACATTTGTAAAGATGGGAGTTTTAAGAATCTTGAGCTGGTAGAGAAGCGAATAACTCTTTCCAATGGTGAAACAGGTGTTTTATCAATTGCAACAGACGTTACTTATTGGAAAGAGATTAATAACTCCCTAAAGGAATCAGAAGAAAAGTATAGGATTCTTGTAGAGAAATCGAATGATGGAATTATTTTTTCTCAAGGAGAAATTCTAGTTTACGCTAATCCCAAAATAAATGAAATGATTGGCTATAGCCATGATGAGATTATAGGGCAACCTTTTCACTTCTTTTTGCATCCGGATGAGAGAGAAAGAATTATTGAGAAATATCAAAGAAGAAAATTAGGTGACAATGCACCAGAGATTTATGAAACCTTATTACAAAAGAAAAATGGTGAATCGTTAAGCGTTGAGTTTAATGTAAATATGGCAACCTATAAAGGTAAGCCTGCCACAATGGTTTTCATCAGGGATATCACACAACGTAAAGTATCAGAGAAATTCTTAAAAGAAAGCGAGGAAAGCTATCGCAGTGTATTTGATAATGCAAGTGAAGCCATATACATACAGGATGCAAATGGAGTATTTCTTGATGTTAATAAAGCTGCATCGAACCTTTATGGATACCCAAAATCTGAAATCATTGGTTATACACCTGAGAAATTATCAGCGCCTGGGAGAAATGATATGACTGATGCTGTTAGACGGTTAAAGGAAGCGTTTGAAGGGAAGTCTCAGATATTTGAGTTTTGGGGATTAACTAAGGCTGGAAGAGAATTTCCAAAGGAAGTTGTGCTAAACAAAGGAAAATACTTTGGTAAAGATGTTGTTTTCGCTATGGCAAGAGATATTTCCGAAAGGAAGAATGCTGAAGCAATTCTCATGGAGAGCGAAGAGAAGTACAGAACTCTTGCGGAGCAAATTCCTGTTGGAATATATAGAACATCTGAGTCAGGTACTTTTTACTATGCAAATCCAGCGTTGGCTCAAATTTTAGGGTTTGAAAAGGTTGACGATTTATTGACTCATAATGTAAACGAATTTTTCGCAAATTCTCAAGAGCGATTGGAGGTTCTAAAATTGTATAAAAAATCTAACGATTATGTACAAAGCGAATTTGCAATGATTCGTATTGATGGAAAGCAAATCTGGATCCGCGATAATGGTAAGGCAAACTATGATTCTAAAGGGAATATAACCTTTTTTGATGGAGTTGTTGAAAATATTACATTACAGCGTGAGGCAAATGAAGCATTGAAGAAAAGTGAAGCAAATCTACGAGCAACCTTAAATGCAATTCCCGATTTGATGTTTCGGTTTAACCGTGAAGGTGTTTATTTGGATTTGCATTCCTATAACAAGAACGATTTAGTTATTGATTCAAGTCGAATTTTAGGAAATTCAATTAAGGATTTCTTCACTGAAGAATTCTCAAACACTATCATTGTAAATATAAATAAGTGTATTGATACAGGCAGCTTACAAACATTTGAGTACGAGGTCCCATTAAAAGGCGAAGTAAATCATTTTGAGGCAAGAATGATTCCTGTTGGAGCTAATGAAGTCCTTGTTTTCTCCCGCAACATAACAGATAAAAAAAGGGCAGAGGAAAAAATTAATATGTTGGCTCAAACCATTATAAACATTGTTGAGAGTGTTTCAATTACAGATATTGGCAATAGAATTATTTACGTTAACCCTGCTTTCCTCGAAATGTATGGTTACACCGAAGAGGAAATTATCGGACAGAATATTTCAATTATAAGACCCAAATCATTACCTCAAGAATTACCCGACGAAATTTTTAATACTACTATTGGAGGTGGATGGCAAGGCGAATTATTAAATGTAAGAAAGAATGGACAAGAATTCCCTATTTCACTTTCTACTGCAATTGTAAAGGATAATAAAGGCACTCCAATTGCTTTTGTTGGAGTGGCTAGCGATATTACTGAAAGGAAAATTGCTGAACAGGAACTCGTAATGGCAAAGGAAAAAGCGGAGGAGTCGGATAGGCTTAAAACAGCATTTCTTGCAAATATGAGTCATGAGATTCGTTCACCCATGAACGCAATCCTTGGATTTATAAGAATTATAAAAGATGAGGAAAAGCTAACCGAGAATGGAAAGCAATATATCGAACTTATTTCCAATAGTGGAGCACAACTCGTTTCGGTTATAGAGGATATTCTTGATACCTCTAAGATTCAAGCAAACCAGCTTAGGTTAAATATTCATGAGTTTGAACTAAATAATTTGTTAACAAATCTTTACACTATATATAGCACTCAAGTTCGCGAAAAGCATAAGATGAGCACAATAATGCTTCCACCTGTGCTATCTCATCCATCTCCATTTATGGTATTCTCTGATGACATGAGGATTCGGCAAATACTTACAAACCTCATAAGCAATGCCATTAAATTTACTTCAAAGGGACTCATTGAGTTTGGATACTCCTTGTTTGTTGATGATGATAATCCGCTTATTCAGTTTTATGTTAAGGACACAGGAATTGGATTATCTCCTGATGCATTAAATTTGATATTTGAGAGGTTTAGGCAGGCCGATGATTCTTATACAAGAATGTATGGTGGATCTGGTCTAGGATTGGCTATTTCAAAAGGATTAACTGAACTTTTAGGCGGTAGAATTTGGGTTGAAAGCGTTGTGGGAAAGGGATCTACTTTTTATTTCACGATACCTATTAAAGCACCTATTGATAAGAATCAAACCGATTTAGACGAAGAGTTAACTTCAAATCAAATTAAATTTATTGATGGACTTAACTGGTCAGATAAAACTTTATTTATTGTTGAGGATTTACCCGATATTCGTTTCTTGCTTCAAAGAATTTTAGCAAAGACGGGGGCAAAAATAGTATTTGCAGCATCTTTAAAGGAGGCTCGTGAGGTTTTCAAACGAATTAAGAATATTGATTTGATTTTGCTTGATATCCGCTTACCCGATGGCGATGGATATGAACTATCAGCCGAGTTTAAGGCTAAAAGGCCCAAAGTTCCTATTATCGCACAAACTGCCTATGCAATGCAAGGAGAAAGAGAAAAAAGCATAGAATTCGGCTGCGATGATTTTATTACGAAGCCTTTAAATCACGATTTGCTTTTCATGAAGATTAATGCATTTCTTAATGGAAAGAACTAAGGAGCCAACCGCTCAATTTTCCACTTTTCATTTATTTGAGTATACTGCACCCTGTCATGTAATCTATTTGGGCGACCCTGCCAAAATTCAATCATATCAGGCTTTAGTCGATATCCTCCCCAGTTTGGCGGGCGACTTATGGCTTTGTTAGCAAACTGCCCCTCAAAAATCATTTTAAGCGATTCCAGAAACTCTCTTCCATGAATGACATTGCTTTGTGGCGACACCCATGCTCCAATTTTACTCCCTTCGGGGCGAGAACTGAAATATTCATCACTTTCAGATGTGCTTACCTTGGCAATTTCTCCTTCGATGCGAACCTGCCTTTCAAGCTCAGGCCAAAAAAACAGTAACGATGCAAAAGGGTTTTGTTCAATATGTAAAGCTTTTCGACTTTTGTAGTTGGTAAAAAATGTGAATCCGTTTTCATCAAAACCTTTTAGCAGAACAACCCTTGAAGATGGTCTTCCCTCCTTTGTTGTTGTTGATAAAACCATTGCGTTAGGTTCATTTACTTCTGCTTGAATAGCATCATCAAACCAAATTCCAAACTGCGAGAGAGGATTTTTATCAACCTCGCTCTCGTCAAGTTGCTTCATGGCATATTCTTTTCTGATCGATGAGATATCTTTTTTATCCATTTAATAGAAATTACCAGTTAAGATCTTCTTTTGCCGATGAGATCGATGCGTTTAGTTCAAATCCTAGAATCAATCCAAAGGCATTAAAATAAATCCATAGCAGAAACACGATTAAACCTCCCAAAGAACCATAAAAAGTATTGTATTGCCCAAAATTATTAACGTAGAAGGAAAATGCTAACGATGTTATAATGATTAAAAATGTTGCCAACGAAGAGCCTACTGAAAAGAACCTAAACTTTTCCTTTTTTGCTGGTGCCAAAAAATAAAGAAATGATATACAGAAATAGAAAAGGGCAATAACTACAAACCATTTACCGATATCAATTAAATAGTAGGTAAAGTCCATTTCCATCCAGCCAAGATTTACAGCCCAGTCTAAAGCTTTTTGTCCAAAGAAGATTAGAATCACACCAATCATTACAAGAATTGGCATTAGCAGAGTCAAAACAAGCGCGATAAGGTGTTGTTCAATAAATTTACGTGTTTCAATAGTATGATATGTAGCATTGAACGCATCGATGAGCGAATTTACTCCGTTATGGCTAAAGAAAAGGGCAGTAAAAAAACCGAAGGAAAGTAACCCTCCGCTCTTCATCGTTAAAACTTCGGTAAGCGTTGTTTCAACTGTATGGAATGCATAGTCGGGCATTATTCCCTTTAGCAATGATAGCAGCTGCGACTGAAAATCTTGTACAGGGATATAGGGGATTAGAGTAAAAAGAAAAATTAAAGTGGGTACTATGGCTAAGTAAAAACTGAAAGCTACAGCTGATGCTCGTGTTGTAATAGCTCCATTAATAATCCCTTTGAAAAAGAATTTTATAACATAGTACAATGGAACACCATTAAATCCAAGAGGAGAGAAAGTTTTTGCGCTTCTTAAGGCTAAATGGTATCGAATTGAGGTGCCGCGTTTGATTTTAGAAAATAGGCCTACGTTTTTTATAATTCCCATAGCAAAAGTATTAGACCTTCTTCAGGTTCATATCAATGCTCTGTATCTGATGAGTTATGGCTCCTACAGAGATAAAATCAACGCCGCATTCAGCGTNNACCTCGCTCAGGTTGCGAGTTTCAATTTCAATTCCCAACTGTTTCCCTGTTGAGGCAAGGTATTCATTCGATTTTTGTATTGCTTTTTCAATTCCTCCTGCAAAATCAACATGATTATCTTTAAGCATAATCATATCATAAAGCCCCATTCTATGGTTTTCTCCACCACCAATCTTAACGGCCATCTTATCAAAAACTCTCATTCCAGGAGTGGTTTTACGGGTATCGAGAACTCTAGCCTTAGTTCCTTCAATCAGTTTTACGTATAGGTTAGTTTGCGTAGCAATACCGCTCATTCGCTGCATTACGTTAAGCACAATTCTTTCTGATTGAAGCAGAGTATGATCTTTCCCCGAAGCTAAAAATGCTATATCTCCATATTTAACAGGTGTGCCATCGCTAATAAACTTTTCAAACAGAATTGATGAATCAATTCTGTTATATATGCGTTTTGCTATATCAACTCCTGCAATAATTCCCTGCTGCTTTACCATTAACTTAACTTTGCCATGGGCATCAACAGGAATACACGAAAGTGATGAGTGATCACCATCGCCAATATCTTCAGCAATGGCTAAATCAATTAATCGATCAATAAGATTATCTACCATGCGCTTTATGACAACTTTTGGGATTTATTAATCGTCCAATCCACCTTCGTTTTGCTCAATTCGGAGTTGATGAATTAGGGTTTGGTTGTTCTCTGTTTTCATAAAAAATGATACCCTTAAGTTGCCTGTCTTAACGGTTAATGTTCCGATAGCAAAGCTGGAAACATCCTTAACTCCTTGGTGATTTATTTTAAATGCAGTTGGAATACTTTTTTCGAAGAAACTTTTAAGAAGAATTTCAGCTTGAGCAACGCTGTAGAAGTTTTCTTCACCCATGATCTCAAGTTCAACTGTCTTAGTGAAATATTTCGATAACTCTTTGGCATCACCAGTTTGCAGGGCTATTGATACTTTTTTTATTACACTATTAGCATCTTGATTTATTAAAGTAAAAGCAACTGCGGCTGTAATTACTACCGACGATATTATAAGTACTAAAGTCTTGTTCATCTTATTTAATTTATGTTTACGAAATGCAAAAAATACATCTCGTTATACCATTTAAAACAAATTAAGTTATGATATCCTACAAAAATTAGACCATAAAGGGTTAAAACTAAGTTCAAGTACATCACGGTAAATTTATATTAGAATTGGGAAAATACCTAATTTTTCGCTAAAATCGGGAGAGTGCAAAACTTATTGTAAATTGTGATGCTTAATTAATTGTTTTATGATTAATCAAAACGCTATAATTGATGAAGATAACGCTTATAGTCATTGGCAAAACAGATAAAAAGTATATTGTTGAAGGAATCTCAGAGTACGAGAAAAGATTATCGCATTACTGTAAATTTGAGATTAAAGTGATACCCGATATTAAAAACTCGAAATCGATGACAGAGAGTGTTCAAATGCAGAAGGAGGGAGATCAGATTTTAGCATCAACTCGCGTAACGAGTGAATTGATTCTTCTTGATGAGAGAGGTACCGAATATTCATCGATTGATTTTGCTAAGTTTATTGAACGAAAAGGCATTTCAGGTCAACGCGAAATCTCATTTGTGATTGGAGGACCCTATGGCTTTTCTTCCGAGGTAAAATCGAGGGCAAGCGGTTTCGTTTCGTTATCGAAGTTGACGTTTTCGCATCAAATTGTTAGGTTAATATTTATGGAGCAGCTCTACAGAGCAATGACTATCATTAAGGGTGAACCCTATCATCATGAATGATTAGTTTATTTGAATTACAGCGTCCACATTACACTGTAAAAGAATCAGCATTAAAAAAGAATATTGAAATCTTAAAATCGGCTTGATTTTTGAAGGCTTTCAAACTAAAAATAGGTATGACTAAAAAGTGGTACTTCTCAGCATTTTTCTTAGTAGTCGCAATTGTTTTTTTATTCCTTTCAGAGTATTCTCAATCAATTAGGAACAATTTTTTTAATAATGAACCAAATTTTAGTAGAATCGAAAAGGAGTTTCAGCAAGGAATTAGAGATTGCGAAATATATACGAATCAACTTCTGAGCAGATCCAGAACGCAAGGAATTGATGAGTCATTTAAATTCTTTTCCGATAGTTTAAGCACTAAATTATCTGAAAAAGGAATTCAGCTATTCCTGTTCAGAAATAATAAATTAGTGTTTTGGTCAAAAAGCATGGATGTTGAAAACCTTATAAACGATACATCCAGAGTATTCATAAAAAATATACATAATGCTTGGTATTTAGGACGATGGGGAAAATTTAAAAGCGATAAAGTATTGGCTCTTTTGATGATAAAATATAGTTACCCCTATCAAAATAGATTTCTTAAAAATACATTTAATAAAAGATTTAAAACTCTAGAGGGATTTGATATAACTACAGATAGTGGAGATGGTAAAAATCAGATTAAAATTTCCGATGAACTTTCTTTTGATGTGGTTAAGGAGAATGTTGACCCGAGCGAATTATCAGGAATGATAAAATCTATTCTACAATGGTTAGCGTATGTTTCATTTCTCATTGCCATAATTAGCTTTTACCTGAGAACTGCTTTAAAGGATAAGCCAGCAATTCTCTTAGTTCTTATCAGTTTAATTGTTTTAATCCGATGGCTTGGATTAGAATTTGATTTTCCCGGTAGAAGTGTCTTTTCTCTTTTTAGTCCCGAAATTTACGCGCATACTGATTTCAATCCTTCATTAGGAGATTTCTTTGTTAACGCTATTTTGGCTTTTATAATTAGCGTGTTGTTATACAGATATTTAAATGCAATAAAGATTCCTTCATCGCCACGTAAAGTTTATTTCTGGAGCGCTCTTTCGATTTTTGCAGTTTTTGGAGTATACATACTCACCGATGGGTTTTTCAAATCTTTAGTAGTGCATTCAACAATTACGCTCGAAACGTATAGAATTTTTAACCTTTCGCTTTACTCTTTAATAGGCTATATTGCCATATCACTATGGCTAGTCTCTTCGATGTTTATTACCGATTTGTGGACAAAAATTTTTATTAAACATCTCAACGCATCTTGGTTATTAGTATTAGCCATTTTAGGATTTAGTACCGTTATAGGGATTACTGTTTTAACTCATTCGCTTCCTTCAATTTATGGTGTTATATGGACAGTTTTAACGTTTAGTATAATCGTTTGGCATAGGTTTAAAGGGCTTCAAATTACGTTGCTTTGGTATCTTGTGCTTATATGTATTTTGTCTTTATACACAGTTTCGCTTGTATCAGATTATACTTATATAAAAGATAAAGAGGTTCGTAAAGTTCTGGCCATAAATCTAAGTAACGAAAGAGATCCTGTAGCCGAAGTGCAGTTCAGCTCATTGGTTAGCAGGCTTGAAACTGATACCGCAATTCATGATTATATCAGCAATATACAGAATCACGATATTGAGATGTATGGGTATTTGCAAAACAAATACTTTAATGGGTATTTTAAAAAGTACGACTTTCGGGCAACGGTTTGCTATCCTGGCTCTGATTTAATAATGGACAATAATGATAGTAAAGTTGAATGTTTTAGCTTTTTTAACGACATTATTAATGTTTATGGAATCAATATCCCAGGAACAAATTTTTACTTTCTAAACTTGCAAAATGGAAGGATAAACTACATTGGTTATGCCGATTGTAGATACAATGCTAAATTAACCAGATTGTACATTGAACTTGATTCCAGGCTTAGTCCCGAGCAGTTTGGGTACCCCGATTTACTGTTAGAGGGCAAGCTAACTAACAAATCTAAACTTTCTGATTATTCTACTGCAAAGTACCATCAGGATCAACTTTTAGCCCAAACGGGTGATTACTCATATAAGCTTGAGAGCACATTTGAAGTTGATTCTGCTAAAAAATTTAATTTCATAAATCAAGGACTTTATAACCATTTAGTGTATAGGAATGATCAAGATGATGTGGTTGTTCTTAGTAGACCGCGTGAAACCATCCTTAATACAACAGCATCTTTTGCTTATGCTTTTATCTTTTTTAGTTTGATAATTGCCCTTTGGCTAAAGATTGCATTGTACCCAGAAAAAGTTTGGAATCAAGTTCCCAGCTTTAAAAAGAGGATAAAAACGGCAATGATTCTTATTGTATTTCTATCTCTGATAATGGTTGCTTTTGTCTCTATTGTATACAGCATCAATAGTTTTGAGAATAAGAGTATCGATAATTTAAGCGAGAAATTACTTTCGGTGATGATTGAAGTTGATAGAGATTTTGTGAAGCAGGGTATGTTAACTCATGCAAATGCCGATTATATATCAAGTAGATTGGTGCAGTTATCGAATGTTTTTTATTCTGATATTAATATTTATGACGTATATGGGGTCTTACTTTCAACATCTCGTCCCGAGATTTTTGAAAGGCATTTGCAGGGCATAAGGATGAACCCCGAGGCTTGGCACGAAATGGCCTATAGTCATAGCCAAAAACTTATTCATAAGGAGCAAATTGGGAGTATGTCATTTTACTCGGCTTATGTACCCTTAATTGATCAAAATAGCAATGTTATCGGGTATCTTAACCTTCCTTACTTTACTCGTCAAGCGGAGTTTGTTGATGAACTTTACTCAATAATAGTAGCAATTATTAATATCTTCACTTTAATAGCACTTGTTGCCCTAGTTTTGGCAATTGTTATATCAAATCAAATATCTAAACCATTGGAGTTGATTCGTTCAAGAATTAGGAGTGTAGATATTTCCAGTCACAACGAACCAATTAAATATGATACTGATGATGAGTTAGGAAAACTTGTTAAAGAGTATAATCGAATGGTTATTGAACTTGCTGATAGTGCCGAAAAATTGGCTCGTAGTCAGCGTGAAAGTGCTTGGCGCGAAATGGCAAAGCAGATTGCACACGAAATTAAGAATCCGCTTACTCCAATGAAGTTGAGTATTCAACACCTTGTTAAAGCAAAAAAAGATGGGGGAGAGGATTGGGATCTGATGTTCCAAAAGTTTTCGGTTTCTTTAATCGATCAGATTAACACCCTTTCAAATATTGCAACTGAATTCTCAAATTTTGCTAAGATGCCTGTAACATCGGTAGTTTCAGTAAACATGAACTCAGTTATTGATGAGGTAATCACGTTATTCTCGGGATATAGTAATATTAAATTGAGCTACGTTAATAGCTGCGGAAGTACAGCTTCTGTTGATGGTGATAGAGAACAGCTTTTCAGGGTGTTTGTAAATTTGGTTAAGAATGCAGTGCAGTCAATAGAGAAAGGGAAGAAAGGTGAGATTGGCATTAAACTTTCTTGCACTCAGAAGTGGGTTACTGTTGAGGTAAAAGATAACGGAAAAGGAATTCCTGATGAGATTCAACCTAAGCTGTTTAGTCCTAATTTCACAACCAAGTCGGGTGGCATGGGGCTAGGTCTGGCTATTGTTAAAGGAATTGTTGAAAACACAGGTGGTAGAATATGGTTTGAGACTGAATTGGGAGTAGGAACAATATTCTTTATAGAGTTACCTCTTGGAACAATTAATCATTAGAAAATAAAAGGTATACATAACGATTTGCAAATCGTTATGTATACCTTTTTCATTAAACATCCTTTTTGGGTGCTAAATATCTATTGTAAAGAAGCAATCCAATAATTGTTGCAACTCCAATCATTGAAAACATAAACCATAGTAGTCCTGGCTTTCCCATTTGTGTTACAAATCGAACATATGTAAATGCACCAAGCACTCCGCCAATTCCGCTTCCGATTACACCGTATAGGAATGAGTAGCCTAAGTAAAGAGCCTTTTTGTCCTCGGGTGCAATTAACCCTACATAGGAGATAAACTTTGGGTGAGCTGTCATTTCTCCAATGGAAAAAACCATAAGCCCAAGCATAAAAATCCAAGCATGTGACGATATGGCTAATATTCCCATTCCGATTGTCCCAAACGTTATACCCGTGATGATTGTTGGCATTGCCTTCTTGTCTTTAACAATATTTGAGATTACGAGTTGGAGAGCAATTATTGTACCTGCAGATATTACAGTAACGTGCTCAGCATCAAAAGCCCATTTTGGGTTGTCTGTAAATAATGATAATACTGCATTTACGGCATTATTTACGGGTGTCATATCCATATACTCCTTTAAGTACCACAGCACAGTATCAAACATCTGAAAATACAAAATCCAAAACCCAGAGTAGATTAGAATCATCAAGAAAAACCGATAATCCTTTAAAACAAGAACCATTCCCTTGAAAACGTCGATTATTGATTTTGGTGTAGTAGTTCTTTGTGGTTCTTTGTAGATAAAGATGTTTAGAAGAAGCATTGAACCTGTAAAAGCCGAAGCCATAATGAAGATGTATGACCAACCTATACTTTTAAGGAATGGGATTAAGAAGAGGGGAAATAGGAATGCTCCAAGGTTGATTGACCAATAGTAGATTCCAAACCCTAAAGCAGAATTACTTTGATCGGTTGTTCTAGCTATTGTTCCTGAAATAATAGGTTTAAATGTACCTGCACCAGCAACCATAAGTAGTAAACTAATAAATACGGCAAAGTAAGATGTGCTAATGCTGGTAAAGAAATACCCTAAACTCATTACTATAAAGGCAAACATAAGCGTTTTACGATACCCAAATTGGTCTGCTATTGCTCCTGATAGAATTGGTAAAAAGTAGAGTAGAGGTGTTATAACGCTCTTTATAACGCCCACACCCTCTTTCGAGAATCCGAGCCCTCCTTGGTTAACATCGAGGATTAGATACACCGAAAGCACCGACATTACTCCATAGTATGAGCCTCGCTCAAAAAATTCCATCACAATAACTGTCCAAAAATTCTTTGGAAACGATTTAAAAATATTTGCCTTTTTTGTTTGGGCTTCCATGTTGAATTGATTTTGATTATAAAAAAAGCCATTCAGAGCTGAATGGCTTAATAAATGCCTAGTTTATTTTTTATGCTTTAGCAAAGGCTTTTTCTGCTTCTTTTAGCATTTTATCAGCCTCTTTTTTACTATCCTTTGATTTTTTTAAGTTATCCTTACCCTTAATAATCAATTTCTTACCCGTTTCATATTTTTTTGTAGCCTCCTTGATTTTTGTATTTAGTTCCTTTACATCAACCTTATATTTCGTATCAAGGGTTTTTAGCTCAGTTTTAGCTTGAGTAACAGTTTCTTTATCATCTGAGCGAAGTTGTTTCTCTAGCGGTTTGATGTTAGAGTAGTACTCTTTGTCAAGAGCTTTAGATTCAGATTCAAGCGATTTTAGTTCTCCTTCTGCATCTTTTACCATTTCCTGACCAGCTTGGATAAGGCTATCGGCCGAGAAGATTTTTGCCTCAAGTTTTTCAACTTTTAGTTTTGCTGCATCAACTTTATCTTGAAGTTTTTTCACTTTAGGATTTTCTTGAGCAAAACCTGTGTTGGCAAAAAGGAAAAGAGCGAGAACTGCAAATATTGATAGGCTACGGAGTAATAGTTTATTCATATCGTTCAATTTAAGGATTAATACTTTTAACGATAAATTTTATAAGATGTTTGGTAAAGGTAAAAAAAGATACCCACATTTATGTGGGTATCATGGGATATTAAACTATTTTTTTACAAAAATAAAGTCCCCTCCTTCGTCTCCGCTATCTTTTATATCACCAAACATAGGCGTAACAGGGCTTCCATTCATCACATCGGTTTTAAAACTGCTGAAAAGTTCTTCAGCTGCAAGGTAATCCTTGGTGTTTTCATTTAAGCGCTTAACCAGATATTCTAAGAATAAACTTTTATCGGGAACTTCTGTAAGGGCTCCGCTAGTCATTGCTTGGCGACTTAGATTATCGTAAAGTTTATTTTTTGGAGAAGAAGTTTCTTCAAAAGTTTTGCGTGTTCTGAATATACTGCCACCAAAGCATGCATCGGTAATTAAAAGGGTGTGTTTTGATTTAATGGCTGCAACATAGTCACGAATTTGGCTGTTAGCAAGCCAGTTTGATGTTGTATTTGATTTAGAATCTACAGGGAGCCAATAACCAAAATCAGTTTGTTGATCCCAATAACCATGACCAGCATAGAAAACAAGTAAGTTATCGTTTTTTGTAACTATACGTGTAAGTTTATCCAGTTCATTTATAATTTGTTCACGAGTTGGGTTTTTAATAAAAATAACATCTTGGGGATCGAACGTATACCTAGAGGTTAATGCTAGCCCAAGTTTTGCGGCATCGCTTATAGGTGCATCAAGATCAGGAACTGATTCATCGATATAATCGTTTGCACCTAGAATTAACGCGTAATACTTTGGAGCCCTCTTTTCATTATTGCTAAATACTAAATCTAGCTCTTCTGTTTCGCCTTTACTTGCTCCTCCTGCTCCTTTACGTAGTATAAAGAATTTCTTCTCAATGCTGTTTTGTCTTGCATCAATTGCTCGGATAGCAATTTCGTTTTTACCTACAATAAGAGGAATAATTGCGTTGAATGAGCCATCTTTATTAACGTTTGCATCGATACCATTTATTACTACTGAAAAAATACCATTCTCGTCAGTTGCATTTCCCTTAATTTCGATGTTACTTTCTGTGGTTGCAAATTCTTCGCCAGTAGTTAGTGCGCGCTTACGCTTATCGTCCATTCCCATTGATGATTGCGCGTATGGACGACCACGGGTCGACTCTTTCCCAACAAGCACAACGTTAGCAGGACTTGTGATGGCAATTGTTGGTGGTGTCTTATCTGCAACTTCTATCTTTTTAACTTCAAAATGATTTTGGCTCGAAGCTGCATCAAACTTTTTCGATACTACAACATTTAAACCTGCTGTTTTGGTTAACGATATGGGAAGATCCTGGAATTTTACTTTTCCAATTTTAAGGTCAATTCCATAACCCTCATTGGTAATGAACTCAACGCCTAACTCAAGTTTCATTGCACGTGATAGGTCATCAGGAATTCTATCGAATACGAATGAGGCCTTTACGGTTTCGCCACTTTTTAGTTCCCTTTCAGGAGTAGAGTAACGCTCGGGTCCTTCAACTTCGGCAATCTTACCTCTTTGTGCATCGTATTTTTGCTTCTTAAAATCTGTGATGGTAATTAACCCGTTTATCATTTTTAAATTGCGGGTTGGACCATTGTTTGTTATAGAAAGTAACAGTTCAGCCTTATTACCTGCAAGATGATGAATGCTTTCAATCTTAAAATTCATTTTTCCAACCTCATCTTGGGTTGGGATTGTTGATTTTGTATCAGCGGTGAGCTTGAAGATAACATCACCGTTAAGTTCAGTCATATCTTTTAGCACATCCCAAATGATAATCTGATCTTTACCACCGGGTACATTAGCGCCAACATTTCCCTTAACGCTTTTCATTGGTAGGAAAGTTTTGCCGCCATCCAAGGAGTAGTAAGGGGTTACGTTGAACATTTGGCCAAGACTTTCGCCAGAGATAGCATATTCGATGTTAACTTTCTCACCTAATTGCTTTGCGGTTATGCTCTTAAAGTCTTGAGCCACTATAGCCGAGGAGCTGATAAGCAGCACAACGGCTACCGATAAAATAAATCGATGTAGTTTGCTCATGGTTATATTTTTAAAGGTTTTTCTATTTGGTTTCAGAATCTATTTCGTTTACTGCCATATTAAGTTTGATAGAGTCATTAGCAAATTCGATGCCATTTAGTTTAAGTTGAGCTCTATACGAAACAATTTGTCGTGTAAGGTTTGTCAATACTGGGTTATACCTTTCACCTAAATTTTTAATCCTTATTTTCGATTGCTCCGTTTCAAGGGTTAAGTATCGAAGCATTTCTCTTGTAAATTTACTCCATAATCCGTTATAGCTAACAAGTGGTTGCATATTTTTATTCCACTTTGGCGATGCATATTTATATATGTAAACCGGAAACTCGTTAATGGTATCTAAATACTCGGAATGGGATAAAAACTTATTTCCTTTTTCGCGATAAAGGAAATGAGCCGATAGGATATTGTTTTCGGGTTGACGAAAGGCTGAGAGTAGCTCATATTCTGCCTGAACCTCAAATGCTTCTTCCACCTGAGCCTCAACGTAAAGCACTGTTCCAATTACTGACTGTAGCTCAATCTTTTGTTGAAACTCTTTGGGTTCGTACTTTACAAGAATCATCGATTCATTGTAACGGGTTAAATGGCTATCAACGATTGCAAAATCGCAATCGTTAGCCTTTGTTAATGATGATATTTTAAAATAAGTATCGAAACGTTGACGGTAGTTCGTGTATCGCCCCGATTCCTTTTCGGATGTGTAAACATCCCTATAATACTGGAGCTTTGACCCAAGATAAAGCCCAGCAATGGCCTTGGCTCTATGATATGCCATCTCTTTGGCTTTTGGGGGTTCCATATCGGGATCGGATATTCCTACTGCGTATAAACAGTTCATAGTATTTTGTGGCGGGTTGAAAAACCATGATGGAAGCGTATCTGGGTAGAAGCTGAGTTTGGTTACGNNTACGTTCTTAAACTTTACTGATTCATCGGTGGTTTTACCTCCTGTTTCCTGCTCGAAGGTTTTAATAAAGCTATTACTTTGACCGTTTGCACTGGTAATTGAAAGTACTATGAAAGTTATAGTAAAGGCTGTATTTATAAACCGTATTCTCATTGTTTTGCTATTGAACTTTAATAAGTAAATGTATGAAATTATAGAATCTATTCTTAATACATCGTATCCCTTTTTGATATAACAGTAAATATCTTATTTAAGCGATAGATTGTATTGAGTAAACATTTTAAAGTGCAGTTCAAACATTGTACCAGAGAAAGCACGAATAAAAACAAAGGCTACCGTTAGGTAGCCTTTGAGTATATGAAAGATAAACCATTATTTAATAATAACTTTTTGGGTTTTAACCTCTTTGCCAACAATTACTTTAACAATATACGTGCCGGCACTAAAGTTTTCTTCAATTGTATTTAATCCTTGAGATGGGTTTACGTTTTTATAAACCTGATTTCCAATGATATTATAAACTGCAATTTCTGAAGTACCTTTTAGTTCTGGTATATCAACAAAAATGCTTTGTGAATTTGAGTAAATAATAATCGATGAAGCATTATTTGGTTTAATTGCAGTTGTAGGGGTTAAAACTGCTCTAAACATTAGAGCTGCGTCATTCCCAAATTCAACAAGCGTACCACCTGCGACAGGAATTTTATAAAATGTATTAGGTCTTGTTGGAATTTCAGTTTCATATGCGGCAAAGTAGCTCGTAGAGCAATCCAGACCAACATAAAAATCGGCATCAGTCACTTGAGGAGGGGTTGTTATCGCTAATGATACCCATGTTCCTAAGTTTCCAGATGTAACAGTGAATACGTTAGATTGTCCAATTTTTGTTCCGGATGCATTATATACGTAAGCCCGCGTAGTTTTGCCAGTCATTTCTGTTGAATTATTTAATATCATGGCTTCAACAGAAGATATTTTTGCAGAGCCATTTATGTGATATTTACAAACAGCTGCAAATGAACCTTTATACGCGCTTTCTGGAACAGATGTTGAAAATGCATAACCAAACTTATTTGATGTAATATTTTGAGTTGCTGTTTGGCTATTATTAATATTTAAGTCATCGTCGGGAACAGAAACAGTAATGCTATTAGTTCCTATTACTGTTGGACTAAAGTCTGCAAAAGTTACCATCACTGTATCAAAAGGTTCAATAGTTGGAATCGATACTGATGGTGCGCTAAACGTATTTGAGCCAGTAACATTAAGCGAAACGCTTACATTATTTTGAGTAGATGTACCATAGTTTGTAATGGTTGCTGAAATAGCATGGGGAGTTCCATAGCTAACAGGTAAATAACCCATTGTAAATATTCTATTTACTGACAAATCATTAGCCTGACGAGGATTTAAGCGATAAGTTCTACCGTTTTCAGGTGCAGGTCTATCCCCATTACCAAAGTTTAACGTTGCTGTAGTACTATAATTACTGTTTGCAAATGTCATCTCTGACCAGGCCATTAACGAACCTTTGTTCAATGCAAGAAGCTGCTCATTCGAGTTGTTTTTACCTCTTAACCCACATAAGGATGTTTTATATGCAGATGTGTTTGTCGATTCAACCCATTGTCCGTATACAAACTCAATTATATTAGATGTTTCGTAGAGTTTAACTTGGAAATTCATTNNTACTGGTTTGCCATATTCGCATCGTTGTCGCGAACATTCTTAAACTGAATAGTAACAATTCTATTTGGGGCAGTTCCTGCGATATCCATTCTATATTCAGCACCTCCGTTTCCAGGAACTAAATCGTGGCTAAAAGGAGCAATGATGTAATTATCAGCGCTATTTGTACTGTTAAATATACCACCATCGGCAGTTTGAGGTGCTGTGAAGTAAAGTGCTCTACTAGAAGGAT
>DQHR01000082.1 GCA_003531155.1 Bacteroidales bacterium | reverse complement strand
GCTGGCAACTTTGCTGTTACAACAACATCTGGCCCTGGCTTGTCACTTAAGAGCGAGGCTATGGGCTTAGCAACAATAACCGAACTTCCTTTGGTTATCGTTGACGTTCAGCGTGGTGGCCCATCAACAGGTTTGCCAACCAAAACCGAACAATCAGACCTTGTTCAAGCACTTTACGGTCGTAACGGCGAATGCCCAATGATTGTAATTGCAGCAAGTACTCCAAGTAACTGTTTCGATTACGCTTTCCTTGCAGGTAAGCTAGCGCTTGAGCATATGACCCCAGTAGTTCTACTTACTGATGGTTACATTGCTAATGGTAGCGAACCATGGAGAATTCCAAGCATGAAGGATTTTCCAGCGATCAATCCTCCAATTGTTCCTGAAGGAACTAAAGGTTATATGCCTTACGCTCGCGACGAAAAACGTCTTGCACGCTCATGGGCATTCCCTGGTAAAAAGGGACTTGAGCATCGTGTTGGTGGACTTGAAAAGGATTTCATCAAAGGAACCGTTTCTCATGATCCAATGAACCACCAGCGTATGACAGATATTCGTGCTGAGAAGGTTCAAAGAGTACAAGAGTTTATTCCTGAACAAGAAGTAATTGGCGATAAGGAAGGCGACCTTCTTGTAATTGGTTGGGGCGGAACTTATGGTCATCTGCTTACAGCAGTTCAAGAGGTGCGTAAGAATGGAAAAAGCGTTTCTCTCTGCCACTTTAACTATATCAATCCTCTACCAAAGAACGTAAATGAAATTCTTGGTCGTTACAAGAAAATCCTTGTTTGTGAGTTAAACATGGGTCAGTTCGCTAACTACCTTCGCACAAACTTTCAGGAGTATAACTACCTTCAATTCAACAAGGTACAAGGACTTCCATTTACAGTAGTTGAACTAGTTGATAAATTTAACAAAGTATTGGAGGGCAAATAATCATGGCAGAAAATTTTAAATATACTCCACAGGATTTTAAGAGCGATCAAGAGGTTAGATGGTGTCCCGGTTGTGGCGACCACTTCATTCTAAATGCTGTACAAAAAGCTCTTCCAGAGGTTTCTCATGTTCTAAATTACGACATTGAACGTTACGTATTCGTATCGGGGATTGGTTGCTCAAGCCGTTTCCCATATTACGTAAACACCTTTGGTTTTCATGGTATACATGGTCGTGCTTCGGCAATTGCCACTGGTATTAAGTGTGCAAACCCAACACTTAGTGTATGGCAAATCACTGGCGATGGTGATGCGCTTGCAATCGGCGGTAACCACTTTATTCATGCAGTTCGTCGTAACATCGATATTAACATCCTACTTTTCAATAATGAGATTTACGGTCTTACAAAAGGCCAGTACTCTCCTACCTCAAAGTTAGGAGCGATTACCAAAACTTCTCCCTTTGGAACAGTTGAACATCCTTTCCGTCCAGGTGAATTGGTTATCGGTGCTCAGGGAAAATTCTTTGCTCGCTCACTAGATGTTGATGTTAAACTAACATCAGAAATCATGGTTGAAGCAGCAAAGCACGATGGAACCTCTGTTGTTGAGATTTTACAAAACTGCGTTATATATAACGATAGAACCCACGGAGCAATTACCGATAAAGAAAATCGCGATGATAGAGTTATCACTCTTCATCATGGTGAAAAGATGATCTTTGGTAAAAATCGTGATAAAGGTCTTATCCTAAGTGGACTAAGCCTAAAGGTTGTAACAATTGGTCAAGGTGGTTTCACAATCGATGATATTCTTACTCACGATGCTTACGAGGCAAACCCAGGCGTACACATGATGCTTGCCAACATGGCCTACCCTGATTACCCAGTTGCTCTTGGCGTTATCCGTAACGTAAAGGAATCAACTTACGATGATAATGTTCGCGATCAGGTTCTTGAGGTGATGAAAACCGCAAAAATTAAATCGGTTGACGATTTATTGAATAGCGGTGAAACATGGGATGTGTAATATTTTAAACGAATAGAAGCAAAAGAGGCGTGAACAATCACGTCTCTTTTTTTGTATTTACAAAACGTTTATCTTTAAACTTCCTAAAATATTCAGTAATGCCTTACTCTCAATCATACCTTAATAATATAAATCTCGATTTTAGCGATACCTCCTTTGAGCAGCTGATGCAAAAGCGAATACATAAGGTTTTGCTTATCTGTAGCAGCTATGATGCCTTTATGCTAGAAGAGGATGGACGAATAGATGAACAGATTTTTAACGAATACGTTTCGCTTAGCTTAAGGTATCCTCCAATTTTCATCCAAGCACACTCTGCACGTGAGGTTTTAACAATATTGCAGGAAGAAAAAATTGATCTCATCATCACAATGTTGAATATCAGCGATATGGATGCCTTCAATTTAGCCAGATTGCTTAAAACAAGGTATTCAGATATTCCCATTGTTGTGCTTACACCTTATTCCCGAGATGTCTCGTTAAGATTGCAGAAAGAAGATTTAAGTGCTGTCGATTACGTTTTTTGCTGGCTAGGAAACGCCGATATTCTGCTTGCAATTATTAAACTGATTGAAGATAAAATGAATGCTGAATATGATATTCAGCAAATTGGAGTACAGGCGATAATACTGGTTGAGGACTCAGTGAGGTACTACTCAGTCTTCCTTCCCAATATTTATAAAATTATTTTTAGACAATCACGAAGCTTCATGAAAGAAGCTCTTAATGAACATCAAAGGATGTTAAGACTTCGTGGTCGCCCTAAAATACTTTTGGCAAAAAACTATCAGGAAGCTATCGATTTGTATGAGAAGTATAAAGCAAATATTTTGGGTTTCATATCAGATGTAAGTTATAAAATAGATAATAAGCGTGATAAAGAAACGAGAGCAGGAATTCAGCTCTGCAAAGTTGTTCGTAGTGAGGATCCGTACATGCCATTCCTACTTCAATCATCTGATATCACTAATAAAGTATATGCCGATGAACTTGGTGTTGGGTTTATAAGCAAAAACTCTAAAACCCTTAATATAGAGCTACGCGACTATATAATTAGCCATTTCGGTTTTGGCGATTTTGTTTTTCGCGATCCCAAAACGCTAAAGGAAATTTGTAGAGCCACTGACTTACAGCATTTACAACAACAAATTCTTGAGGTTCCAGATGATTCGTTCAATTACCATACAAGCCAAAACCATATCTCAAAATGGCTAAATGCAAGAGCGCTTTTTTCAATAGCTCAGCTTTTTAAACCACTTACAATTCACGATTTTAAATCAGCATCTGAACTGCGAAAGTTTATTTTTCAATCCATCTCATCTTACCGATTAAGTAAAGGACGAGGAGTAATAGCAAAGTTTGATAGAAACAGCTTTGATGAATACTCTGTTTTCTCCAGAATTGGAGAAGAATCCATCGGGGGAAAAGCACGGGGATTGGCTTTCATAAATACAATTATTAAGGAAAACAGACTATTCGATAAGTATGATGACGTTATCATCAGTATTCCGAGAACGGTGGTTATCAGCACAGAGTTCTTCGATGAGTTTATGGAAGAGAACAAACTTCACAAAATTGCTCTGTCCGACGTTCCCGATGAGGAGATATTGAAACGATTTCTTGATGCAAAACTTCCCGAAAGACTTAAACTCGACCTTAAAACCATTGCTGGCTCAATGAAGCAGTCGTTGGCTATTCGCTCTTCGAGCAAACTTGAGGATTCACACTACCAGCCATTTGCAGGAATTTACTCAACATATATGATTCCTCCAGTTGATGATGTTGAAGTGATGCATAGTATGATTTGCCAAGCAATAAAGAGTGTTTATGCTTCTGTTTACTACCGTTCAAGCAAAGCATACATGACTGCAACCTCAAATGTTATTGACGAGGAGAAAATGGGCATTGTGATACAAGAGGTGTGCGGAAACCAACGCGATGGACTTTTCTTTCCTACTCTCTCAGGTGTAGCACGTTCAATCAACTTCTACCCTATTGGTTCCGAAAAGGCAAACGAAGGCATTGCAACAATTGGTTACGGATTAGGTAAACTTATCGTCGAAGGAGGCTTGAGCATCCGCTTCTCTCCTCGATACCCAAAAAAAGTATTGCAACTCTCATCGCCAGATATGGCGCTAAGGCAAACGCAAAAGCATTTCTACGCCCTCGATATGCGACCTGAAACGTTTGTTCCGTCAATCGATGATGGGGTAAATATCTTAAAAATCGATATTAAGGAAGCCTCCAATTATAGTGATTTTAGACAAATTGCTTCGACCTATGATTACCACAATCAGCACCTTAGAGATGGTTACTACGAAGGAGGCATTAAACTGGCAACTTTTGCAAGTATCTTAAAACATAACACATTCCCATTAGCTGAAATCCTTCAAACTCTCCTCGAAGTTGGTCAAAAAGAGATGAATAACCCCATCGAGATTGAATTTGCAGTTAACCTAGAAACCCCCAAAGGATACCCAAAAATATTCAACTTTCTTCAAATTCGGCCAATCGTTGAAAGTGAGCAAACAGAGGATTTCAGATGGAGCGATATTGATTGCGAAAAAGCACTTCTCTTTTCTCGTTCAGCGCTAGGTCATGGAATGATAAATAACATCAAAGATTTTGTATACGTAAAGCCCGATAAGTTTAACCCTGCACTTACTAAAGAAATTGCACAAGAGGTTGAAATGATAAACCAAAAGTATATCGATCTTAAACGTAACTATATCCTTGTCGGGCCAGGTCGTTGGGGAAGTAGTGATCCATGGTTGGGTATTCCTATTAAATGGTCGCAAATATCAGAAGCGAGAGTAATTGTAGAATCAGGACTCGATAACTTTAAAGTAGATCCAAGTCAGGGTACTCACTTTTTTCAAAATCTCACATCTTTTAGAGTTGGATACCTCACCATTAATCCATACATCAACGATGGTAAATACGATTTAGCATTTCTAAACGCACAAAAAGCATCCTACGAAACAGAATATATAAGGTGCATCACCTTCGATAAAGAACTTACAATACAAATAGATGGAAAGAGTAATAAGGGCGTGATTTTCAGACCAGAATAAGCAAATACGACAAAACCTCCTCCGCAAATAAAGATGTTTAATATCATAAATAAATATGACTAATTTACTTTGTAATTTAAATAAAAAGGTCAAAATTTGCTTCCAATTTTTAAGATAATCATCATTTATTATAACAAACAGAATTTTTGTAATTTACTACTAAAACTAAAGCAATGAACGTTACAAAATTAATGACTGAGCTTGAAAAGAAACACCCAGGTGAAGTGGAGTATTTACAAGCAGTACGTGAAGTGTTAGAGTCAATTGAGGAGGTATATAACCAAAACCCTCAGTTCGAAACAGCAAAAATTATTGAAAGAATCGTTGAGCCTGACAGGATCTTTACATTTAAGGTGCCCTGGATGGATGATGAAGGAAACATTCATGTTAACCTAGCTTACCGTGTTCAATTCAACAATGCTATTGGTCCATACAAAGGTGGTCTTCGTTTCCACCCAAGTGTTAACCTTTCAATCTTGAAGTTCTTAGGTTTTGAGCAAATCTTCAAAAACTCTTTAACCACTCTTCCTATGGGTGGCGGTAAAGGTGGTAGCGATTTCAACCCAAAAGGTCGTTCTGATGCAGAGGTTATGCGTTTCTGCCAATCATTCATGTTAGAACTTGCTGCTCATATTGGTCCAGATACTGACGTTCCTGCTGGTGACATAGGTGTTGGTGGTCGTGAAATTGGCTTCCTATACGGTATGTACAGAAAACTAAGAAAAGAGAATACTGGCGTTTTAACTGGTAAAGGTATCAACTGGGGAGGTTCATTAATCCGTCCTGAGGCTACTGGTTTTGGTGCAACTTATTTCGCACAAGAAATGCTTGCAACAAAAGGAACCACCTATAAAGGTAAGAGAGTTGCTATTTCAGGTTTCGGTAACGTTGCTTGGGGTGCTGCAATTAAAGTAACTGAACTTGGTGGTACAGTTGTTACAATTTCTGGTCCTGATGGTTATATCCTTGACGAGGCTGGTATTAGCGGTGAAAAGATTGATTACTTATTAGAACTTCGCGCTTCGAACCAAGATATCGTTGAACCTTATGCAAAGAAATTTGCTGGTTCAAAATTCTTCGCTGGCAAACGTCCATGGGAAGTTAAAGTTGACGTGGCTATGCCTTGCGCAACTCAAAACGAGCTTGGTAAAGAAGATGCTGAAATGCTAGTGAAAAATGGTGTTATTGCTGTTACCGAAGGTGCTAACATGCCTTGTACCCCAGAAGCTGTTGAAGTATTACTACACAACAAAGTATTATTTGCTCCTGGTAAAGCTGCAAATGCAGGTGGCGTTGCTACTTCAGGTCTTGAGATGTCACAAAACGGTATGAAACTTAGCTGGACAAGAGAAGAAGTTGATGCTCGTTTACACCAAATTATGAAGAGCATTCACGAATCATGCGTTAAATATGGTAAAGAGAAAGATGGTTTCGTTAACTACGTAAAAGGTGCTAACGTTGCTGGTTTCTTGAAAGTTGCTAACGCAATGCTTGATCAAGGTTTAGTATAATAATTATTCTTTATAAATTGAAAAGGCACCCTAGGGTGCCTTTTTTAATTGAGAAAAGCTATCTTTGATATAGAATGAATTAAAAAATAAAATTAACCTTAGTACAATGAGAAAAATTTTATTGATCCTGCTTGCTGCTTTTACATTTCAAGCATTAATTGCTCAGGAAAATCAGCAAGAAAAAGGGTATAATCAGCACGATGGCTTTTACCTTTCTATGGGTTTAGGTCCAGCTTTTGGCAAAATCACAGATGAAATGGTTGGTATAGGTACTTTGGACTTTACTGGCACAGGTGCTCAATTTGATTTCAAAATAGGAGGTGCCGTAAGTGAAAATTTTATCTTGCATGCTTCACTCATTTCAAGTTCAATACCAGGACCAAAGGTTTCTGGGGGAGGAGAAAGCACTACTTTATCAAACAATTTAAGTATTGGGGAATCTATGATTGGTGGTGGTTTTACCTACTATTTCATGCCCGCAAATTTTTTTATTTCCAGCTCAATAGGCTCTGGTAATTTTACAATTATAGATAGTAAAAATGATATAAATATATCTACAAAGAGAGGTCTTTCGTTGCAACTGAAGGTTGGAAAGGAATGGTGGGTTTCAAAAAATTGGGGTTTAGGAATTAGTTTAACTTATGGCAAAACAAAACTTACAAATAAAGCTGATGGAATAGAAGAGAAATTAAATAGTAGTAGGTTCGGTATCCTTTTTAATGCCACCTTCAACTAATAACCATCAATGAATATTTTAAGAAGGCACCCTAGGGTGCCTTCTTACTCTTACTCTAGATAAAATCATGGAAATAGTTAAACACCAATTTTTTACTTCATTAAAATGAATTCATCATCAGATAACACTATTGAAATAATTATCATCATTGCATTTGCGCTATATTCCATTTCGCTGTACTTCAAATATAACTTACCTGGCAGCGCTTTCTTAAAGAATAAACTCGGCAGACACTTATTTCGAACAAAATTAAACCCTGTGTATCGGCCTTATCTTGAAAAATACTTTCCTGTACTAAGCAAACTAAACGAAGATGATAAACTCATTTTTGAGAGTAGAGTTCAGAAGTTTATCAATATGAAAACCTTTAAAACTCGTGGTGAAATAAAAGTAACTCCCGAGATGAAAGCGTTAATTGCTGGAGCGGCAATTCAAATAACTATGGGTTATCCAGAGGTTTACTTCTCGCATTTCAGAACCATTATAATTTATCCCGATAAATATTTCTCTAGGCTAACACGAAAATACCATCAAGGCGAAGTAAATCAGCTTGGAGTCATTGTTCTATCATGGAAAAGTTTTATGGAGGGCTTTAGTGATCCACGAGATGGAGTTAACCTCGGATATCACGAAATGGCTCACGCACTTAAACTGCAGGATATTGTTGCAAATAATGATTATAGTTTTTTGGATACCTATACTATGAGAGCTTTTGAAAAGGAAGCAATGAAAGAGATGCAAATTATGAAGGAAAACCCAGAGGGAGCATCCTTTTTTCGCGAATATTCTGCAACTAATATGAATGAATTTTTTGCTGTTGCTATTGAGAACTTTATTGAAAAACCCAATGAGTTTAAAAAGCATAATAGTAACCTATACCTTTTACTAGCCAAAATTTTAAATTTCGATTTATTGGAAATTTTCCCATATTCTTCTTAAATTTATTAATTAAATCATTATCAACTTAATAGTTAAGTTATGGCAACAAGAAATGAATCAATTTGCTGTCCTCCATTTGATCCATCCCTTTGGAACAATAAGGGTTTTGAATGGGATAAAAAAAGATTTATTAAGGACAAAGTATGTACAATCTATTACATGCCATTAAACTTTGGATCTGTCATGAAAAGACTTGACAGCAAAGTGAGAGGAGCAAACGCTTCAATGCCTGACTGGTTATGCTTATCGGATCATACTTCGAAATGGAACATGGATGTTTATCTCGCAGTAGACAAAGAAATTCCTGGGGCTGAAAATAAACTTCTTAGCGGAAATTTTTTTAGCAAAGTATATGAAGGTCCATTTAAGGATACAGCTAAGTGGGGTCAAGACTTTTCTGAAAGCCTTAAACTAAAAGGATTAAAGGAAAAGAAATTATACATGTGGTACACAACTTGTCCTAAGTGCGCAAAGAAATATGGCAAAAACTATGTTGTATTTGTTGCTGAAGTAGATTCTAGGTAACTTTTACTTGTGTTAGATCAAATACCAGTTTTGCATCTCAGGTTACAGTAACTGAATGATAGCATTAAGATCTTAAAAAATTATATTCTATCTCTTTTCATGAACCCTTTGTTTCCTTTGTGGTTTATAAACAAAGAGAAACTTAGAAACACACAGTTATGAGTACATCAAATATTATTTATAAAGGCGAACTAAGAACTGAAGCCGAACACATTTATTCAGGTAGCAAAATACTTACCGATGCTCCTCTTGACAATCAGGGAAAAGCCGAATTCTTCTCCCCCACCGATTTGCTTGCTACATCTCTTGGATGCTGCATGGTGACCATTATGGGTATTGCTGCCCGAACACATGGGTTCAATATTGATGGAACAAAAATAGATGTAACCAAGATTATGGGAACCAATCCAAGAAGAGTAATTGAAATTATCATCAATCTTCATTTCCCTCATAATAATTATTCTACTAAAGAACGTAAACTAATAGAACTCTCTGCAAAGGAATGCCCTGTAGCACAAAGCCTTCACCCTGACTTAAAGCAAACAATAAATTTCTTTTTTGGTCAATAAAGTATCTTTAAATCTATTATCTTTTTTCAAAAAAGGTTGTGTGCTTACGCAACCTTTTTCATTTTACAACATCTTATAAATATAGGGAGCAACGCTATTTATATTTGTTGTTCTTATCAATAGCCGACTATGAATTTTCATTTTTGGTTAGTTTGTAAAACACATTGGTACTCCTTAGGTAAGAGTATCAATTAGGTTAGTAAAAACAAACGCCGCTTTCGAGCGGCGTTTGTTAGTTTGTAAGAATTACTATTGCCTATTTATCTCTTCATGCATTTTTTTAATGGCCTGGGCCTTAACTTTTACAGGGCAATCGGAGGCTTTACAATCAATGGCAGGTTCAGTATGTTGCTTGTTACTTGCTGGTTCCCAACCCATAACTAATAGCAGTACAAAAAAGCCAGCAATGTAAGCTAAAGTTACGTGCCACCCTTTACGTAGCCATAACATAACGTTACGCGCTTCGGGGAATTTGTTTGTAATAGCAACTCCAGCAGATGAACCAAACCAAATCATTGAGCCGCCAAATCCAACTGAGTAAGCAAGCATGCCCCAATCGAAGTGGCCTTGATCTAAACAAAGTTTAGTTAATGGAATATTATCGAATACTGCTGATACAAAACCTAAAATAAACGCAGTCATCCATGATGCATCAGGAAGGGTTTCAACAGGCATAAACGAAGCTGAAGTAACCAAACACATTAGGAAGATAGCACCTTTAAATGATGCACCAACCTCGTGCCAAGGAATTTTAGTAAAGATTGCACCAATAAGAATAGCAACCCAAACGCCAAGTGCAGGCATATCGTAATATACGTTTGAAAGGATTGCTCCAATAAGGATAAGTACAACTATTCCCAAACGAATCCAATCCACTTTTACTCCAGGAGTTGCATCAGCAGTAATCCGTTGATGCTTATCCTGCTGATGAGCGGCAAACCACGCAATAATAAATAAAGCAACTCCAGCTGCTACAAATGCATGAAGAACGTTAAATGCTGATACACCATCAATCCACATCATAGTTGTAGTAGTATCGCCAACAACGCTTCCTGCTCCTCCAGCATTTGATGCTGCAACAATACCTGCAATATACCCAATGTGAACTTTATTCTTAAATACAATTAAGGCAACAGTACCCCCAATCATTGCAGCAGCAATATTATCGAGGAAAGATGAAAGTACAAACACAAATATTAAAAGTACAAAGGGACCTTTCCAATCGTTGGGTAAATAGTTGGGGAGTATATCAGGAACTCCAGACTCTTCGAAAATCTTTGCTAGCACAGCAAAACCGAGTAGTAAACCTAAAAGGTTTATAATTATTCCCCATTCTCCTTGGCGCATGTCCTTATGAGTAAGTTGATCTAGTATTGAATTACTCCCAAAGAAATGTTCAGCAAATGGGTAACCTGAAACAAAAATTAATTTATAAAGAACAATAACAGTTAAACCTGTTAGTGCAACCCAAAATGTTTGGTGATGGAAAAGAGCAACACCAACTAAAGTTAACCCAAAAAGGAAGAACTCAATTCTAATTCCTCCAATTGAAGGTCCAGCAGCACCCCCTTCAGCAAAAGCAAAATAGGGAATTAAAACCATGGTTATTAACGAAAATAGCCATTTGAAAATTTTTGATGTCATAAAAGTTATGTTTTAAAAGATTTATAATAAAACTAGATCTGTTAGTCATTTTCTTTTCAGAACTAAGCAATTGTAATCCAATTAATACAACTCACAACATTTATTTACATAAAAAAAGCCACCGCAAAGGTAGCTTTTAATGGAATCTCAATTAATATTTATAAAACATACAATTCATATAAATAATCAGATTACTCAAAAAGGAGGATATTCATTCCCCAGTATGTTACAGCTCCTGCTAAATAACCTAAAAGTGCCCATAAAGAGATTTTACGGAAATACCAAATAAAATCTATCTTCTCCATACCCATAACGGCAACACCAGCAGCCGAGCCAATAATTAGCACACTACCACCAGTTCCTGCACAATAAGCAAGCATCTCCCAGAAATAATGATCGGAAACAAATGTATTTTCGTACATACCCATTGCTCCTGCAACTAAAGGAACATTATCAACAACAGCTGAAAGTAATCCAATAATAACATTTATTATATACAGGTTACCAACATGCTTGTCAAGCGTTTGAGCGAGTAAATTCAAATGTCCAACACTTTGAAGTGCTGCAACAGCTAACAAAATTCCTAAGAAAAAAAGAATACTTGGGGTATCAACTTTTCGAATAACACCTGCAACAGTAAGATGCATTTTGTTTTCATCATTTTTAGTATGATGAAGAATTTCAGTTACAATCCAAAGTATAGATAAACCACCAAGCATGCCTATGTATGGAGGAAGATGTGTAATAGTTTTAAAAACTGGAACAAACAACAGAGCACCAACACCTAAGAAAAATACGAGATTCCGTTCAAAGTGAGTAGTTGGCTCGATTCCAAATTCCTTTTCTTTTATTTCAGGTCTTTTAACATCTCCTTTCATAAACAATGAAATAAGAGCTAAAGGAATTATCATGGAAATTAAACTTGGTACAATCGTTTTTAAAATAATATTAACTGTTGTAACATGTCCGCCAATCCAAAGCATAATTGTAGTTACATCCCCAATAGGACTCCATGCTCCACCGCTATTAGCAGCTATTATTACCATACCAGCAAAAAACCATCTTTCCTTTTTGTCATCAATAAGTTTCCTTAAAAGAGCAATCATTACAATTGAAGTTGTAAGGTTATCTAGTGCTGCTGACATAAAGAAAGTAATAATACCAATGATCCAAAGCAGCTTAACTTTATTGGTGGTTTTTATCTTATCAGTAATAATTCTAAAACCTTCATGAGAATCGACCAGTTCAACTATAGTCATTGCTCCAAGTAAAAAGAATAAGATTTCTGAAATCTCACCTAAATGCTTCAGTAATTCATGATGTGTAAGCCAACTTGCAAAGGTTCCATCGCTATTTTCGGCCAAAAAGGCTTTTAATCCTTCTCCGCTAACTAGTACATCTGCACCACTCAACATGAAAAGAACCCACATAACAACAGCCAATAGAAGCGCAGATGCCGTTTTATTTATTTTTATTGGATGTTCCAATGCAATAGCAGCATAACCAATAACAAATACAAAAATCATTAATGTAAACATAGTAATAAGGATATTTAGTTTTTAAAGTACAATATACAACTATTTAACTAAGCCTGAAAAACCCATAAATGCAAGCGATAGAAGCCCCGCTGTAACCAATGATATTGGAAAACCTTTCATTCCCTTTGGATAGCCGGTTAGTTCCATCTGCTCACGTATACCCGCCATTAATACAAGGGCAAGCGTAAAGCCTACCGCAGTTGCTGAACCATAAACTACGCTTTGTATTAGGTTAAACTGTTTCTGTGTAGCAAGAATTGCGATACCTAGAACAGCACAGTTGGTAGTGATTAAAGGAAGATATATTCCCAATGCTTGGTATAGCGGAGGAGCTGCTTTCTTCATAATAATCTCAACCACCTGAACAAGAAATGCTATCACCAGAATAAATGATATGGTTTGCATAAATTCGATATGCAGCGGAATTAGCACGAAGTAGTAAATAAAGTAGGTAACAAAGTTTGCCAACGCCATAACGAAAACAACGGCAGCCCCCATTCCAATTGATGTTCCAACTTTATTGGAAACGCCTAAAAAAGGACATATCCCTAAGAATTGAGCAAGAACAACGTTGTTAACTATTATTGCGAGTATTATAATATTTACGAATTCCATAATATTTTCTTTTAGAAGTTATACTTAGCCTTAAGCTGGTTAAATATTGCAATTAGGTATCCATAAGTAATGAATGCACCTGGAGGAAGTATGAAAATAAGCATTGTTTTCGCATTCTCGCTTACAATTGGAATATTAAAGATGGTTCCGTTTCCGAGTAATTCACGAACAGAAGCCAATATGGTAATGGCTAAAGTAAACCCTATTCCCATTCCAAGGCCATCGAGAATTGCCCTGGAAACATCGTTCTTTTGAGCAAATGCTTCAGCTCTCCCAAGTATTATACAGTTTACAACGATTAGGGGTATAAAAATTCCAAGTGTTTTATAAATATCGGGTACAAAGGCTTTCATCACCAAATCGACAATGGTTACAAAGGTAGCGATGATAACAATGAACGCCACAATACGCACTTTGTCAGGAATATAGTTCTTTAGTAGGGCAACAAGCATGTTCGAGAAAAATAGTACAAAGGTAGTTGCCGCTCCCATACCAATTCCATTAAATGCAGCTGTTGTTACAGCAAGGGTAGGGCATGCACCTAGCACCAGAACAAAGGTTGGATTTTCTTTTAGTAATCCATTTGTAAAGACTTTTAAACTACTCATACCAGCCTCTCCTATTGATTTGTTGTTTTTGCAATATTTTTCATATAACCTTCATAAGCACGAGTAACGGCATCACAAAATGCTCTAGAAGTAATAGTAGATGCAGTAATTGCATCAACATCACCACCATCTTTTTTAACGGCAAGTTTAAATGTTGTTGGGTGCTTCTCGTTAAACTGATCTTTCCATTTGGTCTTCATCTTATCGCCTAGACCAGGGGTTTCCTTTTGGTCAAGAACTGCAGATTTGAAAATTGTGCCATCAGGTTTAAAACCAACCATAATTTCAAAATGTCCGCTAAAACCTTTATTTGTATAAGTTTTAACAGCACAACCAACTACTTCACCAGATTTAGTGGCAACATAGTATTTTAAACCATCGATGTCTTTAACATCCTTGGTGGGGTCATTATCAAATTCGGGAAGAACATTCTTTACAGCCTCAATCTCAGCTTTTTTCTGTGTCTCCTCAATAGGTTTCTTGGTAACTACATAAACAAATCCAAGCGCTCCTGACATAACCATCGAAATCAGGAAAAGGCTTAAAATCATATTTTTAAGCGTTGATTCTAATTTATTAGCCATTATTGATAACCTCCCCAAATTTTTTGGGTTTTAAACCCTTGTTAATTAAAGGAACCAATGCATTCATGATTAGAATTGCAAAAGATACCCCTTCGGGGTATGAACCCCAAACCCTTATGAGAACTGTAAGTAATCCGCAGCCAAATCCGAAAAGAAGCATCCCAGATTTTGTCATAGGTGAGGTTACCATATCGGTAGCCATAAAAATTGCACCAAGCA
>DQHR01000037.1 GCA_003531155.1 Bacteroidales bacterium | reverse complement strand
CGAGATTAATGTTGGAACAAAATTCTATTTTACAATTCCTTATATCGTAAAAGTTTTTGTATAAAAACTTTTTCAAAAAGTAATATTGTAATTATTTTGTTCGTATTTTTACGAAATACGAATTATATTTATCTAATTAAATAGTAATATGAATATCATAGTATTAGGAACAGGTTGTGCAAAGTGCAAAAACTTGGAACAGCTAACACGTAAAGTGGTTGCAGATTTAAGCCTTAATGCAGAGGTTACCAAAGAGGAGGATATCCAAAAAATTATGTCTTATGGAATAATGCGAACTCCGGGATTGGTGAAGGACGGTAAAGTTATCCTAAGCGGAAGAATTCCTTCTGAAAGCGAGTTAAAAGAACTATTAACTAAGTAATAAATTAACCATGAAAAGAACATTTCTTATTATTGCTGTAGCCATAATTTCGATGAGTTTTATAAACTGTGGAAATACTTCAGCAAAAGCTGAAAAAGATTCATCAGGTCAGGTGGCTGAGGTAGCACCATCAATTCAAATCTTATACTTCCATGGCGATAGACGTTGTCCAACCTGCATTAAGGTTGGTGAAATCTCGCTTAATCTATTTAACACCAAGTATGCAAATAATGCTGCTGTAGCTTATAAAGAAATCAATACAGATAAGGAGGAAAACAAATCAATTGCAGAGAAGTATCAGATTTTAAGTTCATCACTGATTATCGATGTGAATGGAACTGTAAAGAATATCACTGTTGATGCATTTAAGTTAGCAAAATCTGATCCAACAGCGCTAGAGAAGATGATAACCGATATTATTGAAGAAGGACTAAAAAAATAGTCGATGGATTGGTTACAAAATCTATTAGATAGTACAAGTTTGCCATTTCTATCGGCATTGCTATTAGGAATTATTACATCTATTAGCCCATGTCCGCTTGCAACAAATATCACTGCAATTGCATTTATAAGCAAGGACATTGAGAACAAGAAAAGGGTTTTTCTCAGTGGGTTGATATATACTCTAGGACGAGCAGTAACCTATACAACAATTGGATTGATTTTCTTTTTTGGTGCCAACCAATTTAAAATTGCTGGGTTTCTTCAAAAATATGGCGAAAGAGTTCTTGGTCCAATTTTGATAATTATTGGTCTTTTTATGCTCGATTTGATTAAAATAAAGCTACCCTTTTCGAGTAGATTATCAGAAAAAATAGAGAAAAAAGCCGAAAAAGGTGGTTTCTGGGGTGTGTTGCTTATGGGAATTGCTTTTGCATTGGCTTTTTGTCCCTATAGTGGCGTACTTTATTTTGGGATGCTAATCCCAATGACCATATCTAGCGCTTCGGGTTTGTATTTGCCACTTATCTTTGCTACTGGAACAGGGTTGCCGGTAATAATTATTGCATACTTAATTGCATATACTATTTCAGGAGTAGGATCATTTTACAACAAGGTTAAAGTCTTTGAATTCTGGTTTAGGAGAGTTGTTGCAGTTGTGTTTATAGGAGCAGGGATTTACTATCTGACCCAATTTCTATTTTAAAGGTTTTTAAATGAGAAAAAAACTTCTTTTACTTTTCGTCCTCTTGCCAATTTGGGTTGTGCTGTACATGAATCTTAAACCCATTACCGATTGGCTGGTGTACACTTTAATTGGCTTGGAAGAGGGAAAGCATCTTACTGAGGCTATATGGTTTTTTATTTTCGAATTGCCAAAGGTGTTGATGCTTCTTACGCTAATCATCTTCTTTGTTGGGATTATTCGCTCCTTTTTTTCGCCCGAACGAACTCGTAAATTTTTAGTTGGAAAGAAGACTTTTACAGGTAATGTACTGGCCTCGCTATTGGGTATTGTAACCCCTTTCTGTTCTTGCTCTGCAATTCCTTTATTTCTTGGATTTGTTGAGTCGGGTGTACCGTTAGGAATTACTTTCTCTTTTTTGATTGCAGCCCCAATGATCAACGAAGTCGCTGTTGTTTTGCTTTTTGGGCTTTTTGGCTGGAAAGTAGCCCTCATTTATGTCCTAACCGGATTAACAATTGCTATCATTGCTGGCTGGGCAATCGGAAAGCTTAAACTCGAAAAATGGGTAGAGGATTGGGTTTATAAAACTAAGTTTGGTGAAAACTCCCAAGAGGAAGAAAAATTAACCTTTGTAGAAAGGTTTAAATTTGGGGTCTATGCTGTAAAAGAGATAGTTGGCAAAGTGTGGATATATGTTGCTATCGGTATTGCCGTTGGAGCAGGAGCACATGGATATGTTCCGCAAGATTTTATGGCAGCCCTTATGGGAAAATCGACTTGGTACAGCGTACCGTTATCAATTTTAATAGGAATCCCTTTATATTCAAATGCAGCAGGAATAATTCCAATTGTATCAGTTTTAATTGAGAAAGGAGCATCTCTGGGAACGGCGTTAGCTTTTATGATGTCGGTTATTGGCCTTTCGTTACCCGAAATGATTATCCTTCGAAAAGTTTTAAAACTTCCTTTGATTTTCACTTTTATTGCCATTGTTGGCACAGGAATAATGATTGTTGGTCTTCTATTTAACATGATATTTTAACTAATAACAAAATGCCATGGAAAACAAAAGTATCTCTTTTATTGGTGGTGGTAGGATTACAAAGATTTTCCTAACAGCACTAAAAACCAAAAAGATTGGCTTTAAGCAAGTATCTGTAATGGATACAAATCCAGATGTGCTAAAGGCCTTATCGACAACTTTTCCGGAAATAAAAACGGATATAAACTTAAATAACAACATTTTAGGAGCAGATCTCATCTTTCTTGCAGTTCATCCTCCAATGATAGCCGAAACACTTGAGAAAGCGAAAGCCACGATTAACCCCAACGCGATTCTTATTTCCCTTGCTCCAAAATTCACAATTGAAAAAATGACAGCCCTTTTGGGTGGATTTAATCGAATTGTTCGCCTACTTCCATTGGCATCATCAATTATTGGAAAAGGATACAACCCCGTTGTTTTTTATAAATCAATAGATAAAGATTCTAAAGATATACTAACAGATATATTTAATATTTTTGGCCATACATTAGAGGTTGATGAGCCAAAAATTGAGGCATACGCACTAATCGTTGCTATGGGGCCAACCTACCTTTGGTTTCAGTACTATAAGCTGATAGAACTGGCAAAAAACTTTGGGATGGATGAAAAAGAAGCTATTGATGCAGTTGGCAATATGCTTAAAGCAACTAATGAAACCATGTTCAATAGTGGTTTAGATAAAGCCGCAGTAATTGATCTTATTCCTGTCAAGCCCATTGGCGAAAACGAAGCAGAAATTCTTAAAATTTACGATGAGAAGTTGAACGGACTTTTCCAAAAAATCAAACCTTAGATGGAGACAGTAGATTATCAAGATATATCACTAAAACTTGCTCCGATGCTGGATGTACTTTCGCATCCAGCACGGTTGCAAATAGTTTTGCATTTAGCAAAGTATAATGGATGCCCTGCTGGAAGTATTTCTGAACGTTTGCCATTAAGCAAATCGACGGTTTCTCAACATTTATCTAAGCTGAAAGAATTGGGAATTATCACTGCAACTCCTGATGGGCAATGCCAACGATATAGTTTAAACGAAAAGGCAATGAACGAGCTTAACGAATACTACCATTCGTTTATAACTACAATCAGCGAATTATCCAAAGCAAAGATTGATTGCCCAGGTTCATGTAACTGCTAAGTAGGAGACATAATAAATACTTTTCAATACCTTTATTGAAATTTTCTGAGAGGATGTTTCGATTAATTCTGATAGTTGGATTTGGTGGTTTTTTGGGAACAGTTGCTAGGTTCTTGTCTTCACGTTACATTCAGAATCATTTTTTATCGGCTTTTCCATACGGAACCTTTCTTGTAAATATTTTAGGCTGTTTTCTAATCGGGTTGTTTTATGGAATGTCAGAAAAAGGCAACCTGATGAACTCCGATTGGCGAATGTTTTTTACAGTTGGATTCTGTGGTGGCTTCACTACATTTTCAACTTTTGCCAATGAGAATATGTCTCTGTTACGCGATGGAAACTTCTTTTTCTTTGCACTTTACACAAGCTTAAGTGTTTTTCTTGGCCTTTTAGCAACCTATATCGGGAATTTACTAACTAAAATCTTTTAGCCATGGTAATCAAAGGAGAAGCAAAATTGCTGAGAATTTTTATCAGTTCAACGGATAAGCTAAATCATGAGCCATTATATCAGGCTATAGTATTTAAAGCTAAAGAGCAAGGGATTGCTGGTGCAACAGTGCTAAAAGGGATAATGGGTTACGGCTCGAGTAGTGAAATTTACTCCCCAACTAGTTGGGAAATAAACGAAAAAGTTCCTTTAGTAATCGAAATATTGGATGAAACTGATAAGATAGAAAAGTTCTCCGAGTCGATTCTGCCTCTTTTCGAAGGCCTTAATAAAGGCTGCATGATTACTGTCGAAAAAGCGAATATTATATTACACAAAAAAGGGGTTAAGGCTAAGTAGTCTAATAAAAATTTAATCAAATTTATTTCAATATTTTAAATTATGTCGTAATTTTACGACATAATTAATTCAAATGTCCAAAAAAAGTTTTTCAGTCGAGCAACAAGAACTTGCAAAGTTTGCAAAGGCAATATCACATCCTGCAAGGCTAGCCATTCTAGAATATCTTGCTAAAACCAAAACGTGTATTTCTGGTGATATTTCTGATAATATTCCGTTAAGTCGCACTACAGTTTATCAGCACCTAAAAGAACTAAAAAAGTTGGGTTTAATTCATGGTGAGATTGATGGTTTAAAAGTTAACTATTGCCTTTGCTGCGCATCAATAGGTAAATACCTGAAGATGTTTGAGAATTATTTCGAACCAATTCGTAGTGTTGATATTCAGTGCGAGTCAAACCATTCCAATAGCAGTAACAAGAAATGAGTAGCGAGCTATTCTCTGGCAAGTGCTTTATCTCCTCAGGTTTTTTAAACCTGACTCCTCGCGATGCTTACGATGAAGCCATAAATAATGGTGCGGTGATAGTTGATGTTAGGGAAGACTACCTTACAGGTTATAAACAATTTGACATTCCAGATGTATTCTACTATCCATTAAGCGTTTTAGAAGAAAAACTAAATGAAATTCGAAAGGATGTTCCCTTAATAATAGCCGATTCTACAGGGTTAATGAGTCATAATGCAATGATTTTACTTGGCAAAAATGGCTATCGGAATATTGCAAATCTAGCAGGCGGGATTGTTGAGTGGGAGAGAGATGGGTTACCATTAAAAACTGACATGATGGAACAGCTCGATGGTTCGTGTATGTGTCAACTTAAACCAAGAAATAAATTAAAAAAATAAAAAATATGAAGGTTCTAATTCTTTGTACTGGTAATAGCTGTCGGAGCCAAATAGCGCAGGCCTTTTTACAATCGTACGATAAAAGTTTAAAGGTTTTTTCAGCAGGGACAGAACCTGCTTATCGAGTAAATAGGTATGCAATTCAGGTAATGAGCGAGGTTGGAATCGATATCAGTAAGCAAAATCCAACAAACGTTAGCAAATACCTTGATGAGGAGTGGGATTATGTAATAACTGTTTGTGGCGGAGCAAATGAAAAATGTCCAGCATTTATTGGAAAAGTAAAACATCGCTGGCATTTAGGCTACGACGATCCTGCCGAAGCAACAGGAACAGAAGAGGAAATTCTAAAAGAATTTAGAAGGGTTAGAGATGAAATTAACGAAGGATTTAAAGCATTTTACAACAGCCAAATCCAAGGAAAGCGCAGTTGCACCTGTTGTGGTTAAAATTTGAATATGAGTTTATCTATTAATATAAATTCGTTAAAGCCCCTCTCGGCAAGTGTACCAAGAGTTGAAACACAACTGAATTGGAACGATTATTTTGGAGCATTTAAGGTCCGATGGGGAATTGGTAGAAACAGTTATATCGTAAAGCCAGGTTTATACAAGGTTGGTAAACCAAATGGTGAATCAGATGTAATGGTATCAGCCAACTACAAGTTGTCGTTCGATATTCTTCGTAAGAATTTGGATGGATTAAACTCATGGATTTTAGTACTTGATACAAGAGGAGTAAATGTTTGGTGTGCCGCAGGAAAGGGAACTTTTGGAACAAAGGAACTTGTAAAAAGAATTAAACTTCACGAAGTCGATAAATTAGTAAACCATAAAAAGGTTATTGTTCCGCAACTTGGAGCCGTTGGGATAGCCGCTCACGAAGTCAAAGAGAACACAGGGTTTAGGGTTGTTTATGGACCTGTTAGAGCAAATGATATAAAACCTTTTGTTGACGCTGGATATAAGGCAACACCTGAAATGCGTAGGGTGACTTTTCCTCTTAAGGAACGAGTTAAGTTAATTCCCGTTGAACTTGTATATGGAAAATATTTTTTATTGCTGGTTCCTGCAATCTTTTTGATTCTATCAGGGTTTAGTCTTAGAAGTTATTCTTTTGATAATGCATTGATATCAGGTGGGCGCGCTATTACGAATTTGTTTGGTGCATATATAGCAGGTTGTGTGCTTAACCCTATTTTTCTTCCCTGTATTCCTTTTAGACGGTTTTCTTTAAAAGGATTATTATTAGGATGGCTAATTGCTTCTGTACTTCTATATTTCAGGCTTTTAGGTGCAAGTGTAATAGAAATTATTTCGTGGTTTCTGATTATAGGTAGTATTTCATCATTCCTCGCCATGAACTTCACAGGAGCTTCGACATTTACTTCGCTTTCAGGGGTTAAGAAAGAGATGAGATTGGCTTTGCCATTGCAATTTGCTGCTGTTAGCATTGGATTCATTGGGTGGTTAATTACAAGATTTATATAGATATGGCAACATTGACCTATTTAAAAGATGTAGTTACACTGCAACTCGACCTGCAAAAATGTAACGGTTGCATGATGTGCATAACTGTTTGCCCGCATGAAGTTTTCCAGCTAAAAGATAAAAAGGCTTTTATTCAGAATAAGGATCAATGCATGGAGTGTGGTGCTTGCGAAAAGAATTGCCCTGAGAGTGCAATTAATGTAAAATCAGGCGTTGGCTGTGCCGCAGCAGTTATAAATGGATTACTAAAAGGGACTGCTCCAAATTGTGATTGCTCAAATACTAAAGGGGATTGCTGTTAAACTTATATTCAATGAGACAATTAATCAATAAGACAATGTGTCAATGATTATTTAAATGAGATTTTATGGAAAAGCAGAATATAATTGTAGAAAAGAGTTTTCAGTTTGCATTAAGGATAATAGAGTATTGTGAACTATTGGAGGAGAATAAAAAGTATATAATTGCACGACAACTTCTAAAGTCAGGTACTTCAATTGGTGCCAATATTCGTGAAGGTCAAAATGCTGAAAGCAGGGCAGACTTCATTCATAAATTGAAAATCGCCATTAAAGAGGCAGAGGAAACGGATTATTGGCCGCTTCTCTGTAAACACTCAAAAAAATTATCCATTTGAAGAAACATTACTAAATGATAATAAGGAATTCCTAAAAATCATTAATAGCATAATTACAACAGCAAAAAAGAATAATAATTAGCCAAGAAGGATAAGTTTTTTAATTGGCACATTAGCACATTGAATAATTGTCAAATTAAATAGTTATGAAAGCACGTTTAAAAATTCTTGATAGATATTTAACCCTATGGATATTTGCTGCAATGGCTATAGGTGTTTTATCGGGTTACTTTTTCCCCTCAATTGTAGATTTTTGGGAATCGCTCAAATCATCGCCAGAGAGCACAACTAACATTCCAATTGCTATTGGATTAATTGTTATGATGTATCCACCGCTAGCAAAAGTTAAATATGAGGAGTTAGGCGATGTATTCCGGAACACAAAAGTTTTGGGCTTATCATTAGTTCAGAACTGGGTAATAGGTCCAGTATTGATGTTCTTACTCGCTGTCCTTTTATTTAAGATTTTTCCAGGAGAGAATAACGCCAACTTACCATACGTTTATGGTATTATCATGATTGGCCTTGCGCGTTGCATTGCCATGGTTATTGTTTGGAACGATTTGGCGAAAGGGGATACTGAGTATGCAGCCGGACTAGTTGCCTTCAACTCAATTTTTCAAGTGCTCTTTTTCTCACTTTATGCATACCTATTCATTGCCATTCTTCCTGGATGGTTTGGTATACCAACCAATAGTAGTGTTGAGGCCATAACAATTGGACAAATTGCCGAAAGTGTATTTATTTATCTTGGAGTTCCTTTTATTGCAGGTTTTCTAACTCGATTTATACTTATAAGAATTAAAGATAAAACGTGGTATAATACCAAATTTGTTCCTAAAATCAGTCCATTAACTCTAATAGCACTTCTCTTTACGATTATTGTAATGTTCTCTCTTAAAGGCGAGTACATTGTTAAAATACCATTAGATGTAGTTCTAATCGCAATCCCATTACTTATCTACTTTGTTATAATGTTTGTTGTATCGTTTTGGATGAGCAAAAAAATTGGTGCAACTTACGAGCAATCAACAACCTTATCGTTTACAGCAGCAAGTAATAACTTTGAGCTAGCTATAGCAGTAGCAATTGCTGTTTTTGGCATTAATTCAGGCGAAGCCTTTGCTGCAGTTATAGGACCACTTGTTGAAGTGCCTGTGATGATTGGCTTGGTGAATGTTGCATTCTACTTCCAAAAAAAATACTTCAAATAGTCTATAAATATTTTAACTTTGTATTAAGCCCTATCTGGATTAAAAATCAGATAGGGTTATTTTTTTTATTTCAATTCCAACCTTTTTAAAAGTTGGTCGCTCTATATAACAGAATGACGAATAATCTTAAAAATATCCAATCAGAAGAAAATGAACTGATCGCTGCCTGTATAAGGCACGATCAAATTGCTCAAAAACGATTGTATGAGAAATATTGCAAAATGATGTTCACCATTACTTATCGCATGTTAAATGATTACGATAATTCGAATGATGCATTACAGGAAGCATTTATCGAAGTATTTAAGAATATTGGGTCGTTCAGAAATGAATCATCATTGGGTACATGGATTAGAACAATTGTTGTTAGAAAAGCAATAAGCAAACTTAAAGGAGAATCAAGATTTGAGTCTTTGGAAAGCGTTAGAAATACTGAAATATATGATTGGAGCGATGGGTTTACAGCCGAATATCTTAATAAAGCAATCTTTTCATTACCAGATGGGGCAAGAACAATTTTCACGCTCATCGAGATAGAGGGCTATAGCCACAAGGAGGTTGCCGAGGAGCTAAATATCACAGAGGGAACATCAAAATCGCAGCTTTACTACTCAAAACAGCTACTTCAAAAAAAGTTAAAAGAGTTATACCAATGAAAAAACTCGAATTTGAATCGATATTAAAGAATGTTATCCCGAATTTGCCTGAATACGAACCAGGTAAGGAGGTTTGGGAGAGCATTTCAAGTAATCTCGATTTCGATGCAGAGTTAAACAAAACGCTGCCTCATCTTCCAGATTATCAACCAGACCAAAATTCATGGGAAAAGATAGAGCATCGGTTAAACAAGAAGAGGCGTAGTACAAAAGTTGTTCAAATACTAAGAATTCCTGTTGGTGTTGCCGCTTCAATTTTGTTGTTTGTTGCCGTTTATTCAATTCTAAACTCAAACCATTCTACAACTCTGCATTATTCTGAAGAACTGGTTGAAGAATGGACGAATAATGAAGCAGATAGGCCCGTTAAAGATAACCCTGAAATACTGATAGAAGAGGCTTGCCAAAAAGCTACCTATATATGCGAATCAGAAGAGTTTACGGAGAAAAAAATGCTTTTAGATAAAGTCAACCAAGAACTCCAGAATGTGAATAGAGAGATTAATCGGTATGGCTCATCTTTATCGCTAGAAAAGGCCAAGATTAAACTCGAAAACCTTAAAGCGGAAGCTTTAAAAGATTTAATTAAACAAATTCAATCATGACATACAAAACCCACATATGGCTCTTTAATTTTCTCGTCTTGCTCATTGGCTTGGTGTTACTGCCTATCGGGTTTGCTTTAGGCCAAAGCAAAATACAGGTGGTAACTAAAACCATAACCAAGACTATTCCTTATACAGCAGGAAAGAGCATAAAAATTGTTGGCGAGAAGGCTGAAATATCAGTCCAATCGTGGTACAAGAATTTTGTATCTCTAAAACTATCTTTAATAGCCAAGCATCCAAATAGGAAAACAGCCGAAGAGGATTTAAAATTCATCGACTTTAAGGTTGCCGATGAGAAAAACGAAATAAGCATTACTAACTTCTTCACACAAAAAGCAGGATATAAGGATATCAATAGCAATTTGAGTGCAAAAATCGAGCTATTTGTTCCTGCAGAATGTAACCTGAGCATTACCAATTTGTATGGATCTATTTCACTGAATACTGTTAACGGAAAGTTATATATCGATTTAAGTTTTACACAGCTAACAATGAGCACGATAAAGGGCTTGGTAAATATTAAATCCCATTATGGTGATATTGATGCTGAGAATGTTGAAGCCCAACTTGAAGTGAATTCGGATATGGCGGATATATCTTTTAAAAACCTTTCGGGCACAAGTAATTTCGAGGGCAATTATGGTCAAATTAGCATCCAGCCTAGCAATAAAATATCAACTTTAAACATAAATGCCGATAGAACAAATGTTGATATTATTACAGGCAGTCTAAATGATTTCGACTTCGATATTGAAACCCGTTTTGGAACGATAAAAGCACCGAAAGAATTGAAAAAATCTGTTGATAGTAATTTGACTCGCTCGAAGTTTCAGCAAAAAAATGGCAACCCCTTAATTCGTATTAACGGAAATTATAGCATAATCAATCTTAAAAATAATTAGAATGAAAAAGTTACTACTTATCTCATCTTTATTCTTTACTTCATTTTGCAGTAGCAATGATGTTTTTGCCCAATCTGATAGTGTAAAGGTTGAGTATAAACAGGAAAGCATTGATAGTACAAGTTTTTTTCAACGTCGAAAGTATAAGTATCTAGACATTAGGATGAAAGAAGAAAAAAATCTTTTCAAAATAGGTTTTGATCCATTATTGATTTACGAAGAGATGAAGTTTAGAATTAAACCTCATTTAATTTTTGAGAAAAAAATTCATCCTCAGTGGTCTTTATNNGGTCTTTAATCTTTGAAGATGTGATTGAGTACTCTATTGATAATGCTGTTAATGATTATAGATTTTACAACTTAGGTTTACACAGAAGCAAAACATTAACAAATACAATTAATTTCGGAACAAGATACTATTACGGAATGAATAAAGCGATTAGAGAAAAAACATCTGGAAATAACCTCAATGGAAACTATTTCGAATTCTTGATATTGTCTTTTCCTCAATTTGTTAAATATAGCAATACCTACATATTTACTTCAGATTTAGGCGAAAATAAAAAAAGAACCTTTAATGATAACCTATTTACTTTCGATCAACTATCAGCTCATGTAGCATGGGGTCTTCAAAGACGTTTAAGTAACTACTCTTTTGTTGATGCCAAACTTTACATTGATTTTGTACCACTACCAGGAGGAAGATCTGACTCTTGGAAGGTTGGAATCGATTTGATTTTTGGTTTTGGCTACAATTTTAAAAGAAGATAATTGAAAGGCTAAAAAAGAAAGCACTTTGATTAATTCAAAGTGCTTTCTTTTTTATTTGTATAAGGAACTTCTCTGCTCTTGTATCTTCTCGTTGCTAATATAATCGTCGTAATCCATGCGCTTATCAATCATACCGTTTGGAGTAATTTCGATGATTCGGTTACAAACAGTTTCGATAAACTCATGGTCATGCGATGACATTAGAATAACCCCCTTAAAGTTGATTAGGGTATTGTTGAATGCCTGAATAGATTCAAGATCTAAGTGGTTTGTTGGCGAATCGAGTAGCATTACGTTGGCATTTTTGAGCATCATCTTGGCAATCATACAACGAACTTTCTCACCACCCGACAAAACTGTTGCCTTTTTGAAGATATCCTCTCCAGAGAAAAGCATCTTTCCAAGGAAACCTCTAAGGAACGATTCAAGCGTATCCGTTGAATATTGAGCTAACCAGTCAATTAGCGTAATGTCTTTTTTAAAGAACTCCTCGTTTTCTAATGGAAGGTAAGCATAGGTAATCGTTTGTCCCCAACTGAACGAGCCTGCATCTGGCATGGCATGACCGCTTAGAATTTCGAACAAAGCGGTTAACGCTCTTGAATCGCGCGATAGAAAAGCAATTTTATCGTCTTTCTCAACTCTGAAATTAACATCTTTGAAAAGCGTTACTCCTTCAACTTTTCTTGAAAGATTTTCAACCTCAAGGATAACATTTCCAACCTCGCGTTCTGGAGTAAATATGATTCCAGGATATTTTCGGGTCGATGGTTGAATCTCCTCAATATTGAGCTTTTCAATCATCTTTTTGCGACTAGTTGTCTGCTTCGATTTTGCAACGTTTGCACTAAAGCGCTGAATAAATTCCTGAAGTTCCTTCTTCTTCTCCTCAGCCTTTTTATTCTGAGCCATTTGCTGTCTTAATGCCAGTTGACTCGATTCGTACCAAAAGCTATAGTTACCAGCAAACATCTGCACCTTACTAAAATCGATATCGACAATGTGCGTACAAATTGAATCTAAAAAGTGCCTATCGTGAGATACTACTAATACAGTGTTTTCGAAGTTTGAAAGATAATTCTCTAACCAGCTTACGGTTTCAAGGTCGAGGTCGTTGGTAGGCTCATCGAGTAGGAGATTATCAGGTTTACCAAATAGCGCTTGCGCTAAAAGAACCTTAACTTTCTCCTTACCGCTAAGCTCGCGCATATACTTGCTGTGATGCTCCTCCTTAATACCTAATCCGCTTAAAAGACTAGCGGCATCGCTATGTGCGTTCCAACCATCCATCTCCTCGAACTGGTGCTCCAGCTCCGATACCTTATGTCCATCCTCCTCGTTGAAATCGGGTTTTAAGTATAGAGCATCTTTCTCGTGCATTATTTTCCAAAGCCTAGAGTGACCCATAAGAACAGTATCGAGAACAACGCAATCGTCGAACTCGTAGTGATTTTGCTTAAGTACAGAAAGGCGCTCGCGTGGACCAAAAGTTACCGAACCCCTCATGTTATCAACCTCGCCATAAAGCATTTTTAAAAAGGTTGATTTCCCTGCCCCATTTGCACCAATTATCCCATAGCAGTTGCCAGGAGTAAATTTCATGTTGACTTCTTGGAATAATGTGCGCTTACCGAACTGAACGCCTAGATTTGAAACTGTAATCATCTAAATATTTGGTTTGTAAATTATTATCGAGTGAAAGGCGATTAAAAAGCGTGCAAAGGTATATAAATTAAATTGGTAGAAAAGGAAAAAGTGAAATAATCAATTAGCCAATTTGAAAATGTGCCAATGAAACTATAATTGTCTCATTGGCATATTGGTAAATTGTCATATTTATTCAAGAAATCTTCTCATAACCTCAATATAAAAATTAGCGGTTACAATTTTTCATCATACAGTATGGTTCTGAAAAAATTACGGTTTGGTTTTCATTGGTTTTTTAAAAAAGATGCTTTCTAATTAATCATAATATCTGCTGTTTTTCAATTTAAAATCATTAATACTCTCAAAGAGTAATAGATACAGACATTTTTATAGGTAGTTAAGTATTTTCGACTTTCTCAAAATTTATCAAAACGTACACTATTTTGTATGTACTGATAAGTAAACTTCTCTTAAGTCTCGCTTATTTTGATATCGATTTATTTTCTGGAGAATTTATTTAATTCTAGATAATATATGTTTTCGAAATTTTGAATATGGCTATTTAAAGCCAATAAATAGAAATTAATAGTATTGATATGAGAAGAAAATTACTTTTGATTGCTGCCTTTTGCTTTATTTCTTTATTGAAAGGTTTTTCACAAAACAATGCCCTGCATTTTGATGGAACAAACGATTTTGTTACCATTCCTGCCATTGGTACAAACCTAACTAGCTTTAGTATTGAAGCATGGATAAACCCGGAAACAATCGCATCCGATATGGCACTGGTAAATACCGATGCCTGGGCTACAGGGTCGGTCCATTTCCAATTCTTAGGAGGCAAACTGATGCTGTCTATAAACGGATTGAATACGGCTGAAACAAGTGGCGACTGGCCAAAAATGACAACAAACCCCACAGTAAATGTATGGCAACATATTGCAATGACCTACGATGGTGTAGCCAAAAAGATTATTTTCTACCTAAATGGAGTTGAAAGCGGCAGTTACAATACACCAACAATGCCCGTAGCCAATTTAACCAATGCCACAATCGGTGGGTGGTATGGTGGAAGGCTCTATAAAGGCAGTATGGACGAATTTCGTATCTGGAATATAGCGCTTACTTCTGCCGATATAAACGCAAATATGAAATCTGAATTAGTGGGTACCGAAAGTGGATTAATTGCCTATTACAACTTCAATCAAGGAGTTGCTAACGGAGCAAATAATACGGCCACTTCGTTGTTGGATAAAACTTCAAATCATTTCAATGGAACTCTTACCAACTTCGATTTGGGATATACCTCCAACTGGATTGAAAGGACCGCTGGAAACAACTGCTTACAGTTTGATGGAGTTGACGATTACGTTGATATCAGTGCAACTGATGCCCCAAACTTTAGCGCCGGGATAAGCATAACTGGATACATCAAATGGAACAAGTTTAACTCCTGGTCGCGGATAATAGATATGGGAACCGGCTCCAATGCCGATAATATCCAAATAGCGAATAACGGGACGAGCAGCAACCTCACTTTCTCTATTCGTAAGGGAAGTGCCGGAACTGACCTGAACAGCCAAACGAATTTCAACTTAAACCAATGGTATTATATAGCCTTTACTGTTTCGGCTACAGGCGAAGCCAAAATATATGTTGATGGGGTTTTAGAAAAAACCGTTACAGGTTTCAATCTTCCAAACACCCTTGTGCGCACAAAGCAATACATTGGAAAATCGAACTGGTCTAGCGATGCATACTTCAACGGATGTATTGATAACTTAAGTATCTGGAATAAGACGCTTAATCAAGCCGAAGTAACAACCGGTGCAACCGATTTTGTTGGCAACGAAGCGGGTTTGCTTCACTACTACCGTTTCAACCAGGGAACAACTGCTGGCAATAATACTACAGTTACTACGCTAACCGATGCCGTTACTGCTGGTAAAAAGGATGGTGCACTAAACAACTTCACCCTACAGCCAACAGGTATCTCAAATTGGACAGCGGGATTTGTTATCCCCTCTGCTCCGGGTGCCCCAACCGCGGTAACTGCTGTTGCGGGGAATTTCAAAGCGAATGTATCCTTTACCCCTCCAACATCGAATGGGGGTTCGCCCATTACAAACTATACAGTAACATCTAACCCTGATGCGAAAACTGGAACTGGTACTCAAAGTCCAATTGCCGTTACGGGGTTAACCTCAGGGCAGGCATATACCTTTACCGTTGTTGCTTCGAACTCGTTTGGGAGTAGTGTAGCCTCATCGGCTTCGGCTCCAGTTACGCCATTCTCAGCGCCAACTCCTGTTGTGACTAGCGTTGCAGTCCCCACCAACGGCTACTACAAAACGGGCGATACGCTAACCTTTACTGTAAACTTCGATATACCCGAAACGGTAACCGGAAACCCAAGCCTAACAATAGGGCTAAATACCGGTGGAAACGTTGCAGCAGCCTACGTAAGCGGCTCAGGTACCAGCAGCTTAGTCTTTAGGTATACTGTTGCAGAAGGAAATATCGATGACGATGGTATAACTATTGGAGCAATAGATCTTAATGGCGGTACGATTCAAAGTGCTGCTGGTGCTGATGCCGATCTTACCTTGAAAAACGTTGCTGCCACCACTGGCATTAAGGTAGATGCAGTTGCTCCAAAGCAAATCAGTATAAATCTGCCAACTCAAGCCCGTATTATGGGGCAAGATATAGAATTTGTTACAAACTTTAACGATAATGTAATTGTAAACACCACATTAGGAGTTCCTTTTATGCAATTAATGATAGGTGCCAGTACTGCCAGGGCAAACTATGTTTCAGGTTCGGGTACCCAACAAATAATTTTCCGTTATACGGTTGCCAATAACGATTATGATGCTGATGGGATTGGTGCTATTCTTAACGTACAGTTAAATGGAGCAACGTTTAAGGATGCTACTGGTAATAATGTAGTATTTATGTCTTTGCCCAATACCTTCATCCCTTTAGCTTCTGTAAAAGTTGATGGCGTAGTTCCTACGATTACTTCAGTTTCTACCCCAGCTAATGGTAACTTTATAACAGGTCAACCGCTTACATTCACGATGAATTTTAATGAACCTGTAGTTGTTGCTACCTCAGGTGGTAATCCATATATCAACCTTACAATAGGTAACAATACCGTAATTGCAGCTTATGTATCAGGTTCTGGTACAAGCGCATTGGTATTTAGCTATACAGTAGCCAGTGGAGACCTCGATATTGATGGCATGTCCATAGCTTCAAGTATCACCGCAAATGATGCAACCCTAAAAGATGTAAATGGAAATAATGCTCTGCTCACTTTCGCTACGCCTAATCTTGCGGGGGTTTATGTTAATTTAAAAGTTCCAACTGTTACCACTCAAGCCATTACTGCCATTACAGCAACCACTGCAACTGGAAATGGAACTATTACTGATTTAGGTACACCAAACCCCATACAATATGGAATAGTTTGGAGTACAGCCAGTAATCCAACCGTTGCCTTATCTACCAAAACAGAACAAGGTGTAGCAACAGCAACAGGTTCATTTACCAGCACCATAACCAACCTAATGCCGCTTACACAGTATTTTGTAAAGGCTTTTGCCACAAATTACGCTGGAACATCATACGGCGACGAGGTGTCATTCACCACGCTCGATGCTGTTCCCAATGCCCCAACCGATGTAGTGGCTACAGCAGGAGTACTGCAGGCAACTGTTAGTTTTAATGCCCCTGTTTCAAACGGAGGAAGTGCTATAATAAGTTATACTGTAACATCAAACCCTGGTAGTATAACGGCAACTGGAACATCAAGCCCCTTAACTGTAACCGGATTGACCAATGGTACTCCCTACACTTTTACCGTTGTTGCAACCAACTCATTAGGGAACAGCAACCCTTCATCTGCCTCTGCTGCTGTTATCCCATTTGTCGATACCGAAAAACCTGTAATAACAGGTATGCCTTCAAATATCACAGTGAGCACCGATGCTGGTAAAGCATATGCGACAGTATCATGGATAGCACCTACTGCAACCGATAATGTTGGGGTAACCAGTTTT
>DQHR01000190.1 GCA_003531155.1 Bacteroidales bacterium | reverse complement strand
ATATGATTAGAATTGAGAACGTTACAACTATAACGATTAAAAAGATATTCCGATACCTATTCTTTGCAAGTTCAAGTTTCTGAATCTCACTCCCTTGCTTTAAAATTTCATTCTCCCGCTCTTTTTGATTAATATCATATATAATCTGAAGCTTTGCCAACTTTTCACCACTCTCCTCGCTATAAATTGAGTCGCGAATATCAGCCCACATTTTATGGTAAGTCAATGCATCTCGATATCGTCCGTCTGATTCGCTTATAAGCGAAAGGTATTGGTAAACATCTGCGGCAGTTGTTGAAAGATTATTTTTCTTAGCGATGGCTAACGCTCTGTTAAGATAGTTTGCTGAAATAGGATACTCACCAGAAACATAGTAGCATCGTGATATTTTAACCAAGCTGGTTACAATTCCTTGAATATTATTTATTTTTNNAACTCCAGTATTTTTTCAGCAATACTTAACTGCCGATTATAATAAAATTGTGCTTGATCGTATTTACTAAGTTCAAAGTTAACATCCCCAATACCCTGAATTGCGTTGATTAAATTAAGAGAATCATTTTGTGATGTGCTAATATTTAATGCCCTAGTATAATAGGTCAATGCACTATCCATTTTTTGGATAAGATAAAAGGATAGAGCGATATCACACTGAATTTTCCCAAATACTGGTGTTTCCCCCATTGGTTTTGCAATACTCGATGCCTTCTTGTAGGCTTCAAGGCTTTGCTGTAATTCTCCTAAATTCTTATATGATAAACCAATATTAGTGTAACAGGAGATTTTCAATAACCTTTGCTCTTGCGTTAAACTACCTTCTCCAATTATTTGTAAAATCTTTGTATACCGGACTATTGCATTCTTATAATTACCCTTCCTTATAAAAATTTGACCCAAGCTATTTAAGATTACCGATTGTAATTGGTAATCCTTAATAAGGACTGCAAGAGAGTATGCTTTTTCTAGAAATATTAAGGACATTTCAGGGTTTCGAGAATAATCGTATACTTCAGATAAACCTATCAATACACTTACCTGCTCTTTACGCATGTTAAACTTCTCAAATTGCCCTAAAGCACGATTATAGTAACGTAAAGCATTTTCAATATTGGCTATCTTAAAATTAGCCTTTCCCATTAAAAAAAGAGCTTGAACTTCCTGGAATGGTTTTCCCATTTTTTTGGATTGCACCAAAACTTGAAGTCCATAATCTAAGGCTTTATCAGGGTTTATGGTAATGTAGCTATCGCAGAGTTCAATTAACAAATCAAGTTTCTCTTCCCCTTTTGCTCTATTTGCAGATGCTTCAAGACTATCAAGCGTAGTTTGAGCAGCTAAGTTTAAGGTAAAAAACAAAGCTACAACTATCGTTAACAACCGGTAAGGATTCGAAAAATTCATCAATGGAAAAATCTTCACTAATATAAACCCAATTAATCAGAAAACGAATTACAATGAATGGGAATTTATTTACCAATATGATAATCGAGTTTAAACTATTATTGATTTACACTGTTTAAAAACTAATTTTATTACTCTTTTTTATCAACAAATAGCTTAACAAATTACCTTTGCAGGGTTTATAAATAAATCGAATGCTCATTAAATACGCATATTTCAATGTTTAAGAATTATCTCTCGCTTGTTAAATTTAGCCATACCATCTTTGCAATGCCATTTGCCTTAATTGGACTTTTCCTTGCTTATAGAATATATCCATCTAATTTCAGCTGGAAACTTTTAGCATTGGTTATACTATGTATGGTTTTTGCTCGAACAGCAGCAATGAGCTTTAACAGGGTTGTAGATAGATATATTGATAAAAAAAACCCTCGAACTGCTCAGCGCGAAATCCCAAATGGTATTATAACTGCACAATCGGCTATGATATTTACAATTTTAAACTCGTTACTTTTTATAGGAACAACCTATTTTATAAACAACCTAGTTTTTGCTCTTTCACCCATTGCTCTTTCGGTGATATTGCTTTATAGTTTTACAAAACGTTGGACAGTACTTTGTCATCTAGTACTAGGATTGGGATTATCGTTAGCACCTATTGGGGCTTATTTATCGGTTACAGGAAAATTTGATTTACTTCCAATTCTTTATTCATTTATTGTTCTCTTTTGGGTTGGAGGGTTTGATATTATTTACTCTTTACAAGATGAGGAGTTTGATAAAAAAGAATCGTTAAAATCAATTCCTGCAGCGCTAGGTTCTAAATACGCTCTGTGGATAGCAACAGTTTTTCACATTATTACAGCAGCGATTGTAGTTTTTGTTGGGTATAAACTTAATGCAAACATATGGTACTGGACTGGAGCTATTTTGTTTATTGCTTTGCTTATCTATCAGCATTCAATTATTAGTCCTAAAGATATAAGAAAAGTAAATATTGCATTTGCCACAACCAATGGAATCGCAAGTATCATTTTTGCATTTTTCAATATTCTAAGCTTTTTACTCTGATTCTTTAGCTGGCTTATTTACATGTATTATCTATAATTGCTTTATTCCAAGAATACAAACACAACGCTTGCATTTTTACCTCATTTAACCTATGTTTGCGATGTAAAACATTTGTTATTAACAATGAGGTTACAAATTTCTTTCATAACAACTGCTAAGTCGGTATTCCGCAATATTAAGGACAGAGATACCTTCTAATCCTATCTCATTATACATCTTTTCATTTCTTTTTATTTCAAGTATTTTTTTATTAACATTTTAAAAATAATCGTCTTATGGAACTACCATTTGCCGAATCGTATAAAATTAAGATGGTTGAACCTCTTTATCGAAGCACTCGTGAAGAGCGCGAAAAATGGATTAAAGAGGCTAACTACAACCTTTTCAACCTAAAAAGTAATCAGGTTTTTATTGACTTGCTAACCGATTCAGGGACTGGCGCAATGAGCGACCGCCAATGGGCTGCAATAATGATGGGCGACGAAAGTTATGCTGGTGCTTCATCGTATTACAACCTCAAGACTTCAATAAATAATATACTCGGATTTGAGTATTTTATGCCAACTCATCAGGGCCGTGCAGCTGAAAATGTACTTTTCTCGGTACTCATAAAAGAGGGAGATATAGTGCCTGGCAATTCACATTTCGATACAACTAAGGGTCATATCGAATTTCGCAAGGCATATGCCGTTGATTGTACTATTGATGAGGCTTCTGATACTGAACTATACCATCCTTTTAAGGGCAACGTTGATCCCAAAAAGCTTGAAACATTGCTTTCCGAGAATGCTGATAAAGTTCCTTTTGTTATTGTAACCATAACAAACAATACAGCAGGTGGTCAACCAGTTTCGATGGAGTGCCTAAAAGAGACGCATCGAGTTGCAAAAAAATACGGTAAACTTGTGGTTTTTGACTCTGCTCGCTTTGCCGAAAATGCTTACTTTATCAAAGTAAGAGAAAAGGGTTATGAGAACAAATCTATCAAGGAAATTGTGCTTGAAATGTTCTCATATGCCGATGCGATGACAATGAGTAGTAAAAAGGATGCCATCGTAAATATTGGTGGTTTTATTGCCATGCGCAATCAGGAACTTTGGCGCCAGTGCTCAAAATTCAATATCATGTTCGAAGGTTACACAACCTATGGTGGCATGGCTGGACGCGACATGAACGCATTATCTGTAGGTCTTGATGAGGGAACCGAATTCAGTTACCTCGAAACGCGTATTAAACAAATTGAATATTTAGGAAACTGCCTAACAGAATTTGGTGTTCCTTTCCAGCGCCCCGCTGGAGGTCATGCTATCTTTGTTGATGCAAATAAGGTGTTGCCAAATATTCCTAAAGAAGAGTTTAGAGCCCAAACCCTAGCCATTGAACTTTATCTCGAGGCAGGTATTCGTGGTGTAGAAATAGGAGCAATTATGGCAGATAGAGATCCTGTTACCCGCGAAAACCGTTACCCCGCACTTGAGTTTCTTCGTCTTGCAATACCTCGTAGGGTTTATACCAATAATCATATGAATGTTATTGCAGTGGCACTAGGAAATGTTTATGAACGACGAGTTCAAATTACAAAGGGTGTAAAGATAAAATGGGAAGCACCTATTATGCGACACTTTACTGTGGAACTGGATAGGGCTTAAAGAATATTAAAAAACCGTTCAAATATCTTGGGCGGTTTTTTTGTTCAATTCTGATAANNCGAGCGGTTTTTTTCGTTCAATTCTGATAAAAATCTTCGTTTTATTTTCATGCAAGAACTTAAAGAATCAGCCACACAAAAAACAGGTTTACATTAAAAAGTAAAAACACACTTCGCATTGGGCCCTTTTATTTAAAATCATGGATGAGATTTTATAACTTTAACAAGAATAATTAGATAAAAAGCAAGAATTCAATTTAACAATTGCTAATTTATAATTGGATAAATTTTCCATCTCTGATTTTATAAGGCGAAACACTTAAGGTAATAAGTCGCAAAAAACACAACACCAGAATATATTGCCAGTAACTTCCAATGAAAAGAAATTATAATGATTTAATTAACATTAAAGAGTTTCCAGTGTATTCTAAGGTTTAAATTCTTTTCACTCGATCATATCTCAATATAAAATCATTAGCTACTTTCGCTTCAGAAATTTTATTTACTTTGTATTAGAAATAACTTTTATATTAAAAATGATCCACACTAAAAAACGCTGGTCAAACTTAAACGCTTTCACATTAAGCGAATTAATGGTTGTACTAGTAATTATCGGGATATTAGTTTTAATGGCTTTACCCAAATTAATGCCGTTAATCTCAAGAGCTAAGAGCGCTGAAGCCCAGATACAACTGGGTTATCTTCATGGTCTTGAGCAGAACTACTTTTATATGTACTCCACCTACTCGTTAAACCTTGAGGAGGTTGGTTTTGAACAAAATAAATTAGTTACAGAGGGTGGTACAGCCAACTACAAGATTGAGATTGTACAAGCAGGTCCTAATTTCTTTGTTGCGAGGGCAACCGCAGTTGTTGATTTTGATAGGGATGGCATTTACAATGTTTGGGAAATAGATCAGGATAAAAAGATAAAAGAGGTAACTCGTGACTAGTATACTTTCAATAGCCCTAAAAATAGTTTTAATAGCCATGTTATTCGTCCTGTTTATTCAAGATATTAGGCGTAGAGAGATATCGTTATACCTACTATTAGGTGTGTTGGTTACTACAATTATATTGAGCCTTGTAAATAATTCTATAATCTTATTCGATTTGTTTTTGAATGTGATGTTTATAGGATTACAAATTCTTTTTTTAATTGTCTATTTATATTTTACAGGTCGTAAACCATCATTACTTTTTAAAGATTTTTTTGGGATAGGTGATGCACTTTTTTTACTAATCACCTCATTCTATTTTAATCCTATCGAATTTGTTCTGTTCTCTTTGCTTTGCTACATTGCCATTGTTGTTGGATATGGATTATTGTTTCTCATAAAACGTAAATCTACAACAATTCCTTTGGCAGGGTTTATCGCTTTATTTTTTGCTTTTTACATTGTTGCTTCATGGCAGAATAGTAATTTTCTTAGCCAGTTTGCTTATGATATTGTAACATATATTGTTTAATGAGTATCCCCGAGCATATCCCCGTTGAGATCACCCAATCGATAACCATCGATCAGGCATGGCACTATCACATCGTTCCAATAACAGTGTCGGAGAGCACTCTTGAGTTTATCACTGCAAAGGAGTATGCCGAAGGCATTCAGGATGAACTTAAGATGCTTTTCGGAAAAGAGATAGTATTAAGGCTTGTTGAAAAGGATAAAATAAACACATTAATATCAAGTTATTACCGAAAGGGTAAGCAGCATACCAGTGGGCTAACAATTGGAAAACACGATGATTTTCTGATGAACCTGATTCAGGAGGCATATCGTATTGAATGTTCAGATATCCACATTGAAGCCTTTGAGGAACGATGCCGAGTTAGAATGCGAATTGATGGGAAATTGATTGAGCGATTTGTTATTCCAAAAGAAACTTATCCATCGCTAATCAATAAGATAAAAATAAAAGCTAACCTCGATATTGCTGAAAAAAGGCTACCTCAAGATGGTCGTATTTTTTATTCCGATGAGTGGAGTAATTTCGATATCCGTGTATCTGTTCTTCCTGCTTTACATGGCGAAAAAATTGTGCTTCGTTTACTTAGCAGGGATACAACACAGATTGATATTGAAAAACTTGGCTTCACCAAAGATCAGTTAAAGACTTACAATAACTCTATAGCTAAACCTCACGGGATAATTCTTATAAGTGGACCTACAGGTTCTGGAAAAACAACAACACTGTATGCAACTTTAAAGATTCTTAACAAGGAGGAGAGCAACGTTTTAACCATTGAGGATCCGATTGAGTACACACTAGAGGGGATAAATCAGGTTCAACTGAAGGAAGAGATAGGTTTGACTTTTGCAAGTGCTTTAAGAACTTTTTTGCGACAAGATCCAGATATTATTATGCTTGGCGAGATTCGTGATGCCGAAACCGCACAGATGGCTATCAGAGCAGCACTAACTGGTCATTTAGTGTTATCTACAATTCACACGAATTCAGCAATTGGAACCATATCAAGATTACAAGATATGGGTATTCCTGTTTACTTGCTAGCTAGTACGCTTAACTTGAGCGTTGCTCAAAGATTAGTACGCAAACTTTGCCCCGATTGCAAACTTGAAAAACCACTCAAGGATATTGATATTCCTGTTATTGACAAATCATTTACATTACCCAAATCGTACTTTGAAGCTGTGGGTTGTAATAACTGTTATTTTACAGGATATAAAGGTCGTAGAGCGATTTATGAAATGGTTGAGATCAACGATGATATCCGCGATTGCATGCGAAAGCATGAGGTGGAAACTATTAGGACAAAGTATAGCTTTAAAACATTGGCAAATACTGCGTTCGAGATGTTTGTAAATGGCGAAACTACTATCGATGAGATTTATCCATTACTTGCAGATATACAAGGGTCATATTAATTCGAAATATAAGATATGCGTAATTTAAGAAGGTTGTTTTTAATCGTATTTGCAGTCAGCTGCTTATCGTTTAAGGTTTTTAGCCAAAACGGTTCAGATACGCTTACTGTACATAAAGATTCAATTGATATTAGCCAGAAAATAGAACAGCTGGCCAAAGGTGTTGAAGCGCTGAATAAAACTATTGATATTACAGTAAGCAATGTTTCAATTCAAGAATTTGTAAGGAGTGTTGCTAACCTTTCAGGGTTGAATATCAATGTATCGCCAGAGCTAAATTTTATTGTTGTAAATAACTTTACCAAAGTAAGGGTTGCGGATCTGCTAATTTTCCTGTGCAAACAGTATAATATAGAAATATCGATAGTTGGTAATATTGTAGATCTGTATAAAACACCTAAATCGCCAAAACCATTACGAGGCGTGGTAGAGTACAATAAATCACAAGATCAAATAAATCTCGATTTTCAAAACATACCTTTGGCCATAGTTACACGCCAAATCGTAACTGAAACCGATAAAAATGTTTTTGCAGAGCCCGATATCCAGAACAAGTTGATTAATATATATCTCCAAAAACAATCGTTCATAAGTGCAATGGAAAACCTTACTAAGGCCAATAACCTTGAATTGGAAAAGAATGACGATGGAAGTTTTTTTATAAAGGATCTACCCAAACTACAAAACCCCATTACACAGCAAAACAACGATAGTTATGGGAGACAACAAAATAGCTCATCAGTTAGAAAAAATACAGGAAGCTCAACCGACAAATATGATTTGAATATCACCAAAACAGGACCAAAGACATTTTCTATCAGTGCCGTCGATGCTCCTTTGTTGGATGTTATCAGGGAGGTGTCAAAACAGTGTGGAATTAATTATTTTATAACTGGTAATAATGTTGAAGGGACACAGTCAACAAAAACACAATCACAAACCTATTCATCATCAAGTTCAAACTCAACAGTAACAATGACTCTAACTAACGTAGAGTATGAAGATTTTCTTAAAGGGTTATTAATTGGACGAGAATTAAGTTATGCTAAAGACGATAACATTTACATCATTGGACAGAAAAATCTAGATAAGTTTAATTCAACAAGAATCATAAAATTCGAAAATCGTCCTGTAGATTCTTCGTTAATATCAAGGCTTCCCACAGATATAAAGGGAGATCTTAATCTAAAAGAATTTTCTGATCTTAATAGTATAATTGTAACTGGGAGTCAAGAAAAAATCAGATTTTTTGAAAATTTTTGTAGGCTAATTGATAAATCTGTACCTGTAATAATGATCGAATTAATTATTATTGATGTAAATAAAACTATTACAACAGCAACTGGAATTGATGCTGGTTTAGGTGCAGTACCAGAAAAATCAACAGGGCAAATTTTCCCTGGAGTTGATGTTAAACTTAGCACTAAGGGAATTAATAGTCTAATTCAAAAATTCAACGGTTTAGGTTTAGCTAATCTTGGTAATGTAAGTAAAGACTTTTACCTAAACATAAAGGCATTAGAAAGTGATGGAGTTATTAAGATTCGCTCAACGCCCATTCTGTCAACAATAAATGGTAATATCGCTAAGATAAGTATTGGGAGTACAGAATATTATCTTGAAGTAAATAGCAATATTACAGCAGGTCAGACATCTGTTGTTTCCGAAAATAAAACCTATAAAAGCTTAGAGGCAAAACTTGAGATTTTAATTAAACCGTTTGTTTCGGGCGATGAATCAATCACTCTGGATGTTTCAGTATCGCAATCGAACTTTACACCTCGAATTGGCGATCAAAAACTGTTAGCTCCACCAGGAAAAGTTAGTAGGGATTTTAAATCAAAAATACGAGTACAAAATCAAGATATGGTGTTACTCGGCGGGTTAGAGGAAATAAGCAATAAAGAGACTAGTAGCGGGGTTCCAATACTACAGAGAATACCTATTCTAAAGTGGATATTTAGTAGTCGTTCAAAAGAAAAAAAGGATACTAAACTCAACATCTTCATCAGACCAACAATTATAGGGTAATGCTGAGGCACATTCAACATATTAGTTTTATTCGAGGTAATTACGTTATTGGCGTACAAATTAGCTTTAGGGGTAATAACCAGAACTGTTTGTACCATTTGATTGGTGTAAAGAAAAGCAGAGGAAAGCTATCGATTGTAAAACAAATAATTGATATAACCTCAATCGAAGAGTTAGTCAAACATATACCCAAGAACACTCCTATAGTTATTTCTATTGATGGGAAGAATATTATTCATAAGTTTTTTCAGGAAGACGTAGGCGATAAAGGTCTGGATTTTGTACTGCCAAATGCAAGAAAGGAAGATTTTTACGTTCAAACCTCTTTAATTAATGATGGCGCATATGTAAGTGTTATAAGAAGAGAGGTTATTGATAATGTTATCGACAGACTTAACGCTTTCAAAGTGATTCCTGCATTAATCAACTTGGGACCTTTTGTAACCTCATGTACCACATTCCTATTTGATGATAAGGTTAAGTTTAAATCAGAATTTTGGGAAATTGAGGCAACTGGGCAAGGAATCTCTTATAATCCTTTTACAAGCAGTGATAGCAATTTTATATTCTTGAATGGTGAGAGCATTCGTGATTTTTGTTTTCCCTCGTATGCTCTGTCAATAGCATATCTTGCAGATTTAGAAATTCCGGGAATTGAAATCTCACTACAATTAAAAGAAGAGTTTTTGTTTAAGCGTGCTGTTTGGTTAGGAGGCTGGTTCTTCCTTTCGCTAGTATTCCTAATATTGCTTGTTAATTTCTTCATTTTTTCAAACTATAACGATAAGTATCAGGATATTAACAACATGATTCAGCAAAACCAGTCGTTGCTTAATCGAAACGATGAACTAAAGACCAAATACACTCTTGAACGTAGATTTATTGAACGAAGCGGGTTGTTGGAAACTTCGAGGTTCTCATTTTATGCTGATAGGATATCTCGTAACATTTCTGATTCAATACAGTTTACTGCAATTCGGATTGCACCAGTTAACGACAAAATTCGCAGCGATAAACCTATTGTTTTCGATGAGAAAACAATAATTATTAACGGAAAATGTTCTAACAGTCAATATTTTAACTCATGGAAGGATGACTTAAAGGAAGAAAATTGGGTTGAATCCATTTTAATTAATCAATTTGGACAAGAAGAACCAGGAAAACCGATAATATTTGAGTTACAACTAATGATTAAGTAATGTTTAAAAACTTTTCATATAAGAAAAAATTTGCATACCTCGTTGTTTGTGGAGGGCTCTTACTTTGTTTGGTTTATTATTTCTCAATAAACGAAACAATCAAGTTAAGAAGAAATTACCTTGAACTTCAAAGTCGTTACAATACAGTATCTGATGCCTCCTCAAGTATCCTTTTCTATGAAAAAGAATTAAAAAAAATAGATTCTCTAATTGGTTCTAATAACGATAAAAAGAACTATACTCAGGAAGAACTGCTTAAAAAGGTTACTGATTTTGGAAGATCCCACAATTTAACAATAATTAATTTCCCTGCGCCACACAAACATGTTGACAATAAATATAGGGTTTATACCTATGAGGCTTCTATTTCTGGAACCTACAATAACCTTTTACGGCTTCTTTATGAGCTCGAAATTGGTAACTACCCTGGAGTTATAAAATCTGCAAATTTTGTGCTAACCAAATCATCAGGACAAACACGTACTATGCTGGTTATGACATTATTTATTCAAGAAATAAAAGATATTAAAGATGAAAAGGATTAGTATTTATTTGATGATAGCATTGTTAATCACTGCCTGCGATGAGGTTTTTGATAAAGATCTGTCAAACTCTAAATTGAACCTAGTTGCCCCAAACGATGCACTTGTGTCTACAAAAACAACAGTTACATTTTTATGGGATGAGGTTGATGATGCTGATAGCTACAAATTACAAATAGTCTCACCCAGCGTCGACACAATATTATCAATGCCTCTCGATATTGAATTAACTACAAATAAGCATGAGGTTACATTAAATCCCGGGAGGTATAACTGGAGAGTAAAAGCTCTAAATAGTTCTTCGGAAACGAAATGGTTTACTCGCAAATTAACCATACTCGACAACCCTGATTTAACGGATCAAGAAGTAATTCTTAGCTCTCCAGGTGAGCAAAGTGCCTTTGGATACAAAAAAATTAAATTTAAATGGACAAAATTACCAAATGCTACTAAATATAAAGTTATTATAAAAACAGATGAATGGACGCAAGATCCTATCTTTGAATCAGAAACAGTATACGATACTATAACTAATACCCTTGATGAAGGTAAATATGTATGGGGTGTTGTTGCAATTAACGATATTTCTGAATCTCAACCTCAACAAAAGACATTCTTTATTGATTTAACTGCACCTCAAAAGCCAACACTTCTGTCACCCGCAAACGAGTCAACAATTACTGGTTCAACTGCAATGCTCACTTGGGAGCATCCAATTGCTGATGCAACAGCTATATCCGATAGCATATATATTTCAAAAGATTTGGCATTTACCTCTTCAAATTCCATTGAGAAAGTGAAAGTGAACTCCACTTCTTACAATTTCAGTTCTACTTATAAAGGAGTAGTTTACTGGAAGGTTAAATCAATAGATAAGGCAGGGAATAAAAGTGCGTTTAGCGAACCTTTTAGCTTTACACTAGAGTAAGTAATAGTAATGTCGAATAGTAGAAGCAAAAATATAATTTTGGGAATAGTTGTAATTGCAGTTTGGGGTGCGATTGGCTATAAAATATTTACATATTTTAGTAAATCCAATGTAGTTGCATTGCCTACCACTAATGTATTTAAAACTGCAGGAATAAAGGTGAAAAAAGAAAAATTCAAGTTGGATGCTTCATATAACGATCCGTTCCTTAAAGAGATAAAAGAAAGGGTTATTCAACCCATGCAACCTATAGGAAATAGAGTTGAGTTCCAATCGCTTAAACCTCAGGTTAAATGGCCAGAAATTAAGTATAGTGGCGTTGTTGAAACCTCGAACAAAGAAAAACGAGTTGGTTTGCTTCAGGTTGATAAAAAGGATTTTTTGATATCAAGTGGAGATTCAATTGCTAGACTTAAGGTAATTAAAATATACAAGGACTCACTACGTCTTAAATTTAGTAACGAAGAAAAAACGTACCCTCTTCATAAGAATAATTAGCTATGCGTGGTAACTATTTTGCAATATCATTATCCATTGTATTACTGAGTTGTAATACTCATAATATTAACTATAAACCAGAATCAAGAATTGTTTCTGCTGTCAGCGATTCAGCAAGAATATATGCTGAAATTTCCCTTAAAGCATATAAAGGTGAGCTGAAAAATGAGTTAAGGTACCATTGGTATTCGGCTGATATTTTTGGAGCAAATTATGGAGGATACAATGGCTATTTACTGAATGGAAACTATAAAAGAGTAAATTTAAATGGAAATCTTTTGGAGCAAGGTGTATTCGTCAACGGATTAAAGGATGGAATATGGAAGTATTGGTATCCCAATGGAAATCTTAAAAGAGTTGAGAATTGGAGGAAAGGAATAAATAGAGATTCTTTAGAATATGGAAAGGATGGTTCTTTAGTTAACTCAAATAAAAAAAACACTACTTCTGAAATCCAAATTCAAACAGATTCAACCAGCACTAAAACTCCTTGGTATAAACGAATTTTCAAGAAAAACAGAAAAGAATCCGAGGTAAATGGGAGTAAATAGGAGGATAAAAAATAAATTCACATTAAAAGCAGGAGCATTGTATTTTGTAATCTTCTTGCTTTTTTTGATGACAATTCTTCTAACCACATTTATACTATTTATTCATTATAAAAGTCAGCTTATTACTCGTCAGGTTGGTGTTGCTCAAGTTGAACAGAATATCGAATCAGCATTAGAACTTTACAGCGTAAAACCTAGTATTGTTAGCCAAAACAACTTGGCATCAACTTTCAATTTATTTCCCAATATTACATCAGAAGTCAACATCAAACAAACACCTTGGGGTGTTTACAACATTGTTAAGGTTTCTGCAAAATATAAAGAATTTGAGAGGGAAAAGTTAGCTCTATTTGGCTATAGATACGGCTCTATAAAACCAACAGCCCTTTATATTACTGATAGAGAAAGATACCTCTCAATTTGTGGAAATAGTGAGGTTAGGGGTCACTGTTACCTTCCTAAATTAGGCATGAGAACAGCTAGAATAGAAGGACGGCTTTTTAATGGTTATCTGGAGAAACGAGATGATTTCATTCATCAGAGCAATAAGACATTGCCACAACCACCGGAATCGCTTTTAGAAGCGTGCCAAGTTTTTTTTAGTGCAAATTCTAGAGGCAAACAAAAGCGAAGTGAGTCGTTAGTTGGAACGAAAAAAGTCTTCAACTCTTTTAATGATAGCTTAACTATTTATACCTCATCTAATAATTATTGGGTATTAGAAAACGTTGATATAACTGGGCATGTTGAACTCTATTCAAGCAATGAAATCTTCATCACCCCAACTGCAAAACTGCAAAATATAATTGTAGTTGGACGTAAAGTTGTTGTAAGAAGTGGATTTGAAGGACAGATTCAAATATTTGCATCTGATACGGTAATCCTCGAGGATAATGTTCGTTTACTATACCCATCAAATATTGCTATTGTTGATGGCAAACCAAATCAGAAATATATACACATCAACCGCAACTGTGAGGTACAGGGAGCAGTCTGGATTTGGAATTCGACAAAGGATAACAATTTGTCACCAACCATAATAATTGAAACAGGTACAGTTATTAAAGGCCAATTATTTTCTCCAGGCAAGACTCAACTCAAAGGAAATATATGGGGAACGCTTTATGCCGAACTATTCTTTTTGAATACCCCAAACGCTTACTACGAGAATTATATTTACAATTCAACTATTGATGGCGAAAAACTCCCTTCGGATTTTGCATGCTTACCCTTTGCTTTTGATTATAACGAGATGCAATTTATCGATTGGCTTTATTAGTGTTTTTAGGGTATGATATTATTAAAAAAAATATTAAGAACAAGGACTGTAAAAGCATCTTCATTAATTGAGGCTCTCATCGCTTTGGTTATTCTTATTATTATCACAACATTTATCATGCTGATAATGAACAATGTTAATAACANNCAGAAGTAATGTGGGGCTAAAAACTAGGGTGTTTAACGAAGTAAATAATATCTTTAATCAATCAATACAAAACAAAGATTACTCCGAAAGAAATTTCGATTTCAAGAACTTTAATATTACATGTAATTCGTATAAATACGATGATTCTGAGAAATTAATAGTTTTTAAAGTAGTTGCTTTTTATAGTAACGGGAAAGTATTGTTAAATAAACAGCGTTTGGTAAGATCAGGCAATGATGAAGAAGTTGCTCAAGAATAATACTAATCAGCAATTAAAGGCTTTTACTATCATGGAGCTCATGGTGGCAATGGTGCTATTTGTTACCATAATATCATTAGGAATTTTGCTATGGAGTAATGTTAATAATGGATTAAAGAAGATTCAAAGCGATTCCGATGTTTTTTATGAGTACATTTCATTTATAACGACTATCCAAAGGGACATGGATCAGGCCCTTACAGTAAGTCATGCTGGTATAAACCTCGATTTGAATAATGATGTTGAAGATATTGCATACACTTTTTATCCCGATTCGGTGATTAGAGCTATAAATGCTGTAAAAACAAAATTTAACCTTAAAATGGTTAATTACGAATTTAATTACTATAACAAAACTGATTTAGTAGATGGAATAGAATTTCTATTTATGCTTCAAAAGAAAGAAATTAAGTGTTACATATATAAGCCAACTAGAGGAAGATCTCTTATTAAAACCCTTTTAGAAGATGGCAATTGATATTTCGAAAATAAAAAAAGAGAAAAAGGTTGATACCCAACCCTTCAAGCTAAACACCTCTATTCTTAGCAAAGAGATTAGTCTTAATAAAGGTTTTAACGATGCCAATAAACAGACTCTTTACCAAGAACTTTCATTGTTAATGAATTCGGGGGTTGATATTAATCGTTCGCTCGAAATTATTGCTGAACACTTTAAAAAAGAAAAGGATAAAAAAACAATTAAGGATATCAGAAATTATCTTATTGATGGGAAAAGCTTCTCGCAATCGATGGAGTTAATCGAAGGTTTTTCTCCCTACGAGTTTTATAGTGTTAGAATTGGTGAGGAATCTGGGCGTTTACAGATGATTTTAGAACAGCTGGCTACCTTTTATAAACGAAAAATTAGGCAACGAAAACAGGTAGCAAATGCAATGACTTACCCGTTACTAGTTATTATTACCTCAATTGTTGCCGTAGGTTTTATGTTAAACTTTGTGGTTCCAGTTTTTAGCGAAGTATTTAAGCGTTTTAATGGGGAACTCCCTGCAATTACACAAACTGTTATTTCTGCTTCCGACTTTTTTAATAAGAATATATTTTTAATCCTCATTTTTATTGTGACAATAATTGCCACAATTATTTATGTTCGAAAAAAGGAGTGGTACCGAAAATACTACTCAGCAATTCTTCTAAGGTTACCCATTGCCGGGGAGTTAACAAAGAAAATATATGCTGCACGCTTTTGCCATGCAATGTCATTGCTAATATCGGCGCACGTACCCATGATTCGTGCAATAGATCTTGTTGAAAAGATGATAGGCTTTTATCCCTTCGAGCAGGTAATGAAAGAGATTAAGAAAAGTGTAATGCGAGGCGAATTCCTATATGAAACGCTCCAGAAATACGATTTTTTCGATCGCAAACTGGTTGCCCTTGTTAAAGTTGCTGAAGAGGTTAATAAAATGGAAGTTGTTTTCAACGAGCTAAGTCACCAGTACAATGATGAGATTGAGGGTAGAATAAGCGTTATGAGCAACCTACTAGAACCAATACTCATAATTATTGTAGGAGCTATGGTTGGTATAATTCTTATTGCGATGTATTTGCCGTTGTTCCAGCTAAGCACTTCGTTTGGGTAATACAATTTTCAGTCATCCTTACTCCCCTGCACTAATCTCTCATTGAGCGTAATAGGTCCAATAACAGCTAAGCTCGATGGGTGATACCGCCAAGGGTTACCCCTTTCACAGCCCAGCTAATTACAATAAAACACTGAACATCAGTATTTTATTCCAGCCCACTACAAGGACGATGGGAATAACATCGTAGTAGACACTCGTTTAAAAGGATTTAAATGGCTCCTAAGATTAATTGATGAAAAGTAAGTCATTGCTTTAGTTCCCCTAAGACTAAAAAAGTGTGTCAAACAGCACCTTCCTCTCCGTTGAGAATTCGTTTGGATGTGCCATTAAACCTAACCTAGGAGTAACTAATATGCATGATCACGTGTATTAAATAAAACAAAAATATTTACAAAACCAACTTTTATCGGTTGTTCTGAAACATGTCAAATCGTTGAGTGCTTTACACTATTCTTGTATAGTTTTGCTATAAGGATAATAAAATTGGAAAAAAGAAAACACGTTTCAAAACTTGTGCTAGCGCTTAATAATTCCGTAATGCCACAAAAAATTTATGCTTTCCGTTGCCCTAGGAGTTCGAGTTCAGACACCCCCCTTGAAACGAAATTAACTGAAGATAAATAGATAATCTATGAGTAAACGTACTAAAAGGATCAAAGCCTTGCTGCTATTCGCGATCGTATTCATTAACGCGATCTCGGAGGTAAACGCCCAGCTACTCCAGCTTGAAAAGATTGAAAGCCTTCCCCCCTCTACGGAAGGGATGGCTCTAATAAAGTCGATTGAACGCCAGCCCTCCATGGCGAGCGGGATTCCTAATATCGGCATACCCATTTTTTCGCTCCCAAACAGCCCTTTAACCTTGGGGCTATCCTACAACGCATCCGGAATTCTGGTGGACGAGCTGCCCACCGTATCCGGGATAGGCTGGAGGCTTGAAACGGGTGGAATGATAACCCGGGTGGTGATGGGCATTCCCGACGATTACCCCACGGGCTACCTGAATAGGACGAGCACCATACACGATTTTGCCTCCAAGAAGATTACCAGCTACACGAGCACTGATATAAATTACATCAAGGCAAACCTGAGCACCTTGACGTACGACGATGGCCCTGACGTTTTCTACTACGATGTCATGGGCGTTAAGGGAAAGTTTATTATAGGCAGGGATGGGAAAGTATACTGTTTCCCAAAAAACAACATCAAGTTCTCATTCACAACAACCAGCGGCTTAATTACTAGCTTTGTTGCAAAGTTCAACAATGGCGACGAGGCTATATTCAACGTCCTTGAGAAGGTGAAGACGAACCTATCGAATATGGCCACCGAGTTCACCTCAAGCTGGCTAATCTCAACGGTCAAAAGCCAAAAAAACGCCATGCTGGTTTACGACTACTACGCGATTGGGCATAAATACAAGGAGACCAGGATCGCCTATGATAGGCTGCTTGCCAATGTGAGCGGTACAGCCAGCTATAGCTATACGGCTGAGTTCAGCATGCCCCGATTAAACTACATCAAGTCTGCAGCGGCCATCGCGGATTTCAGCTACAGCTGGAGATCAGACGTTTCTGTTTTTGCCACGTTAACTTCAGGGCAATGGCCTACACTAAAAGGCATTAGCATACACCATGCGCTGGGTGATGGCAACTTCAACCCGACAGCATCATACTCGTACGAGCTAAAGTACAGCGGGGATAACACGAGCAGCGTTACGTCCCGCACAGACTTCCAGCTGATAAATTTTATTAGCTCTGCCCCTGGGGTTAAGTTTACCTACCTATTTAAGCACTACCCTGAAGCCCTGCCAGCAACGAAATCCGTCAACCGCGATCTATGGGGCTACTACAACGGGGCCAGCAACAACAACCTTTCCCCCACCCCGCACATTGTCCCTACCGTTTTCAGCCTAAACGGGAAGCTAAACTTTTTAGCCGGAACATCCGTTCTTCCGGGTCTTCCGGGCGCCGATAGGAGCGCGGTTTTGGCGAAGTGCCAGTCAGGGATGCTCAAATCCATCACAAACCCCGATGGGCTGACCACCACATACAGCTATGAGCTGAACGATTTCCTCTTCGAAAGCGTTACGGTGAGCGGCAACGGGTTAAGGGTTGCCTCAATCGTCAGCAAGGATGGATCGGAGGCAACGCTTAGCAGCCAGAGCTACACCTACACCGTGGATGGGAGCGCGCAGACCTCCGGGTGCCTGCTATACCATACGCCCCCAGCCTTTGGGTACTTCCCGGATGGCGACCCGCTGGTTAGCGGAACGCTCTCCCCGTATAGCTACTACATTAAAGCTCACTACGCCGGGGTTGGACAGCTGCCCTACCAGTCCCAGGCTTTGTACAAGAAGGTTACGGTTAAGAAAGCCGGCTTAGGGGGCACGAGCCTGTACTTCGAGCAGCCCATCGAGAGGGGGAATACCTCCATCCTTCCCCAGACTTTGAGCTGGGTCCCCACCATGCCAAATTTCCGCACGCTGAGCAGCTCAACCGGGAACCTCTACCTGTTTAACGAAGCTAGCGCTAGCTCGCTCTCGCTGTTCAACCTCGGCAATGACCCCTTGCTGGTTAAATCGGTCGATTTTGATGAAAGCAACGGCAGGGTTAAAGAGGTTGAGTTCAAGTACGGTGCGCTAGAGTCGGCCGTTCTGCAGTCAAGCTTTAAGCTGTACCCCATCTACAAATCCGTGGTTGAGGACTCCCACCCCATTCAGTATACTTACTACTACCACGCCTCCAAGAGCTACTTTATCAGCGCGTGGCGCGAGCTGGTTAGCAAGTCTGAAACGGTATACCTCCCCAACAACACCGCTACAGGGAATACCCTTAAAACGAAACTCTCCTATGTAAAAGCTGACGACGGGACCGATTACAGCTTTGTAAAAAGGGCTGAGACCGGCAATGCCAGCGAGAGCAGCGTTGAGAAGTACAAGTACTGCTTCGAGCCAGACTATACCTTTTCTTCAATAGCAGAAGCAATAACCAACGCTAATAATAACTTAAAGAACTGCTTAGATAGTACTACGATATACCTTAAACCCGGGTTAGATGGCACTCCTAACGCTGAGAATGAGATATTATGCTACAATACTTATCATAACGAGTTGCCAAATGTTTCCCCCGAAATAACTGCAATTCAACTTTTACGAGCGCGGGGCGATTACAGCACGCCCATCGAGAGGCTGTCCCTCCTCAAGAAGGGGCTGCAAAAAACGGTGGTAGGTTTTTCCTATAGCAAGCTGGAGGAGAAGGGGAGCCAGAACATCCTACCCACCATTGACTACGCGCTGATTAAGCCAGTAGATTCCGCCCTTTTCGTTGGTCCAACCGTGGTAAGCCCCAGCGGCAACTACTCCATCGCGGTCAACGGGCAGTTCCTTAAACCCGTTAAAACCCTTGTCAGCTTCAGCAGCCAGGGGAAAGTTCAGGAGTTCTACGGGGAGGATGGCGTTCATCACGCCATCAAATGGTCAGCCAACGGGTTGTACCCCGAGATGGAGTGCTCTGGCTGTACCTTCGCGGATATCGACAACGCCACCTACGCGCAGGCCATGCAACGAAACCCCAGCATGATGCTTACCGAAAGGAGCTTCCTATTCCCCTATGGGCTAACAAGGCAAACCGATGCCAGGGGGAGGACCACCTACTACATCCTAAACTCGCTGAGCGAGGTGGTCGCCGTTCGCGATCACGATAAGAACCTGCGGCTCCTCTCCGTGAACAGGAAGAAGCTGCAGGAGGGCGAGGCAAGCGTAATCGTTGAAACCGACCCCAAGAGCGATGCGAGCATCGTTAAGGAGTGGATAGACCCAAAACCCACCTTTAGCATAAGCAACACCAAATTGCCTAACGGCAGCTACAACGTTGCCGAAAGGATTGCTATTACCCTCACCAACTATAAGCCGATTTTTTACGATTATAGGGTAACCTACGGCGATGGCACGCCCCTAACAGCTGAGCTATCGCATAAGTATGCAAGCAGCGGGACATACCAAATCACCTGCAGCAGCTATAAAAAGGGTACACAGCAGGTTGTCGAATCCGTAAGCGCCAGCATCACCCTATCAGTAAACAGCAACTTATCCATTGTCCAAGAGTTTATATCCGTTGATATTAATGGTAATCCTTACTACCCTCCGGTTGGCCCCACTGCATACTCAGATTATCCGTTAACGGTTAAAATCACAGCATTTAACGGTACGGGGAACTACCATGCAAAGTGGACGTACACTTTCACGCCAGCAGGAAGTTCAACCCCTGTGGCTCAAACCCCAATTGATCATAACTTTTCCCCAGCAGGAGCATCCGAACAATTCGAATGCGAGGCCTATGGGCTATACGTGATAAACTGTGTGATTTCGGACGGCGTATCACCATCAATTTCAACAGATTATACCATCCGGATTGATGAGCCCGAGATTATTGTACACCCTTAGCGTTAACCCTGAAAAATGACTAGCAAAATGATAAATAGAGGATATATAGCATATACAACCACGGCTCTTCTCATCGCCCTGAGCGCAATGAGCGTTCAGGCTCAGGTTAAGGAGCTGGTATCAAAGGATTACGGGTACTCGTACCGGGTTATCCCCCAGCAGCCCATCGATAGGCTGAACGATGTATGGCTCAACCCAACCGATGCGGTGCAGGAGCAGGTCGTTTTCCGCGACCCGCTGGGGCGGCCTGTCCTGGAGACCAGCATGAACGTTATCGGCTTGTACGACGTGTTTACCCCCTACGAGTTTGACCCCACCGGTCGGCTCAAGAAGCAGTACCTGCCATTCCCGGGCATGGGCGATAAGGGCCTGATCTCAAACCCCACCTCGGCGCAGAGCGCCTACTACAACGGCTGCAGCTCCGATAACATCCAGACCGACTCAAAGGCCTACTCGTACTCCGAGTACGAAGCGTCACCGCTGGGGCGCCCGCTCTGGACCGAAGGCCCAGGGGCAGCCTGGACCGGGAAAAGGACCACCTACGACTATCGCTTCAACACGAGCGCAGAGAACGTTTACACCATAGAGCCCGGGCAGATACCGGGAACCTTTTACGCCAATTGGGTATACCCAAGCAATGCGCTTACAGTTGTTAAAACGACTAGCCCCGATGGGCTCGTAAGCCAAACCTTCATCGATAACATGGGCCGAACCGTAATGGCCGAGCAGGGTGGGCGTAAAACCTACAACGTGTACGACCAGCTGGGGCGGGTAGCCTACGTGCTGCCCCCGTTGGCTACAGAACGAATTGCGCAGGTATACAACAGCACCACCACCCACACCGACTCCATCTCCCTTAAAACGAAGGATGGCGTATGGGTTGACCCCGTAAGCCGGTTGTACTACGCCTACACCTACGACGACTATGGCCGCCTGGTGGAGAAGAGCATCCCGGGGAAGGGGAGCGAGGAGTTCGTTTACGACCGCGTTGGCCGCCTGATCCTCTCGCGCGATGGGAACACGAGGCGCGACGGCAAGTGGATGTTCCAGAAGTACGATCGCTTTGGGCGGAAGGCGTACAGCGGGGTATTCGCATCGGCTACCACGCGCCAAGCGCACCAGCTGGCTGCCGCCAGCAGCACCAGCGTGTACGAGGGGTATGCTACTGGGACTACCTACACCCTGGGGAATTCCTACCCCACCGTACCCGCTGATGGGGTGCTTACGGAGTACCACTACGACAACCACTTTACGATGGACGCTACGAGCGCCATGAGCGCGGGGTTCTCAACAACCCTGGGCTCGGCCAGGGGGCTGCTCACCATGACCCGCAGCCGGGTGCTCGATACCCAGCTCTGGGTCACCAGCTACTTCTTCTACAACCCCGATGGGCAGCTGCTGGTGAGCAAGCGCGTGAACGGGTTTAGGGGCTCCACGCAGTACTCCTTTGCCACCTACAGCTTTACCGGGCAGGTGGTGAGCTCACGGTTCGTCCACAGCGAGGCGGGTACCGTGCGCTTAACGCTAAACTACTACTTTACCTACACGCACGGCGGGCAGGTAAAAACCATCGAGCGCGAAATTCCGGGGGGGATGGCGCGCGAGCTGATAGCCAAGTACACCTATAACGCCCTGGGCGAGATGACCCAGCGCAAGCTCGGCGGGGAGAACGCGCTGCAGCAGGTCGACTACTTCTACAACCTGCGCGGCTGGCTAACGCAGATCAACGACGTGAACAGCAGCGCCGACGACCTGTTCAGCCAGAAGCTGCACTACGCCGATGGGCTCTCAGCGGTGGGGGGGCAAGCCCGCTACGACGGGATGCTCTCGGGCAGCGAGTGGAGGGTGAACTGGAACGGCAGCGCCAAGTCGGGGAGCAAGATGGCCTACGGCTACCGGTACGACGCGCAGGGGCGGTTGGCCAGCGCGGTGTACGCCAGCGGGGATAACCTTACGCAGGACCTAAACGGCTACAACGAATCGTTTTCGTTCGACGCGAACGGGAACATCCAAACCCTGACCCGAAGGGGGAGGGCGAACGATGGCACCTTCGCGCAGCTCGACAACCTCAGCTACGCGTACTCCGGCAACAGGCTCAACAGCGTTACCGACGGGGCCCCCAACGGCAGCGTAAATAATCTTGGGTTTAAGGAGCTGAATAGTACCGGGAATGACTATATTTACGACAGCAACGGGAACATGAAACAGGACCTAAACCGGGGAATTGCCCAGATAACCTATAACGTGCTCAACCTGCCCACCGAGGCGAGCGTTGACGCGCAGAACCGCTTCACGTTCACCTACACCGCCACGGGCGAGAAGCTCAGGATGGTCGAGCAGACGGCTACGAGCACCAAAACCCTGCTCTACGACGGCCCGCTGACCTTTGACGGCACCCTGCTGCAGAGCATCAGCACGCCCGAGGGGCGCATAAACAGCAACGGCTACTCCGCCTACGTGCAGGAGTACACCCTGACCGATAGCCAGGGCAACGTGCGGGTGACCTTCGACCGGGGCACCGATGGCACGGCGAGGGTGAAGGAGACGCGGCACTACTACCCCTCGGGGCTGGTGTTCAGCTCCTACCAGACCGGCGCCGTGAACAAGTTCGGGTTCGGCGGCAAGGAGGAGTACGGCAGCCCGCTGGGCTGGCTCAACTTCCACGCCCGGATGTACGACCCCGCCATCGCCCGCTGGAGCGTGCCTGATCCTTTAGCAGAGCTGACCAAGCACGAGAGCCCGTACCTGTACTGCGCGGCCAACCCGGTGAACTTCTCCGATCCTAGTGGGTGTTACGCAATAGAGGGCAATCATGGTAGCAGGTGGTATAGAGGGGCATTTTGGGTTTATAACAGCACGATAGAAAACTGGGTGACAATAAACTTAGACGGAAGTTCTACTGTTTATCAAGATCATAATTTTGGTGGATCTCCCGGCAGCCAAGGGTATGAATACAATGAAAAAAGCAATACTTATGTGGATAGAGCCACAGGGAAAGTTATTAATTTTGATGTTGTTTCTAGTAATTTTTTATCATCTGAAATAGTATCTGGATTCAATTTTAGTGATAATGATGATATTTTTAATTTTCAGATGGATAAAGGTGGCTTTTCATTTTGTGTTGATGATGGAAAGAATGGTTATTATATGGCGTTTGATTTCAATTTTAACAATAAGGCGTTTATAAGCGATTATAAATTTAATTACTCACCCGGAGAGGACAAATATCTTGATGCTGCTTACAACTTCTTTGACCCATTATCCAATGGATTAGAAGCAGTTGCTGGAAGTCATTTCACTGCAAGTAATTTTTTTAGAGAAGGATATTGGTTAACGAAAGGTGGTAAATATTACCCTTTATCTGCTGCAGAAAAAGGTAAACGTGGCTGGAATCTTCTACAAACTAGTTTAAATAGTGCTAGTAATGAATTTAAATGGTTTGGTCGAGTAGGTACTTCTGTTGGATATGTGACTGCTTTTTATTCTGGAGTCAAATTTTCTTTACATCCCTCTTGGGAGAATGGCATTGAACTTACTGTCAATGCTGCTAGTATGGTTTTTTGGGAAATTGGTGCAGCTTACACTATTTTCGATATATCATCTAAATCTGCGCTACTGAATTACAACCTAAGAATAAATCATGGTTTAAATCCTTTTAACGAAAAAATTATGCCTTGATATTCGCATAGGATAACTATTATAGTCTAATAAGAATTCCCGTTTGCTTAAGAAAGGAATATTGTATTAGTTTGTAATCTAAAAAATGTAAATAAATGAAACTTCTTGATTATTTCTTTTATAAAACATATTGTTTCTTATTACGCATAAAAAAAGATGAAAGTGATACTAAATGGAGTGCTTTTTTATACACAGGATTTTATTTCACCACTTTTATAATAATTATTGTTTGCGTTATAGGATTGTTATATGATAATAGTTTTTCTAATTTATTAAAACAAAATCCTTATCTTTTCACTATAACAATTGGTTTAATGACTGGTCTAGCATTGGGCATTCGGTATTACCGCTTTACCAATGTTACAATGATTGAAACATCATATTTAGCAACAGGAGGTGTCAAACGTATATTTATTGACTCGTTTTTATATGTAGCACCTTTTGCTATTCCAATTTTAACGTTCATTCTTTTCAGGCTATATGTTGTAGGTCATTTTAAGTGGTGGTAAATACTAACATAAAATAACACGAAACCCGCTCCATTTTGAGAGCGGGTTTTTTTATTTTATCGGAGGGCTACGTTTTTTTTGAAGAAGTTTTAAATTTCCTACATGCAAGCATGATACAATCGTAGAGAATATTTGCTACCTTCGTTTAAACGTTCTTTGAGTGCTAAGAGATGCTGTAGCAGAACGGGATTAGTAAAATCTAAGCCCGCATGGGAGTTTATCCCGCTGCAAGCGGGAACCCCGCCATCGCCCGCTGGAGCGTGCCCGACCCGCTGGCCGAACTCACGCCCCACGAGAGCCCGTACCTATACTGCGCGGCCAACCCAGTGAACTTTATAGATCCTAGCGGTTGTAGTGCAATGACTGATAAACTCGGGGATCGAAAGGGTAGCGCATGGTACCGAGGGCAGTTTTACACCTACAATAGCAGCGTGGGCGATTGGGTGACCCTAACCTACATGGGGTACGAGGTATATAACTCTACCATAAGTTTCGGTTCGGGAATGGGGTATGAGTACAACGAAGTAAGCGACACCTACGTAGATAGAGCAACAGGGAAAGTTGTTTCCTTTGATCTTGTTTATAGCTTTTTACAGGATTTATTCCTAGATAAAAAAGAAACTGAGGAGTTTTTTAAAGATTACCAAGAAAAACTCGAAGAAGATTATATTTTTGCGGGTTATGCATCAAAAAATGCTGATGGCAAAAGCATTTCTCACAACGGTAATAACTTTTTAGTTTATCAAAACCTGAATGCAAATGGGCCGCACTACTTATTGATTCCAAATATTTTTAATTCCCAATCCATGGGGAGTGAGTATGGGCTAGTTGTCTCTGTTGCCAATGGTGCTGCTGCTGCAGGTCCGATTGGAGCTATGTTTGATATAGGTTTAGTTAAAGACAGTTATGGTAACGCAAGTTTATATTTTACAATAGGAGGAGTTGCTGGTATTGGTGCTTCTTCGGGGCTTGGTGCGTCTAAGACATCTAAAAAAACTACTTTAACTAATTTTAGCGGAGCTTCACAAGGAATTATGTGGACATTTTTTGGAGCAGGTGTTGAGGCATATGGAAACACTTCGGATGATAAAAAATCAACAGGTGATAAATATGTTGGTGCCGGGATTAATATTGGAGTTGGTGCTATTTATGGGTATTATTATTCGTACACCTTTCTCTTTACAGTTCCATCATCAGATTTCTGGTGTAGACCAGGTAGACACTTTTAAAATTTAAATACGCGGTTTATGAGCATTTTTGCAAAATTTTTTCTAACAACGATACCTGCAGGTATATCTATTCTGTTTTTATTAATCAATAAAACTGAACTAGATGATATTTTTTTAAAGTACGATAGCACATATGTTAGGAAGCGTAATTCCAACAATATTGTGAGGATTCTTAAAACGTACGGGAAATGTAGTTCTTTTGATCAGAAAGAGAAAAGACTCCTTTTGCTAACACTTTTTTTTACTCTTATTATCTATCTAACAGTAATCACATGGGGAGTTCTTACCCTGTTTTTTCCTGAATTAATTTTTAATTGAAAACCTTGCTGGGATAATAAAACCCTCTGTTTAGTTGAGGCTGTAAGTTAAAAATAAGAAAGAATGGTTGGGAGGAGGCAAAGCCACCTCCCGATTATTTTTCTAGGCTTTGCCCCGCAGGACAAGGGGGTGACGATAAAACAAAAAGTAATTGGGATCCTTTAACGAAGAATCAAGTTGAAGGTTTAAATGTAATAGGAGTTGCACTGGGAGGTACCGTTATTCTTGCTTATGTTGTAGGTGGTCAGGAGGTTGGTGATTTTGTAAACGCACTAGCATTTCCTCTAGCACTTGGTATTTCAACAGCAACGACCGTTGACTCTTGGGCGGATTATAATCGTTCTGATAAATCAAATGGTGAAAAAGTTAGGGCGATATCTAATACAGTTATTACTGGCTCGGGATTAATTTTTTGGAGAGCAGCAGTACCTGCTTGTCTTTTTGGAATAGTAGATCAGAATGGTTATTTTGATGATATTTGGAAAAGTTTTAATAGCAATCAGAAAAAATGAGAAACCTTATTACATATAACCGAATCTTTTTCCATTTGTACAAGTTTATCTATAATATAAATAATCAAAGCAATAAATGGCTAGCCGCATTTTCAGCAGTATTAGTATTGTCTTTATTGCTTTTCATCAATATACTATTGCTATTTGGAAGATTTTTTGTTTTCTCTCCCAAAATATTTACGTACTTAATTTTTGCTTCTATATTCATTATGAATTTTAGTATGTTTATGTTAAGGAGCAATTATCTTAAGTTTGAATTGAAGTACGTTAATGACTCTTTAATAATGAGATTTTTTAGTTTGTTATGTACATTAGCATTTTTCTTGCTTGCAATAGTATTAACAATTTTGGATAAACCCCAGTAAGCAACTACTTGCGAGGGCTTTTATGTCCGTTGTTAAGAGATAATAAACAATCCGCCCTCAAAAAAGAGCGAGTTGTTGCATTTATAGCGTGGCTACATTTTTTTGAAGAAGTTTTAAGTTTCCTGCATGCAAGCATGATACAATCGTAGAGAATATTTGCTACCTTCGTTTAAACGTTCTTTGAGTGCTAAGTGATGCTATAGCAGAACGGGATTAGTTAAATCTAAGCCCGCATGGGAGTTTATCCCGCTGCAAACGGGAACCCCGCCATCGCCCGCTGGAGCGTGCCTGATCCTTTAGCAGAGCTGACCAAGCACGAGAGCCCGTACCTGTACTGCACGGCCAACCCGGTGAATTTTATAGATCCCACGGGGTGCAACTACTATAGCGACATGGCTAGCAATAGAAATAAAGGGAGTAGCTTTTGGTACAGGGGAGAGCTGCAACGGTATATGGGAGATGGCGTGTACTGCAACATGATGACCGGGGAGTACTCCGGTGGCGGCGGGAGCAGCGCGGGCTACGGAATAAACGGGGAAGGCCTTAACGGCGTGTACTACAATTGGTACACCAACCAGTACTGCTCGGCGGCCGACGGGTCCACCGTATCATGGGGCTATGTGTTCAGTAATGTGGTTGTCCCTTATACTGCCGAGAAATATGAAGGTGAATCGGCAAAAGCCTACCTTAACCTAAGAATAAACCCTAGAAGCTATTACGAGATTACTCTTAAAGACCCAATGGCCCAACAGGTAGATTGGAGCGTGTGGAGGACTGAAGTATATCCAATGCCATATGGTGCAGGCGAAAATGGGTATGGCGATGTTATCCCTAATCAATCAGCTATCGGTTTACCTTCAGATGCTTTAGACTATACAGGAGTTTTAATTGGTGCTGGTGGTACATATTTTGGTGTTATGGGTGAAGGATTTCATAATAACCTATATTGGATTCAAAAAAATGGTGTTTTACGTTCAACAAATATCCTTAATAGTACTAATAAGATTTATCAAACTAGTTATAATATTGTCGGTTCGACTTTAAAGAACACAAAATTAATCGGAAAAGGATTTAGTATAGCAGGATCAGTAGTATCTACTACGCAATTTATCTCGGAACCAAACTTAGCAAATGCAATTGATGGAGTAATGGGAAATACAACTTATATTCCAGGGGTTGGATGGGCTATTTCAGGTGTTTATTATATTGGAAATATAATTTCGGAAACTACAACAGGAAGAACATTAGGAACAATCACTGTTGAAGGTGCTAGATATAATCCAAATAATCCTGTTTATCCATTAGTAATCTTATTTGGTCACTAAAAGACTTACAATAAGAATTTAATACATACTGTCAATTAATGGTACTCCGATTTTAAGGAATTAAAAATAAGAAATTATGACAATACAAAGATTTTTCGATTACATTTTTTATAGAGTAACTGATAGTTACATCAATAAATGGAAAGATGAACAAGGTATGATTTATGGTGTTGGTGTTGTCAGCGTAATGCAGATTACACACATAATGTTCATTTTATTGGTTTTTGCATTGTTTTTTAATAACGTTAACGACATCTTTTTCAAACAAAGAGAAGGATTTAACTTTATGCACTCGGGCATTATCTATCCTTGTTTAATAGTACTTGCTTACAATTTCTTTAGATATTTTAAGTTTTTTTCATTTGAAAGAGCAAAAAAACAGTGGGTAGATGAAGAGAAAGAATCAAGAAGAAAAAATGGAAAGCATATTGTTTTTTATATAGTATTAAACCTTGGAATCACAATTTTCTTATCAATTTATAGGAGATATATTTTATGAGTTTTGTAAGAATCCCCGTTAGCCGAAAGCAGTAAATAAAAAACAAAAATGATTGGGTTGGGCGTAGGTTAGCGAAGTGTACCTGCGTCCAATTTATTCTTTCAGGCTGCTGCTGGCTGGATTATTGGCGGTGGATATTTTGCACTTGATACACTTGGTGCATTCAACGGACGTCCAATAATGGCAACACCTCATATCCTCCCTACATCTGCTGTTCGAGATAATACCTATGTTAGACCACCTTTAATTTTCCCATTGAGATGATGAAATTGTTTAGATATTTATATTACAGGCTGTATTCATGGAATCTTAAGACATGGGGAGAAAATGATTTGCCCCAGTGGAATGCATTGTTTGGAGTGTCCTTTATGATGTTCCTTAACTTGGGTTTGTTAGGTCTTTTATTACAACCTTTTGGATTGAGTCTTTTTATGCGTAACGAATTGCCCAAAAAGGAACTTGTAATAGTTATGATAAGTCTATTTGCTGTAAATTATTTTCTATTCATCCACAAAGACAATTACAAGTCAATTATAAAAGAATTAAAAAAGGAATCGAAAGAAAAGAGACGGACAAACACATTTTTTCTCTGGTTGTATTTCATATTATCATTTGCACTTTTTGCTTTTGGCGCAATACTTTTGGGGAAACTCAATAGATAATAATAGACTACCTTAGTGAAAGGACTGACTCTGATTGTCAATACAGCAAAAAAACAAAACCCGCCCTTAAAGAGGCGGGTTTTTGTATTTATAGGGCGGCTACGTTTTTATGGAAGAAGTCCTTGAACCTTTTCTTGGTGAGGAACGTGTCCCTAGTTCGACTGAGGCTTTAAGAGTTAAAAACTGATTGAGTTGGGCGGTGGCTGCGCCGCCGTCCGACTATTTTTCTAGGCTCCGCCTAGGGTATAGAATCCAAAACGAAACCACAATTCGTATCAGGTTAACGTCCATTGCCAACAAATTATGGGTTGGATAGGGCTTAAAGAATATTAAAAAACCGTTCAAATATCTTGGGCGGTTTTTTTGTTCAATTCTGATAAAAATCCCCACCTTTGCAACCTAATTTTCGATAATGAAGGATTTAACAAAAGGAAACGAGGCTAAACTTATCTTCCAATTCGCAGTTCCTATGTTACTCGGGAACGTTTTTCAGCAACTTTATCAGGTTGTAAATAGCATAATTGTTGGCCGATATCTTGGCGAAAAAGCATTAGCTGCAGTTGGTGCTTCATTCCCAATTATATTTACACTTATTGCTTTAATTATTGGTTTTGGAATAGGTGCTTCGGTTGTAATCTCGCAGTATTTTGGTGCACGAGATTATGAAAAAGTACGAAGAGCCTCCGATACAATCAACATATTCCTATTTTTTGCAGGCATTGGCCTATCGTTAATTGGAATCCTTTCGAGCAACTGGTTATTTAACCTTTTACAGCTACCTCAAGAACTAATGCATGATGCAAAACTTTATCTTAATATTTATCTCTCAGGGCTAGTTGTAATGTTTGGTTTCAATGGTACTACAGCAATTCTAAGAGGAATAGGCGATTCAAAAACTCCTCTTTACTTTCTAATAATCTCTGTGGTTATCAATATCTTTTTAGATCTTCTCTTTATTCTTGTTTTTAAATGGGGAATAGCAGGTGCTGCTATATCAACAGTAATATCACAACTTGGAGCCTTTGCCACAGCGATCTATTACCTAAATAGGAATCATCATATTATTCGGTTTGATTTGAAACATTTTAATTTCGATAAACTTATTTTTTTACAGAGCGTTAAAATAGGACTTCCAACCGGAATTCAACAAACCTTTGTTGCTTTGGGTTCAATGGCGCTAATGGGCATAGTTAACACCTATGGAACAGTTGTAATTGCTGGGTATACTGCAGCAATGCGTATAGACCAACTAGCACTACTTCCGGCCATGAACTTTTCTGCAGCCCTTTCAGGTTTTGTAGGGCAAAACATGGGCGCAAAGCAGTTCGATAGAATTAAAGCAGGTTTAAGGGCCACATTTATAATGTCTGCTGCAGTTTGCTTTATCATTACAATAATAGTAGTAGTATGGGGCGATAACATCGTTGGAATGTTCACTACAAATCCTGAGGTTATAAAGGTTGGACACAAATATCTCATAATAGTCAGCTTATTTTATATCTTCTTTTCAACCATGTTCACATATAATGGATTACTAAGAGGAGCAGGAGCCACACTAATACCTATGTTCTTGACTTTATTCTCGCTTTGGTTAATTAGAATCCCACTAGCTTACTTTTTAAGCAAACATACAAGTCTCGCCGAAGAAGGGATTTGGTGGTCGATCCCCATTGCTTGGATGGTAGGTACGTTAAGCTCTTACATCTATTACAAAATGGGAAGATGGAAAACTAAAGGAATTATTCATAAAACTGATACCGAGGTTTTACAAGAGGAGGTAACCAATGCCTAAGCCATAATTGGTCTTATCCTCTAAAAAGACTACATTTGTTAAATAAACACAGACACCATGCTAATATCAATGACCGGTTTCGGCAAAGCTGAGATTCAATTCAACGGGAAAAATATTTCTGTTGAAGTTAAATCGTTAAA
>DQHR01000158.1 GCA_003531155.1 Bacteroidales bacterium | reverse complement strand
AGGACACAGATGGCAGCGACCTTCCCGACCTCCAACGGCGAATACGAAAGGTTTTTTCTGGAAGGGAATATGTCGGTGCTATCAACGAGGCGGAACATCGTATTACCTGCCTTAGAAAAATTGAAGAATTCTTTAGATCAGGAAATTGGAAAAACTGGGATGAGTTTAGAAAATTTTGAAAAGGCCATGATAGCACGTAACCTCTTATAAAGTATCCGCTATACACTGTATTCCTTGAGCGAAATTAAGAATGGAAGATGAACCAGCAAGAAGTCAAATCTATTATAGAATCGGCAATTGAGGCATCGACTGCCACTGAACTGGCATTGCTTTCGGCAAAAATCCCCTCTAAATACCACATGAGTCCAATCAAATACCCTGCACTGAAGTTCGAACTGTCTGCTGAAGAACTAAATACCATCAATGTCACTAGTGAGGCAGCACAACGGGAAGATTTTAGTAGTAGGCTCCAAAATCAGTTGAAGACTCCTTTGGAAAAACTTTTTTATTCTGTTTTATGGAAGCAGGGGGACCTCTCTAAATTGACACATATCCTTCAAGGCATAGAAAATTTAAATGTAGAACCAACCAAAAAGGCTGGAATCGTTTTTAGGACCTTCGGGGAGTATCTCAGAGATAAAAGCATACCCATCCTGGACCAGCATTGCATGAGGGCTTATGGGGTCTATCAAGCGAGAAATGACAGTGAAGTACGAAAGTTTTTAAAGCTAGAAGTTTTACTGGATACGGAAGAGACGCGAAAACTTGTATTGGACTACCACAAGTTTTTCAGAAAAGCCGTAGAAGGAAAGGAAGCCAATTTCCCCTTTTATTTCGACCGTTTACTGGTTACACTTGGTCGTTATATAAAACGTTGACGGTAACTTTAACAGACACCCTACACACCATGAACATTATAGAAATTCAACTTCAAAACTGTTTCGGAATTGGCAAGCTTGACCATAAATTTGACTTTGGACAGCTAAACAGTAATTCATTTCTCATTTATGCTCCAAATGGGACAATGAAAACCTCTTTAGCAAAGACCCTAGATCTAATTGCTAAAAATGACACTAAGTCAATGCCGTGTGACAGAGTTTATGAAAACAGGGTAACTTCACATAATATAAGCGTTGACGGAAATGCTATTGCTGTTGAATCAATTTTAGTTGTTAATGCAGAAGACAATAACTATGATTCTTCTCATAAAATAAGTTCATTCATCGCAAGCAAGGATTTAAAGAAAAAATATGACGAAATATATTCAGAGTTAGAAAATCGAAAAAGTGAATATATAAAGAAGTTAAAGCAAGCTTCACAAAGCACCGATTGCGAAGCTGAGTTTATTGATGCATATAGTCAATCGTCAAAGGATACTTTCTTTGAACTATTACTAGCCATTTCAGGAAAATTAATAGGACAACCTAGTACGTACAACTTTCGGTATAATGATATTTTTGATAAAAAAGGTAATGTCAAAAAGTTTTTAGACAAGAATCAAAAACTTCTATCTGATTATGTTACCAATTATGATGAACTTTTAAAGAAATCTAATTTTTTTAAAAGTTCTAACAACTCCTTTGGCACATATCAGGCAAATGAATTACTTGAATCGACAAAGGATAATTCATATTTTGAGGCGGGCCATAAATTTACACTAAATGACAATGCTGAAATTAAATCCGCTGAAGAGTTAAACCAGTTACTTCAAACAGAGATAAAAAATATAGTAAATGACGAGAAGTTAAAAAAATCCTTTGACCAAGTTGATAAATCAATAGGTGCAAATGCTGAATTAAGGTCTTTCAAAAGTGCGATTGAAAAAGATAACTTATTATTAGTTGAACTAGAGAAATATGAAGATTTTAGAAAGAAAGTCTGGTTAAATTATATTTCATCTCTTGCTCAAGAAACTGTTGAGCTTGCCAAGTTTTATGAAAGCAAAAAAACCGAACTCGAAAAAATAATTAAGGATGCTAAAAAGGAATTTGCTATTTGGGAAGACATAGTCAAAACATTTAATGAAAGGTTTTATGTACCTTTTGAAGTCACATTAGTAAATCAAGAAGATGTTGTTTTGAAAGAAGAAACGGCTAACCTTGAATTTGATTATAAAGACCAAAATGATAGTCCAATACGAAAAGACAAGAATTCTTTACTTTCTATACTAAGTAAAGGTGAGCAGAGAGCATTTTACATTTTACAATTTCTTTTTGACGTTGAATCACGTAAGCAACTCAATCAAAAAACTCTTCTAATTTTAGACGACATTGCAGATTCATTTGATTATAAGAATAAGTACGCAATAATCGAATACATTAAAGAATTGCATCAAAATGCAATATTCAAAATAATGATACTTACTCACAACTTCGATTTTTACAGAACAGTTGGTAAGCGGCTGTATCTGGACAGACAATGCATTCTAATGACATTAAGAAATGACGCAAGAGAAATTGTACTAACACAAGGCAGTTATTTAAATGATATTTTTAGTCATTTTAAAAAGAACTTAGCCAAACCAAAAGTATTTGTAAGTATCATCCCTTTAGTTAGAAATTTAATTGAGTATATCGAAGGACAATCAAGTTCAAATTATCTTCAACTTACTTCATGTCTTCATTTAAAGTCAGACACAAACACAATAACATGTGCAGATATTTTAAATCTCATACATAGCAGTTTTCCGACAACCGCAACTCAGACAATTAACTTTGTGNNGAATCAGAAAGTTCTATTGATGAGATACTACTGGAAAATAAGATAACTTTATCAATTGCGATTCGCCTGAAAGCCGAGGACTACATGTTAAATAAAATTCCTAATTCAGGTACAGTAGTTATAACATCAAATCAGACTTCAGAATTATTGGCACATTTCAAAGTCATAAACAATGACAAAGTCACATTGGCAATTTTAGACCGAGTAAATTTAATGACACCTGAAAATATACATGTGAATGCTTTTATGTACGAACCTATTATTGACATGCCAGTGTATCATTTAATAAACTTGTATAAAAAAGTAAAACAGTTAATGTAAAAAAAAAACCTTCACAAAGGGATAGAACCCAATTGTTACAGCCAATAACAGAATTGACCAGGTCCAATAGCTTGAAAAAAGGTGCAGTATTTTCTTTATAGGTTAAGTAAGTTTGATACTCCCGAAGATACATATGCCAACCAATAAAAACGCTTCTATCCGATACCTGGCTCTTGATGCTTGTTTTAGCAATATCCGGAAGCGCTTCTATATCGAAGACCTGATTGAAGCGTGCAACTATGCCCTCTATGAATATGTCGGTGAAGGATCCGGCGTAAAACGGAGGCAGATTTTCGATGATATTACCTTTATGGAAAGCGACCAGGGCTATGCGATCCCCCTTGAACGAATAAAGGATGGCCGTCGTGTTTATTACCGCTATGGTGATCCGGATTTTTCGATACAGAAGAAGGCAATAACCGAGGGGGAAATGGAGGAATTACGGGGCGCAATAGATCTATTGAGCCGTTTCCAGGGACTGCCGCAATATACCTGGCTAGATGAACTGAATGTTCGCTTGCAAGGCTTAACAGGCGACAAAAACGTCGAAAAACCTGTTGTCGAATTCGAACAGAACCCTTATTTAAAAGGGCTCCATTATTTCTCTGTACTTTATCAGGCAATACAGAAAAAAAGGTGTTTGTCAATAACCTACCAGGGATTTAAAAAGACGCAATCCGACCACTTTGAATTCCATCCGTACTTTTTAAAACAATATAATTCACGCTGGTTTGTTTTTGGCCAGCATCAAACGTTGAATCAAATTTCAAATCTGGCCCTGGACCGGATCACGGAATTGGAAGAAACAAAAACTCCCTTTTTAGATAACGATCTGGTAGATTTTAGCGAATATTTTGAAGACATCGTTGGGGTAACAGTTGATACAGGCGCCAAAGTAGAGGATGTTCGCTTGCTCATCACACCGGAACTATGGCCTTATGTGGAAACAAAACCCATTCATGGCTCCATGCGGGTAATGGCTCGTTCGGAGGAGGGCATTGAAGTTCGGCTCGATGTAAAAATCAATTATGAGCTGGTATCCCGACTTTTTGCATTAGGGGAAGGCATAAAAATTATTAAACCCTTATCATTGAAAAACAGCATTTTAGAAAAAGCGAAAGAATTAATTTTAAATAACAAATAACTTGTGCAGAATGGGTGCACAGGTCATATGGACATTTGAATAAAAAAAGACAATGAAAACATACGAATCACTTTATCAGCGGTATTACACTCAACCCTCAAATGAAGTTTTTGCTCATTTTCCTTATGATGGGGAAAATGGTGAAACTTGGGAAGCCGCTTTTGAGAAACTGGCTAAAATGGCTAAAACTGAAGAATGGAATTTCACGAAAAAAGAATTCAAAAGCCGCTACAAGCAGAAGTTCCCAATCTTAACCAACTACCTGAACTATACTTTCAAAAGGGTTCAAGAGCTCAATTTGATTCATTATTCTAAAGAAGGGGATAAGGCCTGCTTTAGNNCAGGTCTTCAAACTAACGATGAAAAAGACATCTTCGCGACATTCTACAGGTATAAGTTGTCGGAAAAATTAGATAAGCCAGACTGGACGTTTTTTACATTCGCGGATTCCTATTCATCACGTTTAACACCATTCAGACCTTTGCCTGATATAGCATCATTCATTGATGACGCAAATGATTTGATATTTGACACCAAGTTGGACCTGGATGTTAATTATGAGCATATAATTGATCACAATAATGATCGGTTACCATCTGAGCTCAAATCTAACAGACGAATTGCTTTAACGTCAATTAAGGGTGCAGTCGACTCTATTCGTTACAAAGTACTTCGGAATTACAAAGTTGCAATTCCACATTGGTATGACGGTAAGGTTCAAATATTATTACCATTGAACTTAACCGATGATACTCATGCGGATCTAGCCCTTGTTGTTGACAAGGATAAAGATGGGAATATTTACCGGGCCAAAACAGTACTTACCATGGATCAAGCTTACATTGACGCAAGATTAATAACTCGACCTGACAGAGATTGGTTAAACCCATAACTTTATCTGCCTTATTATTGCATATGATCACCGGAGAACTAAAATCCCNNAAAAGGAACAAAAGGCCAACCTGCTTAAACAACCTATTGCCGAGCCGATTTACCTTGAAAACGAATACCCTTTGCGCTGGAGCCGCTTTAAAAACCGGGATCCGGAAGAGATGCACCGGCTTTTTACCCAACAGG
>DQHR01000170.1 GCA_003531155.1 Bacteroidales bacterium | reverse complement strand
CATCAACACTTCCTGCAGTTGTAAAACGTAACAATTCCATATCAAGATATGCTGATGTAGATAGTTCCTTTTCCATATTCCAATAATTCCTGTTCAGTAAATAATCTAAAAATAACCTTCAATTTTTCTGTCTTCCATTGCTGCTTCAGAACGTTTATCGTCAGCACGACCACCACGTTCTGTAACGCGTGTTGCTGCAACCTCACGAATAATATCTTCTAAAGAGTTGGCAATGGAGTCAAGTGCCCCTGTACAGGTAGCATCACCAATAGTTCTAAACCGAATAATTCTTTTCTCCACCTTTTCTGAATCTTTAATCTTCATGAAAGGAGTCTTGGCATATAAAATCCCATCTCTTTCAAACACTTCACGTTCATGTGAGAAATAGAGGTNNAAACATCCATTTCGGTCCAGTTACTAATTGGGAATACCCTAAAATGTTCCCCAATATTTTTTCGCCCATTAAACAGATTCCATAATTCTGGTCGTTGATTCTTAGGATCCCACTGCCCAAACTCATCTCGATGCGAAAAAAATCGTTCTTTAGCACGCGCTTTTTCTTCATCTCTACGTCCTCCCCCCATAGCACAGTCAAACTTTAACTCTTCAATACCATCGAGAAGAGTGACTGTCTGGAGTTTATTTCTGCTAGCTGTATATCCTATCTCCTCAACTGCCCTACCCTTATCAATCGAATCTTGCACATAACGAACAATCATTTTTGCCCCAGATTCTTCAGCAAGCCAGTCTCTAAACTTTATTGTTTCCTCAAAGTTATGTCCTNNTCAATATGCATCAAAGGAAAAGGGACTTTAGCGGGGAAAAAGGCTTTACGAGCCAAGTGAAACATAATGATGGAATCTTTTCCACCACTAAATAGCATTACGGGATTCTCAAATTGAGCAGCAACCTCACGAATAACATAGATTGATTCTGCTTCAAGTTCACGTAAATGATTAATTGTAAAACGTTTCATTCGTAATAATTATCTACACCTAACAACATTACTAACCTGAAAAAGGTTTGCAAGGTAGTAAAATCATTTTGTATTGAAAATCTAAATTTAAAAATGAATAAAAAGAAAGGGTGTCCAAGTACATGGACACCCTTATCAATAACTTCAAAAGTTTATTCAACTATTATTGATCCCACCACATTTTAGAACTGTTGTTATCAGTAGCAGGAGCTAACTTTGTAATACCATTTAGATAAGAATCCCTATTCAATGTTGCTTCAGTTGAAGGATAGTTAAATCTTCTTGGAATTACACCACCATTAATAGCATCAGCAGCTGGAGTTAATGCTGGATAACCAGTTCTTCTCCACTCAGCCCATGCATCAAAACCGCAAGGGAATAAAGCAACCCATTTCTCTTCGCAAATAACTTGAATTGCACCGCCAGGAGCTGTTGCTATATCGGCAACACGTGCAGCTGCATAAGCAGAGCCATCGCCAAGTCCAGAGATATCTATCTCTAATTCAGCAGCAACAGCAGCATAATGGTCACCTAAAGTTTCATAAGAAGCTAAGATTCCGTCCTCAAGCATATTGCTAACATTCTCTGCATTCCAACCTCTTGCAGCAGCCTCAGCTCTGTTAAGGAAAGTATAAGCAGCAGTCATAATAGGAAGAGGAACACTTGCTGATAATATTAATCCTGATGGTGCAGAATAAGCACCTGGAGCATCAGTTTCATTGGTATAACCATAACCAAGGCCCTCAAGATCTGCATCGTCAGCAAATAATATAATTCTATTATCGTATGTGGTATTTGATGTTGAATTTAATTCCCCAACACCAGTTTCACCTCTTAGTGCATCGCAGAACTCTTTCGACATGCTATAGTCAGCAGGACGAATCCAGTTCCATGGATTATTCCAACTATTTAAGGCATCGTAGTTAAACCAAGCCTCATCTGAAATAGTTTCAATTACTCCAGCACCATTAGTTAAAGCTGCATTAAATTCAACTGCAGCATACTCAGCAACACCAGGATATTTTTTTGAAAGTTGAAGCGCAAACTCAAGAATTAATGAGTTTGCTAATTTTTGCCATTTTCCTACATGAGAAGAACCTCCTCCAAAAATAATATCACCTTTAGTAACCCTAACCGAATTAGCCATACCATCACGAGCTGCTTTTAAATCAGCAATCATAGCTTTATAAATAGACTCTTGTGAATCGTAAGCAGGAAGGAAATTGGATGAACTTAATGCTTCAGAATATGGAATATCTCCGTAAACATCAGTTACACGTTTAAATATAATTGCCTTCATAATCTTAGCCACTCCCAATTGATTTCCAATACTACCATTTGCTAAAACAATAGGATCTAACGCATTAGCAGGATCCTCACAAATATCAATAACCATCTTTAGGTTAGATAATATCTGTGCATAGTAAGTATCCCAACTTTGTGGAACATCAGCATACAACATCTCATCAACATAAACTAATTGCGTCATATACTGAACATATAGAGAAGGGGTAACCCATAAAGGACGACCTGTACGTGTGTAGTATCTTGCAATGGATCCAGATAAAAGTGATCCAGTATTAGGATCTTTTGGACCATTTACATTCTTGTTAGTACTGCCAAAGTCAATCTTTTCACATCCTGGATTGATTAAGACAACACATAAAACTATTAGTAAAATAAGTCTTTTCATCTTAATATTATTTAAAAAGTTAATTTAACATTAAATCCGAAACTTCTTGTACCAGGTAATTGTGCATTTTCACCCCAAGATTGAGACATTTCAGATGGATCCCATCCATGCTTGTTATCTTTAGCAACATACATTAACCATAAGTTTCTTCCTACAAAACCCACAGAAGCAGTACTAATGAATGTAGATTTCAACCATTTTTTAGGAACGTTAAATGAAACGCTAACATCCCTTAATTTAACATAAGTTGCATTATGAATAAATTGGGAAGCAATAACGTTTGCATTGAATTGGGTAAAGTAATCGTAACCTTCGCAATATCCATCAAATGGAGTTCCATCTTCTAGAACACCCTTAACATGAACACCACCACCGTCAGCAACTGCATCACGAACGCTATTACCTTTATCATTATCAGCTGCAGTTTCCTTTAATATACCAGTATATTCACCCCACATTTCAGATAAAGAGAAGAATTTACCACCTTTTTGGAAATCGATAGCAGCGCTAATGGTTACCATATCATATAAAGTAACGCTATTAATCAAACCACCAGTGAAATCAGGAAGAATTGAACCTAAATACTGACCTGTTTCAATTACATAAGTACCATCAGGGTTAACAACTTTATTGCCATTTTCATCTTTCTTAACAGCAGTTCCACGTAACTGTCCCCATTTAGCACCTAATTCATGAATTGTTGCAATGAAAGCCCAATCATCGCTACCACCAGGAGCTGCCATTGATTTTAAACCTTGAGGTAACGATTCAATTGTAGGATTACTCTTACCATAGTTTAATGTAGCATCCCATATTACATTTTTCTTCTTAACAGGTGTACCTGTAATAGTAATTTCAATACCAGTTCTTTTTGCTTCACCAGCATTAGTTAAATAAGATGTAAAACCTGTTGCTGAAGAAATTGTTATAGGAATAATTTCATCTTTTCTTGTTTCACTAAAGTAAGTAAAATTAAGACCAACTCTATTATTTAAGAAATTTACATCAAATCCAGCCTCAACAGAAGTATTTAATGCAGGTTTAATGTTAGGATCTACCTGACGATTTTGAGTGTACATTTGAGGATTTCCTAAATATGGACTTGCCGAAAGTGGATAAGTTGGGTTAATATCTAGCGCAGCCAAATCATTACCAACTTGAGCCCAACCAGCACGAATTTTACCAAACGATAGAATAGACTTGTCGCTAATTAACTCGCTGAATATAAACGAAGTACCAACAGATGGGTAGCCATAACCATTTTTAGCAGCTGGTAGAGCGGAACTCCAGTCCTTACGATAAGAAAGATCTAAGAAAGCCATGCTCTTCCATCCTACAGAACCGTTTCCGTATAGACTAAATACTTTCTTTTGCCAGAAACTTGTAGTTGGAGTTACGGGAGTTTTAGTATTGCTATAAGTATAAACATCAGGTAAAACTAAACCTTGAGTTTTACTTCCCTGTGCCATATTTGCTGTAAAATCATCATATTCATTTACCCTAAAGTTAGAACCAATGAACGTGGTTACATCAAAATCTCCAAATTTGTCTTTGAACTGGAATCGAGCATTGTAGTTATTCTCCTTTGAAGTACTCTTATGGTTACCAAAACCATTATTCCAAGTATTATAAAGTTCAGGAGAAGATGAGTTGGAAATAATATAAGGCAACTCAAAACGAGTCCTTCTGGTTGAAACGCTAGATGACATACCAGCTTCAGCAGAGAATTTTTCGTTAATCTTATATGTGGCTTTTAAATCACCAACAAATCTATTTTGATAAACCTTATTTACAAAGTTATCCATCCAAAAATAAGAGTTATACCAGAAAGCAGGTTTCTCATAACCATAATTTAAAATTGACCCACGACGAGCAATACGTCCCATACCCCAATGATTCCAACTAGCATGGAAACCATTTTTGGTTTTCATGTCCTTTAATTCACGAAGTTTACTCATATCTACATCACGAGCAAACCATGCATTAAATGAACCAGTTGTTTGGTTAGAGTAAGTATCATCAAAGTCACCATTAACTAATTGGTTAGTATAGTTAATATTTCCATCAATAGTTAACTTATCGGTAGCTTTATATGAAACTGATGAACTAATTAAATGTTTTTTCAAGTAAGTATAAGGAAGAGTACCTGTTTGGTTCAAGTTAGTGTAAGAAACACGAGCATTGTAGTTCTCTCCACTACCATAAATAGTTACTGTATTCTTTAAAGTTACACCAACATCAAAGAAGTTTTTAATGTTATTTGGCTGAGCTTTCCACTTAGCTGTTTGACCGAAATATGGGCTATCCTCCCAAATTGCATACCAAGGAATATAATCGCTTCCATCAAATTCTGGACCCCAACTTTCATCAGCGTAAGCATTCCAAATATACTTTTCACCATCAAATACACTCCACTCAGCAGGGTAAGGGTAAATACCAGGTCCTGTTGGTGATGTAGGCGCTCCAGCAGCAAAATTTAGAGTAGTCCATTCATCCTGTCCCCAATAACCTTGACCATATTTATTCTGATAGTTAGGAAGATAAGCAACCTTATCAAAAGTAGTATTGTTATTTACTTCAACAGTAATACCACCTTTAGTAGCTTTCTTCGATGTAATCATAACAACACCAAACTCAGCTCTTTGTCCATAAAGTGCAGTAGCGTTAGGGCCCTTTAAAACGTTTACAGAAGCAACGTTTTCCATATCAATGATGTTAGGATCAGATACAGGAACACCATCAAGAACATATAGAGGATCTCCATCAGCAGTCATTGAAACGGCACCTCTGATACGAATTCTACCAGACTCACCAAGTTTAGAACCTGCTTGACCAACGATCTGAACACCAGCAACTTTACCAACAATTGCATTTTTAATGTTAGCATCACTAGTAATGTTCAATTCCTCAGATTTAACTTCTTGAGAAACATAAGGTAGAGATTTCTCAGATCTCTTAATACCTAATGCTGTTACGACTAACTCTTCAACTTGAAGTGACTCAGATTCAAGAGTAATGTCGATAATTGAACGACCACCAATTTCAACTTCTTGTGCTTTAAAGCCTACAGAGCTAAATACAAGAGTTTGAGCGTTAGCCGCTACGTTAAGTTCATACACACCATCAATATTGGTGGCAGCACCAGTAGTAGTACCCTTAACAATAACAGACACGCCTGGAATTGGCATTCCATCCTCAGAACTTTTAACAGTTCCGGTAATCCGCACGGTTTGTGCTTGCACTAAATTAATGCCGACAAACACAAGACATGCAAGAAAAACACATAGTCTTTTCATAGAACAAGTTTTAGGTTTACAAATAGAGGTTAATAATTAATTTTCTACCTTGCTAATGTATAGATTAATTTTTTTAAAAGCAAGCATTTTAACACTGTCTGCATTGTTAAATAAAGGCATACCCTATTTTTCTATATTAAAAATATGATGTAAATCACTAAACTTTAGACTCATTAATCGCATATCAACAAAAAAAGTTAGCTAAAAAACGTTAGCTAACTTTTTAAAGAGTATTAAAAAAGTAATTGTTTTACTACTATTTTTTGTTCATAATTTTGTTCTCAACAATTTCTAACACCTCTTTTTCTAAAGATATGGTTTTTGCAACAATAGTCTCTCCTTCTTCGAGAAACTTGGCAACAACAGTTTTATCTTCTAGCCCTGACGCATTTATCTTCACATTCAAAAATGCTCCAATAACTCCAGAACGTACAGCCAAAGCACCTACACCAGCATCTGTAACTGAGTTAGGGTTACCTATTTCGGCCATTGACTTCATTACAGCCATAGACTCATAGCAAAGCTTCATTACTTTAAAAGGTACCTCTGTAGCATAAAGAGTTGCATCTTGGATTGCTTGTTTACGCGCTGACTTCTCATCATCGCTTCCTTTAGGCAACCCAAAAGCATCCATAATTTTATTAAAAGCATTGGTATCTTCATCAATAAGTTTGATGAGTTCATCCATATAAAATTTACCCTTATCAGCCCAATCAGAGAATTCTTTCCAACGCTCATCCCAACCCGCTTTATGGGCAGAAAGATTTGCTACCATTGTGCCAAGAGCAGCACCAAATGCACCCATACATGCAGATATAGATCCCCCGCCTGGGGCTGGTGATTCCGATGCAGTTTCGTTTGCAAAACCATCAATGGTTAAATCAATAAGTCTCTTTTGGGTTTTATCTCTTAGTATATATTCAACGATTTTCTTTTCGGGATCAAAAGGAGCCAACTCATCAAGGCCCATAGATTTGACGGCAATTTTAACAATCTCTTTTTCTGCGATACCGGTTGAGCGTTGCTGCTTGTTTAGAAAATATTTCCCTGCATCGAGCATGGCTTGAAGTGGTACAACACCAACCAATTCAGACCCTGTAACCCTCAACCCTCTTTCTTGCGCTTTTTTTGAGGCCTCCTCAAACGCAACATGCAATGGGGTAACAGTAATATCTGTTAAATTAATTGATACTTGTGCAATGCCATACTCCTCGATAAACCAACCTATTGCCTTACACGCTTTAAGGGAGCCAGGGTTCCAAATCTCATTACCTCTCTCGTCTAAAGCAATTTTACCTGTAACTTGATTACCAACTCGAACAGGTCGACCTTTCTCCCGGATATCAAATGCAACAGCATTTGCTCTTCGAGTTGATGTAGTATTTAGGTTTACATTATACGCAATTAAGAAATTGCGTGCACCCACAGCGGTTGCGCCTACTTTAGAATTATATTGAGCAGGACCAAAATCAGGTTTCCATGATGGATCTTGAAGTTTTTTTGGTAATCCTTCATATTCACCCGAACGACAATTGGCCAAATTGCGCCGTTTTTCTTCAGTTGCGGCATTCTCGTAACAGTAAACCGGATAATTAAGTTCCTCTCCTATTCGTTTAGCAAGCTTTCGAGCATAAACTACAACTTCATCCATTGTAATATTAGACACAGGAACAAGTGGACAAACGTCTGTTGCTCCAAAACGTGGATGAGCCCCTGTATGTTTACTCATATCAATTAGCTCCGATGCCTTTTTTGCAGCACGAAAAGCTGCTTCGCACACCTCATCGGGAGTACCAACAAAGGTAACAACGGTGCGATTGGTTGCCTTTCCGGGATCAACGTCAATTAACCTAACCCCTTCAACGGACTCTATCACATCGGTTATCTGTTTAATAATTGTCATATCTCGCCCTTCGCTGAAATTGGGCACACATTCAATAAGTTTTACGCTACTCATAATGTTAATAAACGTTAAATTGTGCTATATAATATAAAGGTATAATGTACTATATCTTAGGACTAATGCTTTCTTATAATATTAGGCAATCTATTAATCGAGCTAAATTATTTGAAAATCTTTTTTAGTAAATCAGTTGTTCGGGCAGCTGGATTTTCTCGTATTTGTGCCTCTTCTTTTGCAATTAATTTAAAAAGCCCATCAATTGCTTTACTTGTGATGTATGCTTCCAGATCGGGATTTATCTTTTTACTACTTGGGATTAAGTTAATCTTATTGTAGGATTTCATTGCCTTTTCCCAATACATTGTCACCTTAACTTTTGAGATTGCTTCCTTAACAATTGGCTTAAATGCTTCTTGAAGTTTTGGCTTTGTTTTATCCTTTAAATAAACAGTTGCTGCATCCTTTGAGCCATTAAGAATGGCCATTGCATCAGAAAATGTAATCCCCTTTATGGCATCAAGCATTATAGGCAATGCGCTTTTACATGCCTCTTCGGCCGCACGGTTCATTGAAAGTTCAAACTCGGTAATCTGCTTTTTCATTCCTGCTTTTTCTAAAGCAGTTTTAACTACCTGAGCATCCTTAGGAACAGGAATGAATATTTCTGTATTCTTGTAAAATCCATCAACTGAAGAAGCTTTCTCTGCTGACTTTTTGGCTCCAATCTTTAAGGCTTCTAAAAGTCCTTTTGCAACCATTTCAGAATTAACTTGAGGATTAAAAGAATTTCTTCTTAGGTTACCGACCCCAACAAAACCTGATGAGATAACCATTATCCCAACAAGCAATAAAACTATTAATTTACGCATTGTTTATTATTTTTCCGTTTAGAATTGTGGTATCGACCAATTTTGTAGTGTAAGCATAAGGCATAAACTCATAAGATGGTATTGGCTTGGTAATGAAAATATTAGCAACTTTGCCCTTTGCAATACTTCCATGCGTATCACTAATACCCATAGCATAGGCACTATTAATTGTAACAGCATTAATAACCTCTTCAGGTAACATCTTCATCTTAATACAACCTAAGGACATAATAAACTTCATGTCCCCTGATGGAGATGAACCTGGATTGTAATCTGATGCCATAGCAACTGGTAATCCAGCATTAATCATTTTGCGTACAGGAGGATCAACCATACCTAAAAAGAATGCTGCTCCAGGAAGCAGAGTTGGCATAGTTTCAGATTTTAAAAGACACTCTATCTCAGCGTCACCAGTAAATTCAAGGTGATCGACCGATAGCGCAGCATACTTAACTCCCACCTGAATACCTCCCGAGTAATCAAGCTCATTAGCGTGGATTTTAGCCTTAAGTCCATATTTCATACCAGCAATCAGCATCCTATCAGTCTCTTCAACTGTAAAAAAACCTTTATCACAAAATACATCTATAAAATCAGCTAAATCCTCAGATGCTATCATTGGTATCATCTCATTGATTATCAAATCAACGTACTCTCCTTGTTTTTCCTTGTATTCAGAAGGAACCGCATGGGCACCAAGAAAAGTTGCCTTAATAGTAATTGGAGTCGTTTCTTTTAAACGCTTAATAACCCTGAGCATTTTAAGTTCATCCTCAGTAGAAAGTCCATATCCACTCTTAATCTCAACAGCACCCGTTCCTAATGAAATTATTTCATTTATTCTTTGTAACGATTGGCTATAAAGTTCATCTTCTGATGTATCATGCAAGCGCTTCGCAGAATTAAGGATGCCTCCTCCCCTTTTAGCAATCTCTTCATAGGAAAGTCCCTTTATCTTATCGATATACTCTATTTCACGACTACCAGCATAAACCAAATGAGTATGAGAGTCGCAAAACGACGGGAAAACCATTCGCCCAGTAGCATCTATAACCTCAACCTCTACGCCAACTTTAGGAACATTTGACATGCTTCCAAAGTCTTCAATAACTCCTTCATTTATATATAGAAAAGCATTATCAACAGAATCCACTTTCGACATATCTGCACCGGCAACCCAAACCTTTGGATTCCTCTCAACCTGAACAAGTTTTTTGATATTTGTAATTAATATGGCCATAATCCGATTTTTGAGCTTCGAAATTAACTAAATTAAGATCCAACACCAAAAAAAGAAGTTGCTGTTAGAGTAAAGGCATAAATTGATTAAATTGGCGACCCCAACAAACAAAGTTTAAACTACTATGGAAAAGGAAAAAAAGAAAAGAGAATTCCCTCATACTTATGTCATTATATTTTCGCTTATTGTTATTGCTGCAATATTAACTTGGATTGTTCCTGGCGGCGAGTTTGCTCGTGTTACAAAAGATGTTAATGGGATAAGCAGAGAAGTTATAGTACCTAGTTCATTCACAAAAGTTGAAAATCAAGGACAATCATGGCAAATATTTACTGCTATATTTCAAGGAATGAAACGAACCTACGATATCATATTTTATATATTAATGATTGGCGGCTCATTTTGGTTAATGAATGAGAGCAAAGCATTGGATGTTGCAATTTACTCGTTTTTGAACTTCACGAAGCGGATAGAGCGTTTCAAGCCCCTTAAAATGATAGGGGTAAATAACATTGTTATTACCCTTATAATGATATGCTTTAGTTTTTTTGGAGCAGTAATCGGGATGAGCGAGGAAACTATTGCTTTTGTGGTGATATTTGTTCCATTGGCAATTAGCATGGGCTACGATTCAATTGTAGGTATTTGCATGTGTTTTCTTGGTGCAGGATTAGGTTTTGCAAGTGCACTCTTAAACCCTTTCACAATTGGTATTGCTCAAGGTTTATCTGGCATCCAACTATTTACAGGTATTGAGTATCGATTTATTATATGGATTGTAATTAATGCTATCGGCATTGGCTATGTACTATGGTATGCAAATAAAATTAAGAAAGATCCTAAAAAGTCGCCAGTTTACGAGACAGATGAGTACTGGAGACACAAAAACGCTAACGAAGAAAATGGTGTTAAAACCAAACCAAATACTATTACATGGATAATTTTTGCTAGCATAGCTGCAGTATTTGCATTATTTTCATTTTCGCACCCAATAACTCACTTAATGATTGGAAGTAGTACTATTTCTGCTCCTATCATTCCTATTGCCACCATTGTTTGGCTGCTTTCAGGATACGCTGCGCTGCGCCATTCTACACAACTTTTCATTGTAAACATTTTACTTTTTACCATCCTCTTTTTAATAGTAGGCGTAATGGGATATGGATGGTACATAAAAGAGATAGCATCGCTGTTCCTTGTAATGGGAATATGCGCTGGTGCAGCATTTGGTAAAAATGCAAATCAGATTGCAAGGCTATTTATTGAAGGAGCAAAGGATATTATGTCTGCTGCATTAGTCGTTGGATTGGCAAGTGGAATAGTGGTTATTCTTGAACAAGGTAAAATAATAGACTCGCTTCTTTTCTACTCGGCCAATGCTATGGAAGGCTATGGCAAACTAGTTTCAGTGGCAATAATGTTTATATTCTATAATTTATTGAATCTTATTATTGCATCTGGTTCAGCAAAAGCAGCTCTTACAATCCCGCTAATGTCACAGTTCTCAGACTTAATTGGCATAAGCCGCCAAACAACTGTTACCATTTATCAACTTGGAGGAGGTTTTACAAATCTTATAACTCCAACATCGGGTGTTATGGTTGGCGTACTGAGTATTGCAAAAATACCATACAATAAATGGTTTAGATGGTTCTTACCATTAATGATTATACTAATTGTAGCAGGATTCCTATTACTGATTCCAACCATTTACCTTAAATTGAACGGATTTTAAATCACTCCCAATGAAATTTATACGAGGGGGGATTGGTAACAATTCCCCTTTTTTGATCTCTCAATAAAAATCCTATATTTGCTCAACTAACCCATCAAACTATGAAAAAGAGTTTAATTTTCACCTTTGCCCTTGCCATAGCTTTTGCTGTTTGCTCGGCGCAAACCGACACGTTGAAACAGTCAATAAAAAAGGAAAAAATCAAAACAGGATGGAACTTTGGAGGGCTACCTGTTGTAGCTTTCGACACTGACCTTGGTCTTGAATACGGTGCATTAGTAAACTTTTTCAACTATGGAGATGGAACTACTTACCCTCAGTATAAGCATTCTATCTACGCTGAAGTTTCACGATATACTAAAGGAAGTGGCATTAATAGAATTTTTTACGATTCAAAATACCTTATCCCAAACTTTAGGGTTACTGCTGATTTAGCCTATTTAACAGATAAAACATACGATTTTTATGGTTTCAATGGCTACCAATCTGTTTATAATGAGGAGTGGACAGATGATAGTAAGCCATTACCCATCTATCAAAGTAGAGTTTTCTATAAATACGATAGGAAGTTAACTCGATTTACAACTGATATCCAAGGAAAATTTACGGATAAACGCCTTGGATGGGTTGCAGGAATTGGTCTTTACAATTTTCAGGTTGATACTGTTGATGTTGACAAATTAAACAAAGGTAAAAGTGGTTCTGATAAGCTCCCGTACGTTGATGGAGGACTCTTTAACCGCTATGTAGACTGGGGAATTATCAATCCTGACGAAAAGAATGGAGGTTTTGTAACCTATCTTAAAACAGGTTTAGTTTTCGATACCCGCGATAATGAGCCAAACCCTATGAAAGGAATCTGGTCCGAAGCAGTAATTACTTACGCCCCATCGTTTATGGGTGTTGGCAAAAAGTACGAGCATCTTAAATTATCTATTACACACAGGCAATACTTTACTTTGGTTAGGGAAAAGCTATCGTTCGCCTACCGCTTAGGATATCAAACAACTCTACTTGGCGATTGTCCATTCTACCTACAACCTAATATGACAACCCTATTCCTAAGAGGTGCAACAAGCGAAGGACTTGGTGGCTCCAAAACTCTCAGAGGAATACTTCGAAATAGAGTTATGGGTGATGGTATCGCATACGGAAACTTAGAGTTTCGTTGGAAGTTCGTAAAATTCTATTTCATAAAGCAGAATTTTTATCTTTCTCTCAACACCTTTGTTGATGGAGGTCAGGTAATAAAATCTATTCCAATAGATCCTGTAGTTAGAAGAAATAATCCCGATTACTTTAGCAATAGCGATGAAAAAATACACCTCAGCTATGGTGGAGGGCTAAGAATTGTAATGAATCAAAACTTTATTATTGCGATTGATCACGGAAGGGTATTTGATAAAAAGGATGGAAATTCCGGTACCTATATTGGATTGAACTTCTTATTCTAAGAATTTTCAGATAACTAACCGCAAAGAATAAAAAGAACTCGCAAAATTGTCAAAGAGAAAGGTTTAAAAACATTTATTCTGCGACCTTTGCAAATTTTTAACGTCCTTTGCGGTTATTTTTTTGCATTTATCTATTGTCTTTCAACTTTTGCAGCCCAAACATCTCATCGCGGAATCGAGCCGCCTCAATAAAATCTAATTCTTTTGCAGCACGTTCCATCGATTTTTTAGCGTTCTCAATGGCCTTGGCTAAAGCATCATCAGACATATACTTTACAACAGGATCTGCTGCGTAATCAATAGTCTCTGGCTCTTTGTATGGATTAATTGTCTGAGTCTTACCTTTACCTAAAACAGATGTTTGTGCCTTTACAATTTGCGTTGGGGTTATTCCATTCTCCTCGTTGTACTTGAGCTGCTTCTCGCGTCTACGGTTGGTTTCATCGATAGTAATTTGCATCGATTTGGTTACCTTGTCGGCATACATAATCACCTTTCCATTAATATTACGTGCTGCACGACCAGCAGTTTGCGTAAGTGAACGAGCCGAGCGCAAAAAACCTTCCTTATCAGCATCAAGAATAGTGACTAGCGATACCTCGGGTAAATCCAATCCTTCGCGCAGAAGGTTAACACCAACTAATACATCGAAAAGTCCTTTTCGCAGATGCTCCATTATCTCAACTCGTTCAAGCGTATCTACATCGGAATGGATATACCTACAACGAATATTGAACTTAACCAAGTACTTAACTAACTCCTCGGCCATTCGCTTAGTAAGCGTGGTCACAAGTACACGTTCATTGAGATCTACACAGCGATTTATCTCACCGATCAAATCGTCAACCTGATTTAAACTTGGCCTAACTTCGATAACGGGATCTAAAAGGCCTGTAGGTCTAATTACCTGCTCAACGATAACCCCCTGCGATTGCTGCAGTTCATAATCGGCTGGCGTAGCACTAACGAATACAGATTGCCCAATAAGATTTTCAAACTCTTCGAACTTTAGAGGTCTATTATCTACAGCCGCAGGCAAACGAAATCCGTATTCAACTAAGGTATGCTTACGTGAGTTATCTCCACCCTGCATTGCTCTTATCTGCGAAATTGTAACATGACTTTCGTNNGGGCGCATTCCTGATGGCCTTCCATCGAAATACCTCGAGTAGTTCTCTATTCCAGGGCAATAACCGAGTTCACGAATCATCTCCAAATCATACTCAACACGTTGCTGAATTCGCTTTGCCTCTAACCCTTTATCAATACTTTTGAAATAGTTTATTTGCTTTACCAAATCATCTTGAATCTCAACAATAGCAGAGTTCATACGCTCTTTAGCAGCAATAAAAATGTTAGCAGGAAAAATCACAGCCTCGGGTAGCGATTCAATTCGTGAACCGCTTACAGGATCAAACATTTCTAATTCTTCAATATCATCGCCGAAGAAAACTACACGAATCCCCGTATCTCCATAAGCAAGAAAAATATCAACGCTATCGCCCTTAACACGAAAAGTTCCTCGTTTAAAATCTACTTCGTTCCTCGAATAAAGGCTATCTACCAGCTGACGAAGGAACTGATTGCGACTCAACTTCTGCTCAACTCTCAATCGGATTGTACTATTATAAAAATCCTGAGGATTTCCAATACCATACAAACATGAAACCGACGAAACAACTATCACATCGCGCCT
>DQHR01000083.1 GCA_003531155.1 Bacteroidales bacterium | reverse complement strand
AAGAGCTATTGAGGCATCATTAAAATATGAAATTACTGTAGTACTGAAAGGTGCGCATACTCAGATCGTTTGCCCTGATGGGAAAGTGTTCGTAAATTCAACTGGTAACGCGGGTATGGCCACAGCAGGTAGCGGTGATGTTCTTACAGGCATTGTTGTTTCATTACTTGCTCAAGGTTATTCGCCTCAAAATGCTACTATATTTGCAGTTTACCTGCATGGCTTGGCTGGCGACATAGCTGCTGCAAACTTTGGATTTGAAGCCTTAACGGCTTCTGATATAGTTGATAATATTAGTAAAGCATATAAATTAATCTATAGCAAAAATGAATAGAAAACTTATTCTTTTAGTTGGTTTTGCACTTGTAATCTCATGTAGTAAAAAACCTATACAGGTAACGTCTTTATCGGAAACCAGTACTCTAAATACAAATGGAATGGTGTACTCCTTGCCTCGTAATGTGGTAAGGATTAAGGTTCAATCTGTGAAAACGATTGTAGTTCCTGGACCATATAGTCGCTTTGCTCAGAAGTATCTTGGAATTTCAGATGTACAGTTGAAGAAAATCGAAGAGTGGAAGATTACCAATGTTGAGTTAAGTTCTATTCTTGAGTCAGACCCCAATGCCTTTTTTGTAGTATTACCGAGCAAAAAATCAAAGATCGATTTCTTGAAAATTTGCAATAATGGACTTGTCATCCCAGTTTCGGGATTTGGTGTAAACTCCATAAATAATAGTAATATTCGATCTGTCGAGGAGGATAAGATCATTTTTCCAGATATGTCAACAACTCCATTCATCGCAGCAGAGAAGAACACTTTTTATTCAAAGGTGAAAAAGGATAGCGTTTTTGTTCGCGTTCCAATCCAAAAAGATATGATTGTTGAGAAGAATCTCGAAGAAAAAGCCCGCGATGCAGCCGATTACATTTTCTTGCTTCGTAAACGTCGCGCCGATTTTATCTCCCCAGATGCTGACCACAATCTTAACGGAGAGGGACTTAAGATTGCCTTGGATGAGATTTATCGTCAAGAACAGGAGTATTTAAGCCTCTTTATCGGTAAATCATTTACCGAAGAAGCGGAGCATCAGTTTGAGTTTATTCCTACCGAAGCCGATGGGGAATCAACCATTATATTTAGGCTATCCAACTCTAAGGGTGTTTTGCCATCATCCGATTTAAGCGGTAATCCATATTTATTGAGATCAACAGTTGAAGCTCTGCCAAATTCATACAATACTTTCTTTCAGAATTTAGCGATGGAGAAGGATAAACCTATTAAAGAGGTTATCTACTATAGAGTACCTGTGACCGCAGTTTTTAGTATTTCCGATGGTAAAACCGAATTGGCTAGCCGTCGAATATCAATCTACCAGTATGGTAAAGTAATTCGGATGCCGCTGAATTTTGTTGTTAATAATTATGGATTTATGGAATTCCAAACCAAGTAAAAAATAAGCCCCTCAAAAGAGGGGCTTATTTTTTACTTTTTGAGTTTGCTTACAAATTTAGATTTAAAATCTTCCCATTTTGTAGTTTTGTAATGGTCTTCTCCAAAGAAAACTAGTATAGGTTCTATATCTGTGGGAGGAGTATAACCTGGTACAGCCGTTAAAAGGTTGTTCTCTCCATCCATGTATACAACCGATGGGTACGAAAGTTTCCCACTCAAAAGTGCTGCAGCAAAGTCATGTGCAGAGCGTGTTCCTTCATTATTATTCTTAAAAACTTTTCCTTTATAAGTAATATCCTCTTTTTGCTCGGCATTTAATTTAACAGGATAGTAATACTTATTAAGGTATTCAGCTATCTGTGGTTGATTAAATGTGTTTTTATCCATTGTTTTACACCAGCCACACCAATCAGTATAAACATCAATAAAAATTTTCTTCGGATTCTGCTCATTTAATTTGAGAGCTTCCTCAATAGTATACCATTTAACAAGTTTGCTTTCTGTTTGCGAGTACCCACTGATTGCAATTGCAGCAAGAATAAAGCAGATGGCTATTTTTTTCATATATGATGATATTAATAATGTTTGCAAATATATAAATATAGTGTTGTTTCAAAGTTTATTATGTAAACAAATTAAAATCTCATTTAGTTTATTACTTCAACTTATCTTTTGTGTTTTCCCCAAATTAGCAATATCTTTAGTGGCCTTTTGGCTGAAATAATTAGTACTAATATTATATATATAATTATGAGTAAAGAGATTCTAAACCTAAAACCTGAGTTGCTTTGGAAACACTTTTATAGTTTGACTCAAATTCCACGTCCATCAGGTCACGAGAAAGCCTCAGTTGACTTTATCAAAAAGTTTGCCCAAGATTTAAAACTTGAAACAATAATTGATGAGGTAGGTAACATTATTGTTCGTAAACCTGCTACTCCAGGAATGGAAGATAGAAAAGGTATCGTTCTCCAGGGCCATGTTGATATGGTTCCACAAAAGAATAGCGATAAACAGCACGATTTCGAGAAAGATCCTATCGATGCATATATTGATGGCGAATGGGTTAAAGCTCGTGGTACTACTCTTGGTGCCGATAATGGCATTGGAGTTGCTGCTGCAATGGCTGTGCTTGAATCAAAAGATATTGCTCATGGTCCAATCGAAGCTCTTTTCACTATCGATGAGGAAACTGGAATGACCGGTGCTTTTGGTCTTAAGGGTGGTTTGCTAAAAGGCGACATTCTTATGAACCTCGATTCTGAGGACGAAGGTGAACTTTATGTTGGTTGCGCTGGTGGTCTCGATGCAAATATTAAATATACCTACACTCCTTCACAGGTTCCTGCAGGTGCATCTGCATACAAATTAACCATAAAAGGGTTGAAAGGTGGTCACTCCGGCCTTGACATTATTTTAGGTAGAGGTAACTCTATAAAACTTCTTTTCCGTTTTATGTATGTTGCTGAGAAGAAGTTCGGTGCTCGCCTTGCTTCTGTTGATGGTGGTAGTTTACGCAATGCAATCCCACGCGAAGCAATTGCTGTTGTTGTGGTTCCTGCTGCAAAGGCTGCCGATTTCGAGAATGAGGTAAAAGCATACCTTAATATATATAGGTCTGAATTCTCAATGACAGAACCTGATTTGTCATTCTCTGCTGAGAAAACCGCTACACCTTCAACGTTAATTGATGAAAAAACTCAATTCAACTTAACTCGTGCTGCATTTGGATGTCCAAATGGCGTAGTTCGCATGAGCGATGCTGTTCCTGGTTTAGTTGAGACTTCCAATAATTTGGCTCGTGTTTATAGCGAAGGAAACTTTATTCATGCTTCTTGTTTGCTTCGTAGCTCTGTTGATAGTGCAAAAGATGCTTTAGCTGATAAAGTTGCATCTGTGTTTGAATTATCAGGTGCTGAGATTGTTTTTTCTGGTGGATACCCAGGTTGGAAGCCTAATCCATCATCTCCAATACTTAAAACGATGAAGGAGATTTATAATGCAAAATATGGTAAGGTTCCTGAAGTTAAAGCAATCCACGCTGGTTTAGAGTGCGGTCTACTTGGTGGCGTTTATCCTAATTGGGACATGATATCATTTGGTCCAACTATTCGCTTCCCTCACTCTCCAGATGAGAAGGTAAACATCGAGACAGTTGGCAAATTCTGGGACTTCCTAGTTGAAGTACTAAAAAATGCTCCTAAAAAGTAACCTCATATATACTTTTTTCAAGTTCAATGATGAAGAGGTGAGTGTTTCTCACCTCTTTTTTATTATCAAAAAGTGAGTTTCTGGCTCTATGTTTCATTATTTAGGTTCAATTTGCTTGAGATTTGTAACCCATTTTTAAAATTATCTCATTTTTTTACATCAATAAAAAAATGAGATAATTTTAAAAA
>DQHR01000050.1 GCA_003531155.1 Bacteroidales bacterium | reverse complement strand
CTTCTTCCATGTAATGAGTTGTAAGTATAAGCGAGGTGTTCTTTTGCTTTTTGAGATTCATTAAAATATTCCATATCTCACGTCGTGCTGTTGGATCTAATCCTGTTGTTGGTTCATCGAGCAGGAGGAGTTGAGCTTTGTTTAGAAGAGCAACTGCTAAAGCTAATTTTTGGCNNGGCAAAAAGTTGAACTGTTTCTTTTACAGTGAGTTTATCTATAAAACGAGTTTCTTGGAGCGATAAACTTATGGTTTGATGTAATTTTTTTTCATCAGTTCCCCACGTCATCCCATTGATGTTAATATTGCCTTTCGTTGGTTTCTGTATTCCTTCAATCATTTCCACAGTTGTGGTTTTACCTGCGCCATTAGGGCCAAGTAGCGCAACAAACTCGCCTGGTTTAACAGTAAATGATATTCCATCAACTGCTTTCACCTCTTTAAAGTGGCGATAAACATTGTTTACCTCTAGGATTGTCGATGACATTGTTTTGCTAAAAATAGATAGGCTGCTAAGGTAGTGATGTTTGGAGTTATAAACTAAGATGAAACTTTATTATATTATTGCATATAAATTTATTTTACTTCGCTTATGATTGCTTTCTCTATTTCATTGATATTGAATGGTTTTTTAAAGTATTTGTGAATAAGTTTTTCTTCAAGGGCATTTGAAATTTCATCAGTAATATCAAATCCCGTAAGTATGTAAAATGATACATTTGGGTAGTTTTGTTTAGCAATACGAATAAATTCAAGACCACTCATCCCTGGCATTTTCATATCGCTAATTACAACTTTCGTGTCAGGGTTATTGTTTAGTATTGTTAGTCCTTCATTGCCTGATTTGGCAGTTATAACTTCGAATTTTTTTTTGAAGTTTGCTTTAAAAAGCAAAAGATTTATTGGCTCGTCGTCTACGTACAATACTTTAATGCTACTGCTCATATTTGTGATTTAATTATTGGTAGTGTTATTATTGCTTCGGTTCCTTCCCCAACTTTTGACTCAAAATACAATGTTCCATTGTATTCCTTGATAATATTATTGGTTATTGATAATCCAAGTCCTGTTCCTTGTCCAGGATCCTTTGTTGTGAAAAACGGATCAGTAATTTTATGTATTATTTCCTTCTCAATTCCACACCCCGTATCTGAAATTTTGATGAATATTTGCTCCCCTTTAATATGTGTAAGAACTGTAATTGTTCCGTTATGCTCAATTGACTGAATTGAATTTGCAATTATGTTCAAAAATACTTGGTGTAAACGCCCCTCATTACATAATACACTGAAATCATCCGATGTGTAGTTCTTAATAATTGTGACTTTGTTTTTAATTTTATTGTTAAGCATTACTAAGCAGTTGTCGATAATTGAATGAATATCGCATATTGTGCTAGGCAAATCATCTTTTCTGCAATAGTGGTTAAGGCTGGTTACAATATCTGCGGCTCGTTTAACTCCGATGTTTATCCCCTCAATTAATGGTGCAACTTCGTTGAGATGATCTTTTAAATTTTCGTTGAAATAGTCTTCAATCCCAGCAATACCTCCGTAAATAAAATTTAATGGGTTGTTTATTTCGTGGGCTACACCGGCAGCTAAAATCCCAAGTGAAGCCATTTTTTCAGATTGAATTAAATTGGTTTGTGCCTTTTTAAGTTCGTTGAGAGTTATTTCTAATTCTCTTCGTTGTGTAATTAGTATATTATTCTGCTTTTTGATCTCTTCTTCCATTTCTATTAATTTTGTGATATCATGTGAAATACCAAAAGTTCCAACGATAACACCTGAAGTATTTTTTAAAGGCATTTTAGATGTAGAGGCATAAGTAATACGACCGTTTTTCCATGTTTCTTTCTCAATTAAATTAATAATAGGTTTTCCATTCTTAATTATCTCTTGTTCTGTTTCAAATGCAGGTCGTGCATGCTCCTCTGTAAATATGTCAAAATCAGTTTTTCCAATAATATCTATGTTTTTATTGTCACCCAGATAGTTGTACATGGATTTGCTAATCTTAATAAATCTTGATTGCAGATCTTTAAAGTAGATTGCATCTGGAATAGTTTCCATTAACGAATCAATCAATTTCTTTTCATTAAGGAGCTCAATTTGGAGTTTATGAAGTTCTTCGTTTTTGGATACTAACTTTTCGTAAGCTGCTTCAAGTTCTTCTGTGCGTTCTTTTACTAGTGTTTCAAGGTGATTTCTATGGTGCTCAAGTTCAGTTTCTACAACTTTACGATCAGTAATGTCACGCATTGTATCCATTAAGTTTAATGGTTTTCCATTATCATCCTTTAAAACAGTTAGGTTAAATTCGGCATGGAATGTTGTTCCATCAAGGCGCAATACTTCTGCCTCAAAATTGTCTATAAAACCTTGCTGAAGAATCTTAGGCATAGCGTCAGTTATTGCCAAACGGCTTTTTTCTGAAAAAAACATTATTGAATTAGCGCCAATAAGCGAATCCTTGCTTGATGCTCTAACCATTTCCGCTTTTCGACGATTAACAAAAAGTATGTTCCAATTTAAATCCATCAGTGAAATTCCATCATGAGATGTTTCAATCAGCGTTTTATAGCGAAGCTCACTCGCTTGTAACAATTCATTCATTCGTTTTCTTTCGGTAATGTCATTTATGAGCACATGCCTTGCTTTAAAATTCCTGTAAGAGATTGAGTGAGCAGATAATTCTACGTAAATGATATTGCCGTTTTTTTTAAGATGACGAGCATAACTTCTATTACTATAGGCATCACTAATATTATTTATATCATCTATTAGCGATTGTATATCCTCTTTTAGATGAATATCCTTTAATGAAAAAGATAAAAACTCTTCTTTGGAATAACCATAATGCTTTGTTGCTGCACTATTAACTTCGAGAATAGATAAGTCTTCCAAATTGTAGATTATCATTGGTTGGGGGTTCTTATCAAACATGTATTGATAGGCTTTATCCGATTCTTTCAGCTTTTCCTCTGACTTGAATTTTTCTTCGATATCATAGGCTATTTGTTCTGTAGAGCGCTTGTTGATGTTGAAAATACTATAACCAATCAAGCATACAGCTATTAATGAAATTGTATTATCAGCAAAATAATCTATTAGCGACGCATTATTAAGGCCAAGGTTTTCCTTATTGAATAAAAGAAAAATGACTAGTAAAGCTATGTTTGCACTTAGATAATAAATGATACCCGTTTTGTATTTATTTATTAGCAGAGGAATCATAGTTAGAATAGTTAAAATAAATACAATAGTATCGAGCCGTGCAATTGCTTCATTTTTATCAAACCAAATAACTGCCCATACAGTTGCCATTGAGGATGTGAATAGCAGATGTATTGATATACTATAATATCCTTTGATTATTAGCATAAGACATAAAAATGTAATCCCAAACATGGCAATCTCAGGAATCAAGATAGGAAGGTATAAGCCTTTATAGGCTGTCCCAATGGTTTGTATATAACCTGAATATAATGTTATAAGAATTATACTTACCATTATAAGGATACATAGATTATAAACAAATCGAACCCTTTGCTTAATTGCAAAATCAGCGTTTTCGTATTTGCCGAGATTTTTTGGGAGTTTTCTCTTTTTATCGAAGATTGAACTTGGGTTTAACGTTATAGTGTCACCCATATATTAAAATGATTTTTCTTTTAATGCCAATGATCTAAACATTAATTAAAATCTTTAGTGAGCTGATAATCATTAAAATTAGCGTAAAAAAATGGTAAAGGGTTAATGTTATCGGAAGAAAAATTTAAAAAATTGATGTACTATATGGAAAAATAATCGAAGTCATGAAATTGAATGATAAACCATTGTTCATATTAAAAAAGAATAGTATAGCTGAATTATTCAACAGCTGCATAATAGTTAAACACAGGTAATAATAATTTGATTGCCAAAATGATAAGGTTATATTGCTTAATGAGTGTTGAAAAAATATACATATCATTATGTTTAATAATCTTACATATCTTTCGTAAGTTATTGATTGTTAATTGTTTTATTTTGATATTTTTTTCGGCACTATAATTGGTTTATTAGTTTTGCAATGTTTAAATGTAAGTAAATCTGAGAGTTGCGGAAATGGCTTGATGAATTCAATTTGAATAACTGAAACTAATTAAATCATACTATTATGAGAACAAAAAATTTAATACTCATTGCTTTATTTATATCAATTCTAAGCAATGTAGGCTATCAGAAGGCATTTGCATCCAAATGCCAAAATTCTCCTGATTCAATCACAATTGTTAGCTCACCCGATCTTTATGGTCTTGCTTCAAACTGGGTAGGTGAATATTGCAAGTTGCACCAAAGTGCAAAGATTAAAGTTCTAAAGATTTCCGATACTCAATCGGAACTTACACCAAACGATGAAAGTCACATTTACTTCTTATCCGATGATGTTAGTTTAAATCAAAAAAAACAGCCGGTGTGGAGAATGGTTGTTGGTATAAATGCTATTGTCCCAATTGTAAGTTCCAATTGTCCATTTTTAAATGAGTTAAATACCAAAGGGATTACTTCAGAAAAAATGGCGTTGCTATTTAAAAATGCCGAAAACAGAAATTGGGGAGCAATACTCGATAATGGTAGTAAAAATCCAGTAAATGTTTTTACCATTAAAGAGCAGTTAAATAAGTCTGAAATAGCAAGTTTTTTGAAAATTGAACCATCTATAATTTCAGGAAATAATTTTGATAACTCAAAAGAGATGATTTCTGAAATCGCTAAAACTCCCTATGCAATTGGTTTCTGTCAAATCTCAGATATTATAGATCCTACTACGAATGAAATTTGTTCAGATGTAAAACTTCTACCTATTGATAAGAATGAAAATGGTAAAATAGATTATAGCGAAAAGATATATAGCAATTTATCATCGTTTTTAAGAGGTGTATGGATTGGTAAATACCCAAGAGAGTTAAATCTGAATATTTATTCATATTCTGCATCGGTGCCAACCGATGAAAATGCAGTTGCTTTTTTATCATGGGTAATGACCGATGGTCAACTGTTGTTGAATAAGAACGGTTTTAGTGATCTTGCATATAGTCAAAGACAATTGAACTTAAGTAAATTGAATGGTAATGAAGTTGTCGTTGAGCAATCAAAAGGTTACTCTGTGATCCCTGTAGCTGCGGGTATTATTGTAATATGTATAGCATTATTTTTTGGGATTGATATCATATCTCAGCGTTTAAGAAAGGGTAAGGTGATAGCAGTGAATTCAAGTTTTAAAAAACCTGCTTTAATTAACGAGCAATCATTTGAAGTGTTAGATGGTCTTTATTTTGACAAAACACATACTTGGGCTTTTTTGGAAAAAAATGGCATTGTAAGTATTGGAATTGACGATTTTCTACAACATGTTACTGGTCCAATTACTCGTGTTATTATGAGAAATCTTGGTGATGAGGTGAAAAAAGGTGAGTATTTCCTAACGATTATTCAAGAAGGTAAACAGTTAAATATTAAAGCGCCAATATCGGGTAGAGTTGTAGCGCAAAATGATAAATTGATATCAAACTCTGAGATACTTAATACATCACCTTACACTGATGGTTGGATTTATAAGATTGAACCTACAAATTGGTTAAGAGATACTCAGTTTCTAGTTTTTGCTCAGGGTTATAGGGAGTGGATTAGAATGGAGTTTTTACACCTTAAAGATTTTCTTGCAGTCTCATTAAGGGCAAATTATGCCGAAAATGCTCAGGTAATACTTCAGGATGGTGGTGATATTATGGATGGCGTTTTAAAGGATTTAAAACCTGAAGTGTGGGAGGATTTTCAATCGCATTTTCTCGATAACTCAAAATAGTCTCAATTTCTAACCACGTATTATTTTCCTAACTTAAAAATGAGGAATTATGGGTTTAGATAGAAGGAAGTTTTTGAAAGTTCTTGGAGCTGCTGGAGCAACTCTCGCTATAGGTAAAAGTTTTGGTTCGCCACAACAAAAAGTAGAAGAGGCAGAAGTTGAATTCAATGCCGTTCTTTACGATTCAACTCGTTGCGGCGGTTGCCAAAGCTGCGAGATTGCATGTGCCGAGGCACATGGTTTGCCCAGCCCTAAAGATGAGCCTAAAGTGGGTGTGTTGCGAAAAACTGACGAGAATCGGCGTGTGGTTTTGAATGCATATGATACATCAAAGGGAGAGGTTTTTGTTAGAAAGCAATGCATGCACTGCAACGAACCTGCATGTGCTGCGGCATGCTTAACGCAAGCCATGCATAAGACAAAGGAAGGTCCAGTTATTTGGCGTGGGAATAAGTGTATGGGATGTCGGTATTGCATGGTATCGTGCCCATTTGATGTGCCAAAATTTGAATACCNNGAAATGCGATATGTGCTACGATAAAGTATCTACTGGAGGCATGCCAACTTGTGTTGAGATTTGTCCTGCTGAAGCATTAATGTTTGGCAAACGTAGGGATTTGGTAAAAGAAGCTCGTAAGCGGATTTTTGAGAATCCTGGCGTTTATCACGACGAGATTTATGGCGAACACGAGGCTGGTGGTACTGGATTCTTATACCTTACACCAACTCCAATTAGTGAGTTAGGTTTTAATGCATCAATTCAAAAATCATCTTATCCCGAACTTTCAAAGGGATTTCTCTTTAGCGTACCAACAATATTTGTTTTACTTCCGCCACTCTTATTAGGACTTCATGAAGCAACAAAAAAACGAACTTCAAAGGAAGGAGGTGTCAATGAGTAATCTAGATTATACAATTGCCAAGGATAATGATGGAAAATCAATTTGGAAATTCTTGGTTAGCGAGTTTAAACCAAAGGGTAAATGGATTACACCTTTTAACGTTATCTCAGTCCCAATAATGCTTTTAGGGCTTGTTTTAATCGTTATTCGTTTTTGGAAGGGCATTGGATCAATTACAAACCTTACCCAGGAAGTCCCTTGGGGCTTATGGATCGGGTTTGATGTTGTTACTGGTGTTGCATTTGCTGGTGGTGCATATGTCCTCACGTTTATGGTGTACATCCTTAATATGCATAAGTACCACTCCATAGTGCGTGTTACCGTTTTGAATGGATTTCTTGCATATCTGTTCTATGCAGGTGCGTTGCTTTTAGACTTGGGCCGCCCATGGAATGTGATTAACCCAATTATCGGGAATAGCTTTGGAACCAGCTCGGTGCTATTCCTTGTGGCATGGCATTTTCTTCTTTACATGATTGCTCAGTTGATTGAATTTTCTCCCACTATTGCCGAATGGCTTGGCGCAAAACGCACCAGAAAGATTCTTGCTGGGATGACGGTAGCAACAGTGATTTTTGGTATAACTCTATCAACATTACACCAATCGGGACTTGGCGCTCTTTACCTAATGGCCAAGGATAAAATTCATCCTCTTTGGTATTCCGAGTTTATTCCTATCATGTTCTTTATCTCTAGCATCTTTGCGGGTCTTTCGATGGTGATTTTTGAAGGATCGATCAGCCTAAAGGTATTCTCAAATCAAATTAGCGATGAGCACCATAGCGAGCACGATAACATATTACATGGTCTTTCAAAGATTTGTTCCGTAGCCCTATTTGCTTATTTTTTCTTAAAGATTATAGTATTTATACATGGAAAGCACTGGCAGTATATTAATACACCAATGGGATATTGGTATTTAGTTGAGATGATTGGTTTTGTATTGCTTCCAATGTTGCTTTTCTTTTCAAGCTATAGGAATAGGAATATTTTGCTAATAAAGATTGCATCAATCATAACCATGGTGGGGATAATAATCAACCGCCTAAATGTTACCGTTATTGGGTTTAGATGGGATGCCGATATTCGATATGTTCCTTCGTGGATGGAGATTGTTGTAACCCTTGCCGTAATCTTTACTGAGTTATGGATTTTTAGATGGGTTATAAATAGGATGCCCGTTTTGCGTGAATCGCCATCGTGGGCAAAAGAACAGTAAATTAACCATCTATCATTTTTTAATGATAGCAAAAAAAACTTACGAAAATGGACGGATTTAGTTATTCTAACATTTTTGAAACCAAAGGGATAGAGTATATCGCGGTTATCATATTCTTTGCAATATTCGTACCATTCTGGATTATTCTGAACAGAAAGGTTAAGGCATCCCGTCAGATTCAAAAAAAACTTGGAGCCCTTACTGCAAATGTTCTAAAGGTTCCACAAGGACTTCTTTTTAGTAAGAACCACACTTGGGCACATCTTGAGATGTCAGGAATGGCAAAAGTGGGACTTGATGATCTGCTGCTTCACATCACAGGTGATGTTAAGTTTAATAACCTTAAAAAGCCAGGTGATTGGGTTAAGAAAGGCGATGTTATTGTCGAAATTGATCGAAATGGTAAGCAATTAAAGGTTTTAGCACCTATATCGGGTGAGATTATAAATACTAACTCAGCGCTAAATGAGGATCCAATGGCTGTGAGTCAAGATCCTTATGGGCAAGGTTGGGTTTATAAGATGAAACCATCGAACTGGATTGCTGAAACAAATGCCTATTATCTGGCCGAAGATGCTTCGAGGTGGGCAGCGATGGAACTTGATCGATTTAAAGACTTCCTCGCGGTTTCGATGAAGAAGTATTCTGCTGAACCCTCGCTTATAACTTTACAGGATGGTGGTGAAATATACGATAATCCTATTTCCGAATTACCCAGTCCTTACTGGCAAGATTTTCAGAAAGACTTTCTGAATCAACCATTTTAATGATTCTTAAGAGCGGGTGTTTTTGCATCCGCTTTTTTGCGTTTAAGATCAATAATGCTTATTGCTACTATTAGTTGGATTCTTTCGTTTTGTTTTCATAAATTTAAAGTTCGTTAAATCCTAGAAAATGGCATCATTTATCAATACAGATCCCAAGAGGAGTATTGGAAGATCTTTTCTTAAGAGGTATTTTAAATTTCGATCATCAATTTACGGTCGTGTTGTATATATAATCACAATATTATCGCTTATTCTCTTTGTTTCGTTTGGCATAATTTTTCGCTCAGTTAATGAGGAGTACATGAAGAAAGTGATTCGCCAAAGCGGGAATAATATTGGTTACTTAGTTGAAGGGGCGCTTTACAAATCAATGCTCGATAACGATAAAAGTACTTTACAAAGCACCCTTGATATTATAAACACAATGCCTGGCATTGATGAGGTGAATATGTACGATAAGCAAAACAACTTAGCGTATACGTCATTTGCATCGGATACCATTAATCATAGCAATCCTAACTGTATAGCTTGCCATGCCGATATGGAGGCAATGTTTCCGAAAAAGGAGAAGGCTTATCGTATTATAGATCTTAAGAGCGAGTGCAGCATGACTCACAACGATGGTGGTCATAGGCATCTGCTTATTCGCTCACCTATTCTTAACGAAAAATCGTGCTATACAAGTTCATGCCATGCGCATAGCCAAAGCGAAGAGGTGTTAGGCTCGTTGGTAATTAAAATTCCACTAAAAGATCTTGATGCTGCAGTAACTACATCATCTACTGAATTTTTTTTGTTGGCAACACTAACAACTTTTTTGCTTATTATCTCATTAATATTATTTACAAATAAAGTTGTTAAAAAACCTTTGTTTTCTATAGTTAAGGCAAGTCAGGCTGTATCAAATGGCGATAAAAATACGCGACTAGAGATTACTCCCAACCAACTCGATGATATGAGGATGGTTTCTCTGGCATTTAATGAAATGCTCGATAATCTTCATGCTGCAAATAAGGAGTTGCAAAATTGGTCGCAGCAACTTGAATATAAGGTTCAGAAAAAAACTGAAGAGCTTGGTGCTGCACAGAACGAGCTAATTCATATTGAGAGAATAGCATCTCTTGGAAAACTCTCCTTGTCAGTTGCTCACGAAATAAACAACCCACTTTCTGGTATACTTATCTATACAAAGTTAGTGCAGAAACAGCTTATGAATCAGAGCATAGAGCCTGCTAAAAAAGAGGCAATGCTAAAACAACTTATGCTAATCGAAACCGAAACTAAGCGTTGTGGTAATATTGTAAAGGGCTTACTCGATTTTTCGAGAAAAGATCAGGATGATTTTGAACCAAAGCACCTTCATGAGATATTAAAAGAAACTTTTGATTTAATGACTCACCAGATGAAGATCGCAAATATTCACTTTTCAGCTGATTTTAAAGCAACTGCCGATTTAATATATTGCAGTCCTAATCAAATAAAGCAAGCATGTATAGCAATATTGGTTAATGCTTCTGAGGCTATCAGTGAAAATGGGGAGATTATACTAAAAACCAAAGATCTTGATGCTGATAGGATTATGGTTGAGATAGTCGATAATGGCATTGGGATTCCAACCGACGATATTCCACATATTTTCGAACCTTTCTTTTCTACAAAGCGTAATTCAAGAGGACAGGGATTGGGTTTGGCAATTGTGCATGGGATTATTCAAAACCATAAAGGGAAAATCGATGTAAAGTCAGAAATTGGTAAGGGAACTACAATATCAATCACCATGCCTATAATTAAGTCTTAACAGTGGAATACCATGACAAAAAAGATTTCAATTTTAGTTGTCGACGACGAAGAATCTGTTAGGGATTCGTTGTACAATTGGTTTAAGGAGGATGGGTATCGAGTTGATTGTGCCCAAAGCGCAAAAGTTGCATTGTCAATTCTCGAATCAGAGAGCTACGATATTGTTCTTGCTGATATTAAGATGCCGGGCATGGATGGCTTAGAAATGCTAAAGCGGATTAAAGCTTTAAAGAAAGATACAATTATCATTGTAATGACAGCTTTTGCAACTGTAGATACTGCTGTTCAAGCTTTAAAAGATGGTGCTTTCGATTATGTTACTAAACCATTTGATCCCGATGACCTCTCGCATTTAGTTCGTAACGCATCAAAGCAAATTGCTTTGGTTGAGGAGAACGAGGTACTTAAAGTAAAAGTGGCTACGCTCGAAAATGTTGAAGATTTGATAGGTGCAAGTGAGGTTATGCAAAGACTTCTTAAACAAGTTGAGAGCGTTGCGCAATCGAACTCATCGGTTATTATTACTGGCGAAAGTGGTACTGGCAAAGAGTTAATTGCCAGAGCAATTCACGCAAACTCACCACGCAAGTATTTTCCATTGGTTAGCGTACATTGTGGGGCATTAACTGAAAGTTTGTTGGAGAGCGAGTTGTTTGGCCACGAAAAGGGAGCTTTTACAGGCGCTGTGTATAACCGAAAGGGTAGATTTGAGATGGCCGATAGCGGAACAATCTTTCTCGATGAGATTGCAACAATATCTCCAAAAATGCAGATTGAACTTCTTCGCGTTTTAGAGACCAAAAGTTTTGTTCGAGTTGGAGGGAATAAAGAGATTTCATCAGATTTTAGGGTGATTTGCGCTACCAATAAAGATTTGAAGAGTATGGTGGCTGAAGGTAGTTTTCGCGAGGATCTTTACTATCGGTTAAATGTTGTAAACATCCATGTTCCGCCATTGCGCGAGCGACAAGGTGACATTCCTTTACTTGTGGACTATTTCATCAAGAAGTTTTGCATGTCGATGAATAAATCCATTGTTACCATTGATGCCCCTGCTTTACAACGCATGGAAGAGTATAAATTTCCTGGCAATATTAGAGAACTGGAGAACATGATTGAGAGGGCAATAGTGATTGGGAATGGGAAAAGAATCTTCCTTAAAGATCTTCCTATAGAGAAAAGTTATGTAGAAAGCCCTTACGAGAGTTTGGATGAGAACGAGAAAAACCATATATCTCAAATTCTCAATAAATACAACTGGAATATTTCGCGAACAGCAAAAGCGCTTAAAGTTGATAGGGTTACCCTATATAACAAGATTAAGAAATTTGATATCAAACCCGATAAGTAGACCAGTTTATTATTATAACCTCTACCTTCCACTGACTACTAAATTCTAATCTTCGGCTTAATGAGTTTGCGGAATATCACATTGGTCTCTTTTGGTCGTTTTGACAATGATTTCCTTAATAAATTGGTTGAGGGTATATCAAAAGAATTTCAACTACAGGTTAAGGCGAAGGAAGGATTCATTGATTTAAGCGATTATTACGACCCTCTTCGCAGACAATATAACGGCAATGATCTTCTGAAAGAAGTTGATACTCGATATTCTTTCGATTCTTTAAAAACAATTGGGTTGTTTAATGTTGATCTTTTTATCCCAATCCTTACCTATATTTTTGGGCAAGCCCAGTTGGATGGGAAATCAGGAATAGTATCGCTTTATAGACTGAGCAATGAGCGATATGGAATTGCTCCCGATGATAATGTTCTTCTTGATCGAGCAATTAAGGAAGTAGTTCACGAATTAGGGCATACATTTGGGTTAATACATTGCCACACTCCAACTTGCGTAATGCGTTCGAGTACATATGTTGAGGATTTAGATCAAAAGAGTGCTAACCTGTGTCATAATTGTCAAAAGGTGTTGAATTTTTGAATATCTCACTCTATAACACCAAAATGGTAATGTGTTTTATTGAACAATAAAAAAAGTGCAATTCAGATAATCCTTTACTAAACTTTTGCTACTTTCGTTATGATTTGAGGCGATACTAAAATATAGTTTTCTTGTATACACTAATCATAATATATAATTTAATGAGGCATTTTCATTTTGTTTTATTGCTAATTCTTGCATTAGGGAATACTTTGTTTGCGAATAATGATAAGTTCTTTGTAAAACCGCAAAGTAGTTGGGTTGAAAACATAACATACAATGATAAAAATGCTACAGGCTCCATTGATACTGAAGATGGAGCAATATACTATCTATCCGATTACCAATCGAATGTTATAACTTTAGAAAAATACTATCGAAGCGTAATAAAGATTGTTAATGAAGTTGGCATTAAAAACTACGCCGATATTTGGGTTAGCTATGACCCCAACTACCAAGAGTTGAATTTCCATTCAATTAAAATTCATAGAGGGGGTAAGGTTTATAATAGGTTAGAAAAGTCAAAGTTTAAAATCATCCAGAATGAAAGCGAACTGGAGAATAATATTTTCAATGGCTCATTTTCTGCCGGATATTTTATCGAAGATGTTCAGGTTGGCGATATCATTGAATATTCATATGCAATAGTTGGCGAGAATCCGATTTTTAAAGGAAATTATTTTGATTTCTTTTACCTTCAATTTAGCACTCCGGTTAAGAAAATTCACTGTTCTGTTAGGTTCTCAAAAGATAGTAAGGTTAATTATAAACTATTCAATACTTTACAGCAACCTTTACGTGCTGAAAAAGATGGACTAGTTGTGCTAAAGTGGGAGAGTGAAAATGTTCAGGAACTCATTACAAATAGCCAGCAACCAAGTTGGTATTCGCCATACCCAAAGGTGCAAATTAGTTCATTCAATTCATGGACAGATCTAATTAAATGGGGCGAAAAACTTTACCCTCCTGATGGCCTAAAGGGTGGAAAACTTAAAAAGCAATTTGATGCTATAATATCGAAATGTAATACGCCTGAATCTAAGATTAATGCTCTAATTCAGTTTGTAAAAGATGAAATAAGATATGTTGGCATTGAAATAAGTGAATATTCTCATAAACCACGAAGACCGGAAGAGGTATTTCAAAAAAGATTTGGCGATTGCAAAGAGAAGTCATACATGCTTTCAAGTATGTTAAAAAAGATTGGTGTTGAAAGTTATGTTGCATACGTAAACACAAACCTAAAACATCGGATTGTAGAGTATTTACCATCCCCAACAATTTTCAATCATGCCATAGTCGCAATTAAATACAGAGAGAAGTTCTATTTTGTCGATCCTACAATAACAGGTCAGAAAGGTGATTTCACTAACTTTTTTAATGGGAACTACAAACAGGCACTTATTGTTGATCCCAAATTTACTGAACCCATCTTGATTTCTGATAGTGGAGATGAAAGAGTTGTGGTTAAAGAGATAATTGAAGTTATTGATTCCGTAAAGCCAGTGCAGTATACTGTGCATTCAACTTATTATGGTAGCGAGGCCGATAGGATTAGGAATCAATTTAAATCAAATACAAAAAAGCAGCTCGAGAATAGCTATTTAAACTTTTATAGCACAAATTATTCTAAAATGCGCTTTCGCGACAGCCTCGTGTTGGAGGATGATCCAGAATTGAATTGTGTTAAGGTTACTGAGAAGTATGATATTGAGTCGTTTTGGAAAAAAGACTCTTCAACAAATAACCGAATTGCTTACCTCGATGCTCCTAACTTAAAAAGCTACTTAACAAGCCCCGAACAGAGAAACCGAAAGCATCCGTTTTACCTTTATTACCCAATCGAAGTTGAGAACGAGATTACGTTTAAGCATGCCGAGGATTTTAATATCGATGAGGTTAACAAGCAGATAAACAATCCTTGCTTTAGTTTTAAATACATTATAAGCAAGGTGAATAGTACCACCATAACATTTAAATACAACTATAAATCGTTAAAAGATTATGTTGATACAACGGAAATGAATAAGTATTTTAACGATTATGACGAGATTAGGAATGAGACATATTATACCTTTACTTGGCGAAAGAACAGCACCCAAACTTCAAAAACAAATTGGATGTTTATAATTCTTACCGTTTTCTTTGTTACAATACTATTGTTTATTGCAAATGCCCTTTACCAAAAGGATATTTCAAAACCTTATATTAATAACCCATTACCAATTGGGGGTTGGCTTGTTTTGATAGCAATTGGACTATTTATTACACCCATTACTCTACTCTTTGATTTTGTTAAAAATGGTTTCTTTAATCAAACATCGTGGGAGTTTATAAGTACACCCACTAGCGCTGGATACGACGTTGTATGGTCATTCGCTTTTGTTTACGAACTGCTTATGAATTGTTTGATGATGGTATATATAATATTCATTCTAGTATTGTTTATTAAGCGTAGAACAACTTTCCCAATACATTTTATCATATTCAGATTAATTCATTTTGTGCTAATTATTGGTGATGTTATTCTTGTTAGTAAGATTACAAATTCAAATTTTATAGCCGACAATTCATCTGTCAGCCCTGTTGTTAGTTCAATCGTTGCTTCTTGTATATGGATTCCATACATGATATACTCTGAAAGGGTTAAGGATACATTTGTGTTTAAACACAAGAGAAATATTGATTTAGAACAGAGTAAAAATGACGTTCAAAGTATAAGTTAGCTTCAAGTCCAATAATATTTTAATTGAGGTATTTCCCATGTTTTCAGGGATTGTCAATTGCATAATCATTTAATGTTTTATAATATTAAAAATCATTAGTATATCCATTACATTTCATGTATTTTTAAAATGAAAAATTAAGATAAAAGTTATTTAATATTGCATTGAAATGCTCGTTTTTGTTAGAAAAATTGTTACCTCTTTTGTTTTTATTGCAATTTTCTCAAACCCTGTTGAGGCGTCGATAAGTAGATTTTATGATCTTATAGTGTTTTCGACAAAAACTCAACCAGAAGTTAGTTTTTATAACGATCGCCCAGTTAAGTTTCATCGTAAAGGTGAGCCACCAAAGTATTTAAAGATTGGCGTTGGCGTAGGAGTATGGTATGTCGCCCTACAGCCACATTTTGAACCTTATCGTCGACCACTAAGCATTTTTGTTGAATATCGAAAAGATACAAAGCCTTTTTCCTATGCTGTTGAAGCAAATATCTTGTCAATTTATGCCTTTGGGCAGTTTCAGCTTAAGCCAATGTACTTTTGTGTTTACCCAAAGGTTAATCTATCGGGGTTTGTAAAACTTCCCAAATGGTTTGATGCGTATGCGCTTGCAGGAGGTCAGGTAGCCTACTCACGATTTACTGAAAATGAGTATTCGGGTATTGCAGGGTATAATCATAAAGTTGAAAGTTCTATTAAACCAGGCGTTATAGTAGGTGCTGGATTGTCTTTCATCATTTCAAGATTTGAGATAAGTCCGCGAATATCATTTCAATCGGGCTCAGGTGACTACTATGCTGGATATTTTACCAAGCAGCATTTCAATACATCAACAATAAATGCTATAGTTTATATGGCTTATAAATTTCCAATATTTCAACATAAACCTCATTGTCCAGCTTATCGATAGTTTTACTAAATTGCAAACATGGAGATGAAAAGAAAAGTATTAATTCTTATTGGTTTAACTCTTATGCTTGTGCTGCCACAGTGCAAAACTGAGGATGTTGAACCTATAGATATTTTTGATAAGGAGTCGCTTACTACTCCAACCGATTTGCCAACGAACGGTATTAATGGAGCAAATAAACTCTATGTCAATAGCGATAGAATAATTAAAACGCCTGAAGGATACCATATTAAGGGCACTATTTTTAGTGAGTCGAGTTTTGGCATAATTCCCGTTACAAGTGGCGACTTTACAATTAAAAACCTTGTTGGCATTTCTAAATCTTCCCATAATGGAATGCAGCTATTTACGAGTTCTAACAGCTCGTTCAATTTTAACGGATATGGTACCGCTGAATTTCCTGCTTTTGGGCTATTAGCCCAATTTGCAACCGATAAGATTTCGGGTTCAGCAACATCTTATAAGATTGGGAAGGACTATAAAACCGAAAACGATTTTTCCAAACTTCCACTAACAGACACAACCTACTATTTTCATTATATTATTGATCAGTCAGTTGATAGGGGAGGAAAAGCACAGAAAATCAAGAAAACAACGTTCACATTCAAGGATTTCTTTCTCGATGCAAGCGAACCTGCAGTTTTCTTCCTTGGCGATATCCAATCAAATGGACGCTATTTGGTTAAAAATCTTGGAATAGGTATTTCATCGGCAGGGACAATCCCATTTCAACCGCTAACTTATAGCAATACTCTTGAAGAAGCTGTTGGAGGTACTGGTTTTACGCCATTCAATGGTCATTTGTTTTTTGGTGGCGATATTCCAATTAAAAAGTACCCATTAAAAATAGTTGGTAGCGCAGTAATTAATACAGCATATAGCTCGGCAGGTGTTACCGATTTTTTTGAGAGAGGATTTGATAATTCATCCTTTCAATTGGGGGCAAACGGATATTTAACTTTCGATAATGCTCTTATCAAATTCTTGCCTTTAAATTTAGATGTAACCTTGGGCAAGGCTACTTTGCAAGCGGAGTATACCGATAACCATGCTATGATCAGGTTTGCAGGGGAGTATAGTAATATTGACTATCTCCGAGAAATTTTAGGAGAGGATGTACTTAAGTTTATCCCATTAACTGCCAACGAAGGTAGGATGTATGCCAGTATTGGTAGTTCACTCGACGATTACAAACTGTATGTTGAGTCAGCTCTATCGATGAACATACCCGGATTGGGCTTGCAGCCCATTAACGATGGTGTTGTATTTATTTCACCCGATGGGATAAGATTATCGGGGCGAATTGGTATGCCATACGATATTGGAAGCGTGCAAATTAGTGGTGTAATTAACAGTGATGGATCGTTTAAACTAACAGGAACAACCCAATCGGGTATTCGCTTTAACGACGATTTGCGTTACGATGCCAATATCTCAGTTGAAATATCGAATAGCGGTGTAATACTTTCTGGCGATATGTTTCTCCCCTATGGAATTGGTTCAGCAAATTTTGTAGGTGAGATATCCGACAGGGGCATTGGGCTAACCGGGAACTTTAATTCACGAATTCAGTTCAGTTCCAATGTAAGTGTTCAAGCAGGGCTTTCGTTCACTGCCAACTCGTGGAGTGGAGTAAGTTTAGAAGGTAATTTGAATTTACCTGCTGGAATTGCCGAGGTAATGGTGCAAGGAGATATTACCCTTCAAGGCTTAGCGCTTAGCGGAATATTTTCGTCCGATATCGATTTTGGGGCAGGAGTTAAACTCCCCGCTATAAATATGACGGTTAGTGCGTCAACTTGGGGAGGTGTGAATTTTGGCGGGAGCCTTAACCTACCATATGGGCTAGGAGGTGTAACGGTTACTGGTGGTTTAACATCTGATATTGACCTTTACCTTAGTGGTAAATTGGGTACGAATTTGAGCATCGTGGGAGTAAGCGTTTTCAGCTGTGATTTGGATCTTTCGGCATCAATAGCAACGGGAGTAAGGTTGAACGGAAGCGTTTCGATGCCCGGCGGTATTGGCAATGTTTCCATGGGAGGAAGTATTACAAGTAGCGGTTTTAACCTTTATGGTGAGAAAACAATAGGTATTGATTTTGTTATCGTTTCGCTCGAAACGGGATTTAGAATTGGTATTACCCAATCGTCGGTAAATATTTCGGCTTATGGTCATGGATGTATAGGCATTCCCGTTCCTTATCCACCTTGGACAGAGGATTTGTGCGATGATGTGGATGTTTCTGTTGAACCTGACTGGGGCAATGGATCATTCGAACTCTGCATAGATTTCCCAATTGTGGGCTCGCAATGTATCGGATTTTAAATTTAAATAGCACAATACCCGCGAAAGCGGGTATTGTGCTATTCAGAAGATAGATATTTGTAATATAGTACAGAGAGTATTATAACTATTGAGAATTCTAATCCGAATACTAAAACCTCAAAGACATAATAGTATCAGTTTATATTCTATACTTAGTTTAAAGAGATTGAATAGGTAATATTCAAATATCTTAATTGTAGTATAGGGACTTTGGCTAATTAGGTATCATATTATTGACAACAATCTATGTTTTACCCTAAAACCGTTGTCAAGACGAGGCTGCAGACTCGTCTTCTTTTTACCACAATAGGATTCTGCTATCGAAAGTATACGGTTCATAACATCGAGTTAAGCATACACCTACACAAAAAAAGCGTAATCATTCGATTACGCTTTATACTGTAAAACATAGGCAATAAATAAGATTGAATCTTACTTTATTTTACTTTCGAGTTCATCGAGACGATCATTTGCAGAATGTACCANNCATGAATGGCAATGCAATAAGTAATAACCCAAACGAAGTTATTAAACCAAGCCAGTTAAAGGTTACAATATTTGCAACTACTCCAATTAGGCCAATAAGTGCAGCAATAATTGCACCTGGTACTCCAAGCGGACATCTTAATTTTTTCTTTGTTTCCATTTTTTTCTTTGTTTTTTTAGTTGTTAATAGCTGTTTAGTACATTTATAAGTTCCTCTTTTGTTGGAACACTTCTGAAAACTATTTTATCATTAATAAGCATTGTAGGTACTGCATGAATTCCCATCTTCATTGTCCTGATCATTCCAATAGGAGAGTTTGCTAAGCTTCTTTTAAACTCAAATTTGTTGCCGAACTGTGGCAGGATTTCATCGAGCATATGCTTAAGTGTTCGGCAATTTGAACAAGTTAACGTGTAGAACATTTCAATGGGTATAGCTTTGTTCTCTTCTTTCATTAGTGAATTATTGATTTGATTCCTTTGGGTAAACAAATTAGTGAAATATCATAAACATAACAAGTTTAAGTAATATATGTTGCTTAAGCAATTACTTGTTATAAAAACTATATGGTTTTGATGGCTGTCTTTGATGTTATAATTAAAGTACATCAGCCTCATAATAAATCAAGTACGAGTAGAGCAGACTCCCCTTTTTGTTTATTCTATTGCTAGAATAAGATTTCCGAGTAAAGTTTCTTTCGAATTGAGAACTAAGCTTTGTTGGGTATTATATAGTCATATCCGAATAAGTAGTTTTCACCGTCTCCGGATCATCGCTAAGGTAAACAGGTTCCTGCTCGGTGGCTGAAATCTCAAGAACTCGATCGTAAGTATCGGGAAGTTGTGCTTGCTCTGCTGTTTTCCATTCGCCACGACCTACGGCAGCAATTAGTTCGCCCTCCTCAAGAACGCCTTCTTTATAGCGAATATTCTTATTCCACCCGAAAAACCCTTCGCTCTTTTGCCCGTGTGCATTCAAGAAACGTTCAAGTTCTGGAGTGGCATCGTGCCCATGCCTCGATGAATATTTCCTATCCTCAACTAAATAGCTTTTAACCTTTTGGTTGTTTATATGTGCACAGTGACGGCCATCTCTGATTACGAATTTGCCTACCACCTCTTCCTCAATTATGGTCTTCCAATGAGAACTTTTACCAGATGAAACTTGTTCTTCCACCAGTACATGGTATTGGGCACAACGCCTCCCAGATAATGGTGCAATAAGTGGCTCGCCTGCAAATTCAACTTTGCCAACAACTTTGGCTATATCCCCGCTAATAAAAGTGGAAATCTTTTTGCCAACCGCTTTTTTAAGTTTTCGCTTTATAACGGCATGCTTATTAAAGTAGAGGCTAACTAGAATAATGGTTATAATCACTATTCCAACGCCAATGGGGATAAGAATTTCAGGGTTCATATTAACTAGTTTTTGTTAAGACTTTTTTTAATCAACCATTAAATGTAGAGAAGCTTTTTGTGTTATTCAAAATTCCTTGAAAGTATTTGTATTTTCAATAAAATAGGATAGTTGATTTGTCTCTTTACTCGCTCGAATTTATAGTTGGCCTTAAGCGATTCAGCGAATTTAATCCGTGTGTATTTATAGATTTGTAAACCGATCTAAATTTTCGAAGCCGGGTTTTGCTGTACCCGCCTCTATTTCATGCATTATTTTTACTACCATATCATTATAAGGGGTGGGGACGTTGTATTTTGATCCAAACCTGCAAACTGCTCCATTAATCTCGTCAACTTCGGTCTTTTTCCCTTTTTCAATATCTTGCAGCATGCTAGCTTTTAATAGTTTGTGCTTTCTAATTGCCAAAGGCAAAAGATGGAACGAGATAAATTTCTTTATCTTTGAGTTGTAGTCAAAAAGCTTTGTTATATCCTTCCCTTGAACAGGCTCTATTCTTATTTCTGCCTTCCGTGCTACATCAATACACTCCTTTATTATTCGTTGTATACATCTACGTGACTCCTTATTTTTAGCCGCTTCACCGAATGTACATCCCATTACTGTCGACACACCGCTAAATGCGCTATTGATTAGCAGTTTCGACCATCGAGCTCCAATAAAATTCTTTTCAACTTCAACGGTACCCATTGATTCAAGAATGCCTTTTATGGTATCTATTTTTTCCCGACTTGCATTTTGGCTAAATGAACCTAAGCTAAACGATATGCTATTGGGTTCCGATGTAAGCTCACAAACCCCATTGCCAATAAGCGTTGCACCCCAAGCAATGGCGCAGCCGTAGGTTCTATCGGCACCAACTATTTCGGCAATTAATAGTTCGGGCAAACCATTCTGCATGGTGCATATTACTCCATTTGGAGTAAGGTATGGAATAAGGCTTTTTACAGTATTTACATTATCGGTTGACTTGGTGAGAAGAAAAACGATATCGTATTTTTTCGACATCTCATTTGGCGTAATAGCTTTTACAGGAACAACCATGTTTATAGTTCCTCGTATTACTGCGCCTTTCTCCTTTAACCCAGCAATATGAGATTCATTCCTAGTAATTAGGTCGATATCGTAACCCTTTTTGGTAATGTAGGCGCCAAGGATTGTGCCCAGTGAACCTGCTCCGTAAATGGCTAAATTCATTGTGTGAGTTTTATCAAGGAGCAATTTACCGAAAATCTGGTATTTTAAAAAGTATTCGTTGTAAGAGCCTCCAGATGCGTGCTAATTGAGGGTTGTTAAGCTCACCTTGCTGCTATTACTCTATGTAAGTATCAATCTTTTTGATAATCGCCTCGCCTGAGTCGATTATGGCTTGATACCTTTCTAGCAGTTGTGGCCATGGAATTAGAATCTTAGTAAGGTATTTTGCTTTAGGGGTAGTAAGCGCTTCCCACTTGGCCATATCGTTTCCATAATCGCTAACATTATCGGATAGGTACGCATTTAGTTTGCTATGTACTGATAGCCATGCCGATTCAGAGGTTTGTAAAGTAGGTATAACTTCTTCGTAGTAATTTAGAATCTCAAATGCCAAGCTATCGTTTTCAATTGACATAATCTTCCCAGCAGATAGGAATCCGGTGAATCGGCTTTTGTGAGGGCGAAGAAAGTGGTTGCTGTTTATCAATGGTAGCATCAACTTTAGAGAATCCTTATTTGGAGTTTTAGCCCTATTCAAACTGCTTAAGTAGGAGTATAAAGTATCATACATTTTGTATGATTTAAGTATGTCCTTAGTTTCTTCGATATCTACCCTGATATCATTTTTTAGCCCTTGTAGAAAGGTTTTTACCTGCATCTGTTCATGGCGATGCGCATTCCAGTTATGAAGCCAGATGGTGATGCTAACCGCAAAAACGATTACTATAATTTCAGTAAAAAACTCCTTAACCTTTTCGAAAAATGAGTTCTCCTTTGTTTTCCAAATCTTCAGTAACTTTTTAGAATGCTTAATAACTTCCTGCTCAGCCATTTTCTATTTCAATTTAATGGGTTGATAATTTATTTTGATATACAATTAAGAGATATACAAAAATAGTCTTTTATGGATTTATCTGACAAAGCAATAGTTTGAATATGTTATTTATTCTCTTTTTTGTTAGCGCTCGTCTCCGAACGCTTGCTAATGGGGTATTGATGGCTATGGATGGCAAAAGCCGGGCGCTCCTAGGTTTTTTTGATTGGTAATAGCACGGAAAGTTTTTATGTGTTAGAAAGAAGCCTCTATTTATACACGACGAGGTTGCAGACTTTGCCCAGTGAGACAGCTCCTACTCCTATAAAGTTAACGTGAATAAAACTTTTCGTTTTACGATGGTTTGCTCATCATCCTGCTCGGTGTAATAACGCACAGGCGAAATGCCAATTACCCTTTTCTGAAACTGTAACAATGCCTCGTTAAAATACCAATCCTCAGTAAATATTACCGATATAATCTCTGTGGTGTAATCGTTTGTAACTGTTCTTTCTTCTTTGAGCCCAGTTTCGATATTCTCAACTTGAATAATCAATTGTTCAAAAACTTTGCTGCGCAATTCGTTGGGGGTTAATACCTTATTGCTTCCAAACTCAGTTGCCTTAGCTTTCCCCGAAAATGCGTTATCGAGAATGGTTTTGATGAATATGTGCTGGTTAAAGCCATTAAAGAAGGGGGTGTTTATATTATAGCTGCCCAGGTTTGCTTCGTAATCGGTTTCCGAATGCTGTAGGTAGCCCTGCACTATCAGCTGAAAGTTCTTGCTCTGAAATCCCCTGTCGATGTTAAAGAAGTGCTCGTACTTTACCCGCGCAATAAGCTTAAGGTTTTGAGAATTAACCTTTGTGTTTTGATTGTTGAAAAAACGGAATGCACGGTAGAATCGATAATCAAGCACATTATCGGACCAGTTGCCGGAGTACCTTCGTATAGGCTCAATAACATAAACGTTTTTCTTTAAGCTTAAAGGATTCTCTCTAAGGATCCAATCCTCGATAAAGTTTATTGAATTTAGCTCCCCAAAATCAATTGCCTTTACTACGATTCGACAACCATCTTCTACAGAAGAGTCATAAACCATAAAGGTATCGAGACCCAAATTCTTTTGGATTTCTATTAGCTGTAGCTGCCTGTCGGGGGTAAGCGCCGAGTAGGGTAATTGGTAGCTGTACTGGCTGGCATCGTATGCCTTAATGGTTCCATCCAACGCTTTTTCAGCAAGAATTTTAGTAAAATCTACATACTTCTGAATCTCAAAGAATGGTTTTGCAAGCCTATCGCTTGTTAGGCTGTCTGTGGTGTATGCGTAAAGGGTATCAAAGCCAATATGCTCGGAGAATATGAGCTTGTCGGGCAGCAGAACGTTATCTTTTCGGAAACCGGGTGTTTGGGAGAGTAAATTACTGCTTATGCTTGAGGCAAGAAGCGCTAAAAGTATTTTTGTTATCCGCATATAGTCAATTTTNNAATTTTAAATTGTTCAATACCTGTTTGCTTTGTAATACCTTAATCGCCGAGTGCCTGATAATCTGCAATTAGTCTCTGCTGCTTTGGAGGCACGCTGTTCTTTCCCCGCTGGTAGCAATAAAGTATGCTCTACGGTTAAGATGTTGTAGTTTGTTTTAAAAGTAATGATTCTGTGTTAATATGGCAAATAGGCTGTTGCTATTTTGTAGAACGAATTATTAAAAACGTAGCTGACTAAACTTAATATGAGATTTAGTGCGAAGAGAGATACCTATTTAGTTACCCTGAAGTCTCAGACTTCTCGTTGACGCGCTTTTAGACGCGTGCTAAAGAGTATCGCAAACCCTGCCAACCGCTTAGGCAAGTTTTGCGCAAAACGCTATGAATGGCAAAAGCCGAGGTGTTCCTCAGCTTATTTGGTTTAGTAATGGCAAGGAAAGCATTTTCGAGTCAGCTAGGGGTTTAGCATTCTGCAAAGACATGGATCTCTGCTGGAACTAGGATGTTAATGTTTTATTCTCGAAAATCTTGTATGAATCTGCTCCTTATATACTTCTTTAAACTCGCTACTTATAAAACTAATATCGATGAATTCTAGCCATTTTCCTTTAGCTTTTTCCATCTTCTTAAAAATGTTTTCCTGCTGCTTCACATCTAATTTTAAAGAATCGAATGCTGCAGTAAAATCACTTCGCTTAATCTTTTTCTTTTTGCCATTGAGGGTTAGGGCCAGATCCTCATCATCCGCAGGATTAACAAGAGTAGTTGATACCATATCGTAGGCAGGTGCGAGTACATATCCCATTCCTGTCCGATTAATTAACGAGAAGTTCTTTAAGTGCATGTCAGCGTTACCCGTGAGAAATGAAAACACAACCTGCTCAAAGAAATTCACAAGATCCAAACCTGGGTTAGCCGAGTACTTTTTTATTGCCTTTGCTATTTGTTCGTATGAGCCATGGTACTTGTCCTCTGTCAATCGCTCTGTAAGCTGACACATGTCCTCCATATGTAGTTTTGTCTTATCGATACGATCAACTCTTTTTGTTATGTAGGCAAGATTTCCAGATTGTAATCTGATTAAACTGTGAGGTACTACATTAATCTTAGCTGTTTGGGCCAAGTGCATAGTTAGATCTTCAACTTCGGGGAGTTGTGGATAATAGGATGTGGGTGGTTTTAAAATATATCCACCCCATAAACCAACTATTGTAAATCGCTTTGGTACATTTTTGTTTTCACCCGATGCGATATGCATTGATATTTTTGGTTGCACCCCCGTAACGGTCATTTGGCTTTGTGCCATCTGCGTTGCCAAATCTTTCATTTGCGATTCGGAGTAAAGCAATTGGGGTGGTACTGACAGTCCAAATATTTTTTTGCTGCAGGCAGGATGAAAATCAATTTCATCGTTACTTAAAGGTTGATAGCAGTACAAGCATCTATTCATTATACATCCTCCTCATTTTTTGGATGAACACTTACCGCTCCAATACAATCCTTACAGCATACAAGTAGTAGACCCATTCTGTCACGAGGGTTCAATTTCCAGTTCTTTTCCGCTATCTCTAGCAGCCAGCCTTCAGGTATTAGGCCATCGAAAAAAGGGAATAGCACCTTGTTTTCAAACGGTTTTTCTTGTAAAGGTAGGGCAAGGCTTATTGGCTCAGGGTTTTCGCCTTGCAGAAAGTTTTTATCATACACAAAATGATACCCTTCTTCATCTTGGGTTAGCCAACCAGCCGTTTTATCGTGTATTTTTATTTCAGCCCTTTTCATCTACTGAGGAGTTACGGGTTAAAGGAATAGCGCCAACTTGAAAGCCAAATAGCTGCAGTACTTGGTTCACTTTATCCAAGCGAAGACTCTCTTTGCCTTGCTCCAAGTCTCTTACAAATCGAAGCCCAACACCCGCTTTTTCAGCAAGGTCCTGTTGGGTTAGCTTGTTGACACTCCTTTTTTCTTTTACAAATTCTCTAAGTAGCATATAGTATACCTTTTCGGGTATAAATATACAAATAAATTTATATAATATACCTTTTCGGGTATAAAATATTAAGATATGAAATTAATATACCCGATAGGGTATATTTGTTTTTTTGCCACTTTAGCATATATCTCCATATGTGTGCAGGTATGAAATGGATTGCTTGGCTGCAAACCTCCCCAAAACGAGTTCGACCCCTGGAGGGAGTCGAACCTGATTTATATATCCATTATTTAATATGGATTGTAGGTTTGTACGCTTGTTTAGGTAACCGAATAGTTCACTTAGAATAAGTTTTTTAATGTAAAAAAGGATAAAAATTTTCTAAAAAGAAGTCGAAATCACTTACCCTTCTTACCTGAACTTTCAAAGTTATTAAAAAGGATGAAGAATGTTAAGGTAAGATTCCAAATTCAGCCCTTGCATATTCTTACCCATTTTCTTACCATATAATTAATTTGATGTTTTAAAATAGAACATATATTTGTTTTGAAATGAAACAAAATGTATATTTGAAACGTTAATAGGAAAAAATACTACCACATATGAGTACTAGATTGTCACAAGAGCAAATAGGTCAGAGAATTATGGAACTTCGTAAATTGAAGGGGCTCTCTCAGGCTGAACTGGCTAAAAGTGTCAAAATTTCTCGACCTTCATTGGTTCAAATTGAATCAGGGAATAGAAGCATTGATGTTCTCGAACTTCAGAGATTATCTATTATTTTAGGTTTCTCTTTAGATGATTTCATGTCCGAAAATTTTATTGTAAATGATTCTGTCGAAGTAAATACTGAAAACAAAACTAAAAAAGTAGTTGAACGAATTTCTGTTCCAACATTGCAAGTTGATAAATTTAAGAATGTACTGCTTTATATACTTGAGAAATGTGCTGGAAAGCCTAATGTTGGTGAGACTGTTTTGTATAAACTGCTTTACTTTTCAGACTTCAACTATTATGAGTTGTATGAGGAACATCTGACTGGCGCAAAGTATAGAAAATTACCATATGGCCCAGTTCCTCAGAAATTAGATTCTATCATAAATCAAATGATTGAGAAAAGCCAGCTGCAGCGAGTAAAAACAGATTATTATGGTTTGGCTCAGACTCGTTATTTGCCATTAATGAAAGCCAATTTATCTGAACTTAAGGCTAGTGAGAAGGAGATTATTGATAAAGTTATTGAGCAAATGAGTGACTGGTCTGCTGCTTCAATTAGCAATTATTCTCATAAAGATATGCCTTGGTTGGCTTCTAAGGAAGGTGAAGAAATAAATTATGAATTAGTTTTTTATAGAGATGCTCCTTTCTCAGTAAGAAACTATGGTGACGAAATTGAAGAGCGATGAATTTTAATGAACTAGATGAATTTCAAAAGGACTTAAAAGCCCTTTTGAAAAAATATAGAACTCTAAACGAGGATTTAGAAGTGGTGAAAAAGGTTCTAGAAATAATGCCTGAAGAAAGACCGCCATTTAGTTTTCGAATTGATAATTTGGGTATAGAAACTTGTATAATCAAAGTTAAAAAGATAGCATGTAAGGCATTAAAAGGACGTGGGGTAAATTCAGGGTTGAGATTGATTTATGCACATTACCCAACTGAAGAAAAAATAGTCTTTATTGAGTTGTATCACAAGAATGATAAGGAGAATGAGGATAAACAACGAATTAAAGACAACTTTAAATAATGAAACAATGGCAAAAGGGAAAAATCAATACGTCGTACCAACTAAGGATGGTTGGGGCGTAAGGGGTGAAGGAAACAAAAAACTGACTGCGAAAACTGATACTAAAGTTGAAGCCCTGAAGATTGGAACGGGTATCGCTAAAAATCAACAATCCGAATTAACCATTCTCAAAAAGGACGGAAAAATTCAAAACAAGAATAGTTTTGGGAGCGATCCCTGTCCTCCCAAAGATAAAAAACATTAGGCTATGATTGATATTAGTAAACAAACCGTGAAAATAGATTGCCCAGAATGTAAACGGTCAATTCCTGTTACACTAAAACAGATTGCTGATGAAGTAAAAGTTAGGTGTTCTTGTGGGCAAGAGATACAACTGAAGGATAAGAATGGAACAAACAAAAAGGCTTTAAGAGATGTAAATAAATCTTTAAAAGACCTTGATGATGCCATTAAAAAACTTGGTAGATTATAATTGCTCTATTTGAATAAATCTAACCATTTTCAAACTGTTAAGCCCCAAAAAATCGAAAGTGGAGGTTTTGTCAAGGGCGATGATACCATAAAATATAAATCAAAATATCATCGCTTGTATACCCTTGACAAAAGCGGAACGGAGATTAAATTTGCTTAAAAGGTTGAAAAAAATAGCAGAAATTTCTCTCTGCTATTCTAATTTTAAGATTCAAAAGGTTATAATACGTGTATCTCTGCTATAGGAGCATTTGTTTTAACTGATTGAATTCCATTCTCCATAGAATCTTTCGATTTATACATTTCGCTTTTTCCTATGGGTTCGCCATTTCCTGCTTTAAGAGTAAAGTAGTGCTGACCATCTTTTGCGACTTTTCTTTCGTATCGGCCATCATCTGGTGCATTCTTTTTAACACTAGCAATACCGTTCGTGTAACCATCTTTAGACTTGTAGCCTTCGCTAGATAAGATTGTCTGGCCATTTTTTGCAGTTAAATTAAAGTAAAACTGATTATCCTTACCAGTCTTTACTTGAAATTCCGGATGTGCCATAATAAAGATTTTATAGGTTAAAGGTTTAATGAAAGTAATAATCAAGAAAAATATTAACTAATTGAATACTAAGGTAAAGAAAGAAAAACTAATGACAATTTTTATAAGTGATTATTTGATGTATAAAATAGTCAAGTGTAGAAATTGTTTTCTATTTCTACTCTTGATTCAACTTACCAAAGGTTTTTCTAATTGATCATCTTTCTGAGCAATTTGTAAAACCTTGTTGAGATTTGTTGTTTAGTATTTGAAATTCAGGGTTATATTTCTTTGCCTCCCAACCTAATTAACTCTTCAACCAAATGATGAATCATTGTGCATGGAACCTTTTCATGATTCAGGATTTGACTCTGATTAAAGAGCTTTTCTAATTCTATCGCCCTTTTTATTGCATCTTTTGTTGTGCCAGTGATCTCGCTTCTTACAATATTCCTGAAATTCTTTTCGCTTTTGCAATCCTTTTTGTAGTTAAATGTTGGGTATTGCAAAGCTTTGGTTAAATCTTCATTTGGATTTGGCAAAGATTTAAAGATTTCTGTTAATCTGTTGTAATAATAATCTCTGCTTTTATGTGCTGTATTCAAATGACTGACATCTTCAAAATGAAGAAGAATCCATAGTTCGAAAGAATCATTGCTCCATGCTACTTTGAAACCTTTACTTATTGCTGTATCGATGGAAACATTAAAAGAGGTATTGCCTAGTTGGACTTGGGTCAAATCCTCTTCGGAATCTCTATCAAAAACACACCAGACTTGAGTGTTTTCACTTTGAAGTACTGCTGTGCCATTTTTAGACTCCATTAATCCTTTATCTTCGCAATAACAGATGGCTTTTAAGACATTTGTTATCTTGCTTTGCTGTTTTTTTACTGGATTTATTTTGATTTTGGAAGTCTCAAAGTATTTAAAATAAATTGGTTCGCTTACTTCATCTTCGCAAAAAATTATAAAATTTGGAAGGGAATCTTCCAGTCTCTTATCGTCAATTTTAAGATTCCAAGGTTCTGTCATTGGGCGAATTGTTTTCATTAGTATAACTATCTAACATAGGCAGTGCTCCATAAAACCCAGCCAAATACTGCTTTGCGAAATCAGCATCATTTCTAATGCCTTTTAAATCTGCCAAAGAATACAATCTCGTAGAGTCATCTTCTCCCTTTTCAGTAAAGTAAAATTGATCACGTCTCATAATAGAAGGAGACATTAAGTTTGTATCGTGGCTTGTAAATAACAATTGTGACTTGCTTTTATTTAATACTGAATCATTAAATAAACTAATAAGTTTTATAAGTAAAGATGGATGAAAGTTACTGTCAACTTCGTCGATAATAATAAAGGCACTTACTGGTGAATTAAAAGCCCTAATTAAAAGACCAGCTAAATCAAATAGTTTCTGTGTTCCTGATGATTCATTGTTGCTAAGATTAAGTTTGATGTCAACTAATTCATTTCTTTCATTATTGAAAGATTTCATCAAATAAATCTTGTTTTGAGGAAAAATGGCTTGCTCAGGAGTATTTACATCTCTCTCTAGAACAATATCATTGTACTTAAGATTAAAAGAAGAAAGCAAATTCAGAAAATCTTTCTTTTTATTCTCATGTTCAAGTAAGTATAAAGCATTCCATCTGAATGGCTCTAAGCCATCTGTGAAATTTGAAAGAGCCCAACCGTTCATATAGGTTCTTATGGCGGCGCAATCTCCATCGCTATCGAATGCGGCAGAGTGTGTTAAGAATAATGTATGTTCATAAGACAATGGAGGTACTTTCTCCGAATTTGGTAGTTTTTCTTTTTTTACTTCAATTCCTGATCTTGTGAACAGTTCTACCATGTTCTTTTCTTTTGTGCCATATAACCACTCACTAACTATTACTTCTTTACTAACTCTATCTTCTGGAGAGTCTTTTGTTTTTGTATTTCTTTTAACTGTAAAACCATATCTGTATTTCTTACCTTTAACAAACAAAACCATTTGAAAAAAGGATTCAGTGTTTATTGCATTGTCTTGATAAAGAAATGGGTCACAAAGGTTGGCTAAGTTCGATTCCGAACTTGCTTCATTTTTTATGGCCTGTAAGAAGTACTCTAAAGCGGCAATTATATTACTTTTTCCGCTTGCATTTGCGCCATATATCCCAACCGTTTTTAATAAACGCATTCCTCCATCCTCATCAATATTATTGTCGTCAACTTCGGAAGAATCAGTTGGGCTTTTCAATCCAGTCGCTACAAAACTAATTGTTTGAAGTTCTTTGATTGAACGAAAGTTTTTTACACTAAATTCTACTATCATTTTTGTGATTTGAATTTTATTTGCGAATATAGGAATAAACAATTCTAATCGCCGAATGTTTTATCGAAATTTGCTCTTTTTTAACAAATATAGAAAAAATACAATCCAAGTTCAACTTTTTTGATTCATTTTGAAATTTGATAAAAGCCTGTTTAATCGATTGTGCGATTAGCTTATTGAAGACATTCAAGTGGGGGAGATTTTTTTAACTATATTTGTTTTATTTAACATCAAATAAAATGAAGGAGTATCAAACCCTTATTCTGTCATATCTTCAAAAGATAAAATCAGCTAATAAAGAGTTAACCAAAAAAGAGATATTCAAAGACCTTCTTCATCATCTATATGGAAATGATAAGGATATTGAGAAGATTATTGATAAAATTTCTGCTGGGGCTGAAACTTCAATAATAAACATTCCTAGAAAGGACAAACTTCATAGAGGAAGTGCAGATACTCTTTATAACAGGATAATTATTGAATTTGAGAATAGTCTCAAGGTCTCTGAGGCACATGCTAAGGAGCAACTGGCAGGTTATTTACTTGGACAGTTTAAGTCAGGCGAAGGATATCATTTCACTCTTATTGCATCTGATTTTATTGAATGGAAGGTTTATTCTCCTGATGTCTCTTGTTTAGAAAATCTTGACAACTTAAACGAGGATGAGTTGATTCTTAATGAAATTAAGAGTAGTTCCTTTTCGCTTAGAGAGAATAATGCTGAAGAATTCTA
>DQHR01000070.1 GCA_003531155.1 Bacteroidales bacterium | reverse complement strand
GCAATGCTATTAATATAAAAAGGATCTTGATGTATGAAATCCCAAACCTCATCGACGTTTGGGAAAGAGCAAACGATCATTCCTCCCGTTCTTGGGTTTTGTGGACCAGAGCAAATGAGATTTCCTGAAGCATAGAATTTATCAAGAAACGCACGGTGTACAGCCAGATGTTTATCAATTTCCTCTATGGGTTTGATGTAGGTTACTTTGATGATATACATAATATTAGTTTTGAGTTCGAAGTTTGGAGTTTAAAGTTAGTTTATTCCATAGAAACTTGTTTACGGCGTTGCTTGCGTTCGGAGTTTACCTTTTTCTTATCCAACCGCTTTTCCTGTGATGCCTTTGAAGGTTTGGTTGGCTTACGCTTTTTTACAGGTCTTAATGCTTTACCGACTAAATTGTAAAACTTTTCAATTGCTTTTTCCTTATTGCCTAGCTGCGAGCGCTCCGATTGTGAAACAATGACCAATTCGCCATCGTTGTTGATTCGCGTGGCAAGTTTAGAAATGATAATCTCTTTCTCCTCATCAGTTAAAACGCACGACTCGTTAATGTTGAATCGCAGTTCAATCTTTGAGCTGACCTTGTTCACATTTTGCCNNTTCTTCGCTTTGCTCAGAATGACATTTAACTTATTTGTCATGCTGAACATCGAGAAGCATCAGTAAATCTAACAAATATTTCTTAGTTATATTTAGGTTTTACAACTCTATATCATTAAGAAATTTCCATTCAGGATCAAATGCTGATATTAAATTTTCTTTCTTTACCCTTTTCCATCCTTTTATTTCCTTTTCTCTACTTATTGCGTGTTCAATATTCTGAAATATTCCAAAGTAAACAAGATGGCTACAGTTATATTTCCCTGCAAATGTATTCTTTAAGCTTTTAGAATCCTGTTCATGTTCATATAATCTCCTTTTTAGATCATTTGAAACACCTGTATATAATACGGTTTTGTTATGGTTTGTAGTGATGTAAACGAAATAATTGTGAAAGTTCATATTTTAACATTTTGAGATTCTTCGCTTCTCTCAGAATGNNTTCTTCGCTACACTCAGAATGACAGCAGTGTATTAAAAATTACCCATTACGAACTTGAACAATCTTTGCTGCAATGCTAATAGCTATTTCGGCTGGAGTCTGGCTTTTAATAGATAATCCTATTGGAGAGTCAACTCTGGCAAAATCATCATTGCTGAAACCTGCTTCACGAAGATTGTCGTAAATGCTATGAACCTTATGTTTACTGCCAATCATGCCTAGATATTTTAACTTCTTAGATAAAAGCTGCTTTAGTATGATTTGATCAAATTTATGCCCAAAACTCATAATGGCCACGTAGGTATTCTCACTTTCGGTGACTAGGTCTCCAATATTATTGTAATCGATAATCTGCTTAACATTAGCAAACTGGTTGCTGTTGTAGGTCGATAAATCAGTGCGATTATCGTACACAACCACTCTGAAATCGAGCATTCGAAGTATTTGACTAAGCGGAACGCTTATATGGCCAGCGCCAAAAATGTAAAATGTATCCTTTAGCCCTATTGGTTCGCTGTAGCCCCAGTTCTCTACATCAACAATAGAAGTTAGTGGTGAACCATCCATGGGTGTATTTAAGAAAGATAATCCAACCTTATTTAGGCAAAGTGTACCTTTTTTTCCACTATTGATTGATTTTATAATTTGTTCAATTATAACAACTTGTGAATGGTCAAGAGGAATAAAAGTATGTGTTTGCTCACCGGAACAAATCATCCCAGATTTATCGTGCTCTGCTTCAGGATCGTGTATTTGTCGCTTAATGAAAGGTTTATATACGCTGTCTTTTAGCATCTTTCGCGCAAGTTCAACCATATTGTACTCCATCACACCGCCGCCAACTGAACCATTAATTTCACCAGTTTCGGAAACAGCCATCTTAAAACCAACTCTGCCGGGACTGCTACCTTTACACTCGATAACAATAATAAGGTATACACGCTTTTTTAGCGATAGCTGTTCGTGAGTAAAATTCCAAATATCCATTTTCAAAACATTAAATTTCTTTGTTAATACAATATCGATGTAAAATTATAAAGATATTAGTTCTAAACATTGCATATCATGTGGAGTTAGAAAATTTAAGTTCAGTTTGCATTTAATGCAATTGCATCTAGAAATATATTCTATTAAGTATTGATTTATATGAGCAATCATTCTAAATAGTAAAGATAATAGTATAAATATATCCTATAAATAACAACTAATTATCAATATCAATAACTTTGGCATAGTTAAAAGAAAAAAATATGGACAATATCTTTCAAAGAATAAACGAGTTATCGGAGAAGTATCGCGATTATACTGCCGAAAACCTATCGAAATTGGTAAAAATAAAATCATTAAGCACTCAGGAGAAAGAGGTTCAACTTGAACTAAAACGTCAAATGGAAGAGGCTGGTTTTGATGAGGTTAAGATAGATGGATTAGGCAATGTGATTGGTCGCATTGGGAATGGAAAGAAAATTCTTGCCATCGATGGGCATATGGATACCGTTGATATGGGCAATATGGACAACTGGAATTTTAATCCACTAGGTGGCGAAATCAAAGATGGTTTCGTTCATGGTCGTGGCACCGTTGACCAAGAGGGTGGACCGGCTGCTTTTGTAACTTCAGGAAGAATTTTGAAAGAGTTAGGTTTTGATAAAGATCTTACCATTTACTTCGTAGGTAGCGTAATGGAAGAGGATTGCGATGGTCTTTGCTGGAAATACATTGTTGAAGAGGATAAGATTAAGCCAGATTTCGTAATAAGCACCGAGCCTACAAACCTAAATATTTATCGTGGTCATAGGGGTAGGATGGAGATGCATGTTCATTTCTATGGTATTTCATCGCATGGTTCGGCTCCAGAGCGTGGAAAGAATGCTATTTACATGGCATCAAGAGCCGCATTAGAGATTGAAAAGCTAAATGAAAGATTAAAATTTGATGAGTTTCTAGGAAAAGGTAGCGTTACCATTTCTGAAATCGTTTCTGGAAGTCCATCACTTTGCGCTGTTGCTGATTATGCTCGCGTTCACCTAGATAGACGCTTAACTTGGGGCGAAACAAAAGAATCGGCAGTTGCAGAAATTGCAGAAATAATTAAACCTTATGGCAGTGATGCAAAAGTTGAAGTTTTACAATACGAGGAAGTTGCATATACAGGTTTAAAATANNTAACTTGGGGCGAAACAAAAGAATCTGCCGTTAAGGAGGTTGAAGAGGTTGTAAAAGACATGAATGCTAAAGTTGAAGTTCTAAACTACTCTGAAAAAGCCTATACAGGCTTAGAGTACGGAATGGAGAAATACTACCCAACTTGGAAAATGCCAGAGGAGCATCAAGTAGTTCAAACAGGTGTAAAAGCCTTTAAGAACCTATTCAATAAGGATATAAAGGTTGATAAATGGACATTTTCTACAAATGGCATCATGACTTGCGGAACTTATGGAATTCCAACCATCGGCTTTGGGCCTGGTAACGAAGTTTTGGCTCACGCACCAAACGAGAAAGTACCAGTTAATGATCTTGTNNTATTGCATCAGCATTCTATGCTGCATTTGCATATGAACTAGTAAAATAAATTCCTTTGTGAAAACCTTTGATACCTTTGTGGTTAAACTTAACCACTAAGTATCACAAAGGAAAACACGAAGTAACACTAAGGCTAAAAATAAAATCATAAAAATATGAACCTAAAGAGCAAAATCGAAGATCTTAGTAAACTTAAGTCAGAACTTTACAAGAAAGATTTTCTTCTAACTTGGGAGAAAAAAGAGCAGGATTTAAAGATTATACTTGAGGTTGCAGCCATCCTAAAAGAGATGCGTGCACAGAATATCTCTCCAAGAGTATTCGATTCAGGATTAGCAATCTCTAATTTCCGTGATAATTCAACCCGCACACGCTTTTCATTTGCATCGGCAAGTAACCTACTTGGTTTAGCAGTTGCTGATCTGGATGAGGAAAAATCACAGATTGCACACGGTGAAACTGTAAGGGAAACAGCAAACATGATATCGTTCATGTCTGATTTCATCGGTATTCGCGATGATATGTTTTTAGGCGAGGGTAATAAATACATGCGAGAGGTTGGTGCTGCTCTTGATGAGGGTTTCGAAAAAGGAGTTCTTCCATCACGTCCAGGTATTGTAAACCTACAGTGCGATATGGATCACCCGACTCAGTCAATGGCTGATTTGATGCACCTTCAAGATGTATATGGTTCACTCGAGAACCTAAAAGGTAAAAAGATTGTGATGAGCTGGGCTTATTCACCAAGTTATGGTAAGCCACTTTCTGTACCTCAAGGTATCATCGGACTTATGTCGCGCTTTGGGATGAATATCGAACTTGCATACCCAGAAGGATACGGTCTAATTCCTGAAATTGTCGATATTGCTAAGAAAAATGCACAACAAAGCGGTGGCTCTTTAAATATCAGCCATTCAATGGAGGACGCTATGAAAGATGCTGATATTGTTTACCCAAAGAGTTGGGCACCTTACCACATCATGCAACAACGTACAAAACTTCTGATGGCTGGCGATAAACCAGGACTTAAGGACTTAGAGCAAGTTTGTCTTGCAAATAACGCTAAGTTTATGAATTGGGAGTACGATGAGGCTAAAATGAAGACAACCAAAAACGGGAATGCTCTTTACATGCATTGTTTACCTGCCGATATTAGCGGAGTTTCATGTAAACAAGGTGAAGTTAGTGCTGCAGCATTTGAGCACTATAGGATTAAAACCTATCAAGAAGCAGGCTTTAAACCATATATTATTGCAGCAATGATGTTTACAAACCGTTTCGAAAATCCAGCGGAAGTACTTAAAGGAATTTTAGAGAGAAATAGAAAGAGAGTCGGTTACTAGCCTTTTATTTCGATAATAAAAGCCTGATGCGTAAGTATCAGGCTTTTTATTTTGTTGGTAGGGTATTTTGTTTAAAGATTGTACTATTAGAAAATTGAACAATATAAATACTTTACTATGAAAAATCACATTACTACAATACTCTTATCGGGATTACTATTTATCTCAAATTCATGCGAAAAAGAGAGTGTTAACCCGTCGAATAATGATAATCCAGATATTTCAGTTCCATATCCAATCGTTGATACTGATGTAAAAACCTTTTATAGCACTTCAGTTACAATCTCGGAACCATCAGTTGGTGCTGCATTTTATGGCCAAGATGCATCGTATCAAGGTTATCAACCGTCGTATAAAGACAATGGTGATGGTACGGTTACCGATAATGTTACAGGTTTAATGTGGCAAAAGGATATGGGGAGTAAAATGTCTTTTGATGAAGCATCAGGCGTTGCAAGTTCATTAAGATTAGGTGGCTACTCCGATTGGCGCGTACCAACAATAAAAGAGCTGTACTCGTTAATTCTATTTACAGGTCAAGTAAATGGAGAAACGGCAATTAAGAATTTTATTGACCAAGACTATTTTATTCAACCTCTTGGAAATACTTCAATTGGAGAGAGGGAAATCGATGCTCAAACTTGGTCGTCAACTCAGTATGTTGGCAGAACAATGAATAATGATGAAACAGTATTTGGAGTGAATTTCGTTGATGGCAGAATTAAAGGTTATCCAAAGTATAAGCCAGGAACGGGCACTCCCAATACGATGTACTTTAGAATGGTACGTGGTAACACAAAGTATGGAATTAATGATTTCACAGATAATGGAGATGGAACAATAAACGATAATGCAACAGGGTTAATGTGGCAAAAAGCCGATGATGGAATTGCTCGCGATTGGGAAAATGCACTATCGTATGCTGAGAACTTAACGCTTGGAAACTATTCCGATTGGCGCTTGCCTAATGCCAAAGAGTTGCAAAGTATTGTCGATTACACTCGTTGTCCTTCTGTTACAAATTCACCAGCAATCGATCCTGTTTTCTCAACAACATCAATTACATACCCTGATGGTGTATCAGGGCAATATCCATACTTCTGGACTAGTACAACTCACCTCGATGGTGCCAATCCATACTCATCAGCCGTTTACATTGCATTTGGTAAGGCTCAAGGCAAAATGAATGGCGTGTTAATGGATGTGCATGGCGCTGGTGCTCAACGCAGCGATCCCAAATCAGGAAATATTGCAGATTATCCAAAGTTTATGGGTCCTCAGGGCGATGTTCGATATGTATTCAACTATGTTCGCTGCGTTAGGAATGTAACTAAATAACAACTTCATCCTATGATAATTAGACAATTACTATTAGCGCTAGGAGCGCTAATTATTTTCGGCAATTGCAGCAAGGAAGATGAGGTTGATACTCCTGTATCAAAAGGAAAGTCATGGCGCTTTGTTGTAGTTGGTGATACACACGTTACTACGGGCTCAGATACTATTAAAGAGATGATACCCTATTTTATTAGCGATAGCATCGATTTAGTTGTTGTTTGTGGTGATATCGTTGAAGGCGGATTAAGAACAACATCTACGCAAATGCTCGGAGAGTTGCAAATGTGGCAGTCAATATTTAAATCAATCTACGATAATGGAATTGGGGTTTATACTATGCGCGGAAATCATGAGAATGACGTGGAAAATAATTTAAGTTCATGGAATAGTATATTCTCTGGTTCGAAGGAAATGCCACAAAATGGTCCTTCAGGTGAAATTAACTTAACTTACTCATTTGAGCATAGAAACGCAAAGTTCATTATTCTAGATAATTATACTAGTATTCATGGTGTAAATCAAACTTGGCTAGATCTTCAGTTAAGCGCAAATGAACAGCCTCACATTTTTGTTTTCGGACATGAAGCGGCTTTTAAAGTTTTTCATTCTGATTGTTTAGACGATTACCCAACTGAACGAAATACATTTTGGCAAAGTTTAGAAGATGCAGGTGCAAAGGTATATTTCTGTGGTCATGATCACTTCTTTGATGCTTGCAAAGTTGATAATGGGGATGCGAATTTAAATAACGATATCTACCAACTAGTCGTAGGAGGAGGTGGTGGTTGGTTGATGTCGAAATATCAATATAATGGCTCGAATGCGCCTTATACTCAATCTGCATTATNNAGCATGGATATGCATTAGTAGAAGTAAATGGCGATTCATCAACCGATTTAGAAGTAACTATTACATGGAAGGAGAGGGTTGAGAATCAAAGCGGGGTAGAGTATGTTGCTACTAATTATATCGTAAAATACACTGTGCAAGCCAAGTAAAATAAGAGGGGTATTTGAATTATTTTAGCAGAATTCTATACCCTTCCACAATTATTTGCAATATCGCTATCGCTCATAGAATCGTTGTAATGCATGGTTTTATTCAGATTTTTCCTTCGAAATAGTTTACCAATTGGCAGATTTGATTCTAATTTTCCATTATCGATTAATATCTTACCGTTTGATAATACAAATTGAGCTCAACCAACTACTTTGAAATCTTCATAAACACTGATGTCTGCCTTCGAATGATGAGTTTTTGCCGTAATAGTTGATTCAGTATTTGGGTTCCAGATTACTATATCAGCATCAGAGCCTACCGCTATTTCGCCCTTTTGAGGGTAAAGTCCAAATATCTTTGCAGGTTGAGTAGAGCAAATATCAACCATTCTATTTAAAGTTATTTTACCCTTTAAAACGCCATAGGTGTAAAGCAATTCGAGCCGATGCTCAATACCTCCAGCACCATTAGGAATCTTGCGGAAATCATTAGTTCCCTTTGATTTTTGATGTAAGGAGAATGGACAGTGATCTGTCCCAACCGTTTGAACAGTGTGATTTACTAACCCCTCCCATAGATGCGCCGAATCTTCGGGCTTGCGTAATGGTGGACTAATTACATACTTAACCGTTTGCTCAAAATCTCCACTATAAAGAGATTCATCTAATAGTAGATATTGTGGGCAAGTTTCAGCGAATATTGGTTGTCCGCTTTGCTGGGCAAGGTGAATATGCTTTAACGAATCACCAGCAGAAACATGAACTATGTATAGTGAGCATTTAGTCTGATCTGCAATATCAATGGCACGTTTAACGGCTAATGCCTCAAATCGCGGAGGACGCGATAGCATATGATATAGCGGAGTTACCATATTTTGAGAAACATAAAAATCGCGAAGCGTATCAATATCATCGCCAAGTTCACAGTGAGCGGTTACAAGCCCGCCATGCTTGCCAACCGATTTCATCACATGGTACGCTGTTTCATCATCTAAACCGATTGATTCCTTGTAGGCTAGGTANNGAATGCATTGCTGTATCTCATTTTCAGATGATGGTCTCCAGTCAACTGGACTTACATGAAATGAGTAATCAATTGGACAGTTCGAAGCCTCTTCAATTCTTTGGTTTAAAGCATCTGTAAGAGGTTGACCCTTTTTGGGTGTCACAAAATCGATTATGGTTGTTGTGCCTCCATAAAGAGCAGCAATTGCGCCACTTAAAAAATCATCAGAAGAATAACCTGCAGGAGTGGGGAGATGCAAATGAACGTGAGGATCGATCCCTCCCGGGAATACAAACTTATTTTCAGCATCTATAACCTTCTCAATCCCCTTTTCTGAAATGTGTTTCTCAATTTTTATAATCTTCCCATCGCTAATCAATATATCAGATTTGAATTGCTCTGTGGATGTGACGATTATTCCATTTTGTATTAGCGTCCTCATCGGTTTATGCTTGAAATTCTTGATAAATATACAAAATAAAAATCCCCTTTATTATCAAAGGGGATGTGAAAATGCTATACTAAATCCATCGAAAACATTCGGTTTTCATCCTCTTTAAAGCCCAACTTTTCGAGATATTTAATGTATTCAATGCTATTTCCTTCAGTAACAACTTTTGTAAATCCTGCTTTAATGAACCTATCTCTTAAACGTAGATAAACATACTTTCCATTTTTGAAGTCGCGGTATTCTGGGATAACATAATCTAAACCAACTTTTAGAACATTTCCCTCCTCGCGATGAGCGAGGAAAAGACCCGCAACTGCCATGTTTCGTAAAATAAAGAAGCTGACAGTATTCATGTCTGGCTTATATTCAAATCCTGGGAAAAACTTCTGGATTTCATCATTATGGTATTCTAGAAACCTGATAAGATAGTAGTTTTCTGGACGAATCTCTAAAGTCTCAAAAACATCCTTTTTACCATAAATTTGAACTAGATAGTAGATATCAACAAGCGCTATGATTCCATTTAATACTCCAACTGGAAGTGCCCCTATTAGGAAGCCATAGATTGAGAAACCTAATGCGCCAACTAGGTTAAACCATCTAAATTTAACAATTGAACTTAATGCCAACGATATTGCAATAATCACCGATGCAATATATCCTACCCACTCTAAAATCTGTGCATTCATTATTTTGCGAAAATTAATTATATGTTTTTATTCGTAATTCCTTATTCCTTCATCTTTTTCCAAAGTCGATGAGCTCTTTCCTTAGAAACTTTAAGGATTTCATCCTCGTCAACAGTTGTTATCAGACGGTTTTTAACGATTAACTTACCATTAGAAATAACATCGGTAACATGGTTTGAGTTTAAGCCAAACACAAAATGTCCTAAAAAGTTGTTCTGGTTGATTTCAGTAGGTGTTTTATAGTCTAAAACAACCAAGTTGTTATCGCCATCGCCAACAAAGCCATTGTTTTCGATATATCGATGAACATTTCTAAAACGCTCGTAAATACCAGGATAGGATATTGAGTCATGTCTTTGTCCCACGAAAAATGCAGCTTTTGCGCTTTGAAGCATATCGCTATGCATGCCATCGGTGCCAAGCATGATGTTTTTACCAAGGAACTCGCCGTTGAAGTAACCTACGTTATTATTCAGGTTGCTCTCAGTATTTTGAACCACCCAGCAAGGCGAATTACGGATGATATCCATTTCATCTTCCTCTAAATGAAGGCAATGCCCTAATATTGTTTTTGATGATTTTAGTACACCTGCTTCGTTCAACCTTGTTACAACTCTTTTTCCATACTTTTTAATGCAGAACTCCTGATCATACAAATCTTCAGCAACATGAACATGGATTCCTGAATTCGTTGAATTCATTAGTTCAACAGATTGCTCTAAAGTATCATCATTAACGGTAAAAGAGGCATGTAACCCTACTAAACCTTGACGATTCTTGAGATATGCTTCCGTTTCATCCAATCCCTCTTTTCCTGCTTTAAAGCCATCGCGGTCAGATATTTCGTAGCAAAGTAAGTGTGAAACCCCAACTTTATCGAATGCTTTAGCGATTGTCTCCAATGATCCTTTAACAGCAAAAGGAGAGGCGTGATGGTCGATAACAAAAGTAGAACCAGCCTTTGCGCAAGCAATTGCTGTAACCAATGCGCTCGATTCAACCATTTCCAGATCGAGACATTTATCAAGAGTCCACCAAATGTATTTAAGAACTTCGTAGAAGTTCTCAGGGTTTTTCTTTGGAGCGCCCATTCCTCTTGATAAAGCAGAGTAAACATGATGGTGTCCAACGGCAAATGATTTGGTGACAAGTTTGCCAGTACAATCAAGCACTTCAACGTCCTGATTTGCGCTAAAAGCGCTTATATCATCAATAAATTTGATTGATGTAACTCCTTGCTCGACAAGTATATTTTTTTGACTGAATTCAAGGGTTTTCCGCTCGATATAGGTTGCGTTTTTAAGTAATATTGACATAATTTCAATTATTTAACCACAAAGTATCACAAAGTACACACTAAGTTCACAAAGTAAATAAAATCCTTCGTGAAAACCTTTGTGTACTTCGTGGTTAATTGTCTATTTTCTTTTTAATGGAAGTTTAGTCCTCTTCACACCATCAAATGTGGTAAATGCGTTAGCTATTGCTGCGGCAGTAGGGCATAGGCCAATCTCACCGATACCTTTTGCACCGTATGGACCAACTGGATCTTTCTCCTCAATACCAATTATTTCCATTTCAGGCATTTCATTAGCTCTAAGAATACCTAAATCTTTAAACTTAGTACTAATTGGCCAGCCATCTTTCATTGGTAAATCCTCAGTCAAGGCATAGCCCATACCCATGTGAAGAGCACCCTCAATCTGACCTTCAAAAAGCATCTGATTCATGATTTTGCCAACATCGTGGGCAGCAATAATCTTGCTGATTTCCCCTTTATCATCAAGTATAACAACTTGAGTAGCATATCCATAAGCAAAATGGATAACTGGTTCTTCAGTATCTGCACCTGGTTTGCATGTCCAATCGCAAACAAATTTTCCTTTGTATACTCTGCCAGCTAATTGACTGAGATTAGATTGCTTTAAATCTTCCTTAATCCTCTTAGAGGCATCAATGATTGCATTGGCAACAAGGGCTGTAGCCCTTGAAGAAGTGGTCATTCCAGTTGGAAGATCAGCAGTTGTATCAACAACAACCTCTATAATCTCAGGCGAAATTCCTGTTTCCTGATGAAGTGTTTGAATAGCCATTGTATGAACGCCTTGTCCCATCTCTGTCCAACCATGATGAACAATGACTTTTTTATCAGATACTATCTCGATTTTGATCTCGCTATCATCAACCATGCCATTGCCAACGCCAGTATTTTTGATACCGCAGGCAATGCCTGCATATTTTGCGCTATTAAACTGATCTTTAACTGCCAAGAGTGTTTTCTTTAGTCCAACACCTCTTAGAACCTGACCAGTAGAGGTTTTCTTGCCATCTTCAAGTGCATTATCGTAACGGATTTGCCAACGATCGAATCCTCCCATTCGGCAAAGCTCATCGATACAACTTTCCACAGCAAAAATGGCCTGTGGAACTCCAAACCCGCGCATTGCACCACAAGGGATGTTATTGGTGTAAACGGTATCAGCCTTGATATCAACTGAAGGAACTGTGTAGCCCCCGGTTGCATGACCAACCACGCGCTCCATTACCTTTGTCCCAACAGATGCGTAAGGGCCAGAATCGCCTATTGCACTTAGTTTTATCGCAGTAAACTTTCCATTCTTATCGCAAGCAAGGCTGATATCCATAAAAACAGGATGGCGCTTTGGATGCATTATAATCGACTCTTCTCTGCTTAGATGAACTCGAACTGGAAGTTTAAGTAGATATGCAAAGAGCGAAGCGTGTCCTTGAACTGTAAGATC
>DQHR01000133.1:27348-27468 GCA_003531155.1 Bacteroidales bacterium | reverse complement strand
CCCACTTATCGAACTGCCATCCCTGGTCAGGGGTTGCGGTGAGACTCACGGACTCACCAGCGTTATAAGTCGATTCGCCATCCACGGGAGAAACTGTTCCGTTCCCAACGTGCGAAACCG
>DQHR01000133.1:0-27238 GCA_003531155.1 Bacteroidales bacterium | reverse complement strand
TGATTTCCCATTTCTCAAACTGCCAACCTTGATCTGGGACAGCAGTTAGGGTAACTGAGGTTCCAGCATCATATGTATGCTCACCTGCGTCTGGTGTAACAGAGCCATTACCCGTTTTTGAAACAGTTAGAGTATACTGGGTAGAGGAAACAATTTTCTTTCCATTCACAACAATATCATCAATTCNNCCACTGTAATATCGCTTGATGGAACATCTATCCAAGTTGTGCCAGTTGTTTTGTATTGAAGTTTAAACTCTTTAGGTCCTGTTCCTGAACTTTTTTGTTTTGATGACACAGTTATTGTGTTGTATCCAAGTGTACTAAACTCTATTTGCCAAGCTTTTGTATCGTTTCCATTATCCCAACCAGAGTTTGAAATAGATAAAGCTCCGCTACTTCCAGGATATGTAATAGAACCTGTTGAATTTGTGGTTATTAATTTTGATGAGTTAACTGATAGACCGTCATCAGCCGATGTATTGCTATCCTCGAAATTCCAACCAACAATGACTACGGGTGCATTTGGATCTATTACGTTGATATAATCTGTTTTTGTTTCGGTAACATTACCGTTAACGGTTAAGGTTACAGTTTTCTTTCCTAAGGTAGTATAGGTTACTGAATGAGGACCAGCTGTTGTTGCAGTTGCTGGAGTTGCTCCACTACCAAAATTCCATGCCCAAGAGGTAATTGTTCCATTAGATTGATCGGTAAATGTAGTTGATGTTCCAACATCAACTGTTGTATTTTCTGCTTTGAAGTTGGCTATTATATCTAAAGCAGATGTTTCAGTAATGCTTATGTCATCAATGCACCAGTACCATCCCCAAGTTCCTTTATAGTTCCATTTGAACTTTACAGATGATTTATTGGCAACTTCTGTTAGTATCTTTTTATAGTTTGTAGGATTTGTAATTGTACTAGTCCATCTGTCAATCTCAACCCAATGTACTCCGTTATCGATACTATATGAAAATGTTGCAATTTCACCACTCTCAACCTCAAAATAGTGTTTAAATGAAATGGTTACAGAGCTTAACCCTGTAGTATTAATTTCAGGAGTTACTATATCTGCATCTTGAGTATTCCCTTCGCCAAATCCATCGGAATCTAAATAGATATAAGTGCCTGTTAACCCGTCGGAAATACTACCTACTTGCCAAACTTGCCCATTGCCTTGGTTATCAATAATTGACCAACAACCAGAGACTTCCCCTGAATTAAAGTCCTCAGTAAGAGGAAGCGTTACAACTCCTGTACAGGTTGTTTTTGCATGAGTAATTTTTCCTGATGAATAGGTTGTTGTGGTTAGCTTAGTCCATGCTTTATAGTAATATTCAGTATTACTGTTAAGTCCATTATGAGAGAATGAAGTAGCGCCTCCAGAAACAAGAATTGTTCCTCCTCCATCAATAGTTTGTCCAACTGTATATGTTGCTCCATCTATTAAAGACCCAAAGGTTGGAGTTAGTGAGTAGGCAACTATAACATCTCTATTTTCAGATTTAGTCCATGATAGATCAATTTGCGAGCTGCTGATTGTGGTTGCTGTAAATTCTGTAGGGTTGTCTGTATTTCCTCCATCAAAAGCAAAAGTTATTTCTCCTGTACCAGTGTTTTCAGAGATATCTGTAATTGGTTTGTTTGTATCTGAACCAAGCCACGATTTCATGGATGGAGTGGTAACATCTGTAAATGAATTCTTATTTGATGTTCCGGGGAAAGTGCATCCACCAGAATTAATATTCCCATAGGAACTTGCTGTTGAATTAGGATTGGTTGTTGCCGAGGCACAAACAGGATACATCAATTGTGGTGCTTTTGCATTGATATCGTTATTGCTATAGTGAGCGTCAATGTCTTTGCTTACATGAAATATTAGCAACCCATGACCGGGGATATACGCATCGAAACCTGTTTGCTGACGATTCTCAATTAAATAGTATTCATTAGCTGTGGTAGTATTTATTCTGTAAAATGCATTTTCATCTGTTTTAGATGCAGGTATCGAGATTGTTGTTCCATTTGTTAGAGTAGTTGCTGTTCCCCATCCGTAAACCATTACTTTTGTATATGCATTATGATGAGCAGGAGTAACTCCGTTATTATTCCACGATCCAGCTGCCATTAAATCCCACTCGCCAGTTCCTTCGTATTGTCCTCCTGTATCGTAATCAGTATCATAATAATCGGGAGCACCAAGTACATGTCCGAATTCGTGGCAAATTACTCCTATTGAAGTTATTGTAGATCCAGATGTTTCAGATAGTTCAGAGGAACAAGAATAGCTGGAAATAACTTTCCCATCGAGCGTTTTTGAAGGAATTTCCCAAGCATGAGCCCATATTGTATTAGCTGGAGCTCCTGCTTCCTCACCATAACCTGCATAAATAACGTAGACACCATCAACGTTTCCATCGCTGTCATTGTCAAAATCAGCATAGTTAACGGCAGGATCAGCTAAAGTAACAGCTTCTGTAACCAATTCATCAGGTTTAACGTCATAGCCGTTTGTATCATTTGCTCCATAGTAGGACATGTTTTGGCTAGCAGTGTAAGGTCCGGCAACTGTAACATCAAGATTAAACTTACCATAAGAATTTTCGAGGTAGTAGTCTTTAACGCTCCCTGATGCTCCACCTGTTGTGTAATTTAATTGGTTGAAAAGGTTATTGAAGTCCGCTTGCGTTTTGGTGAAAGCCTTATCCTTAAATCCCATAAGAATACAAATGAGTTTACGGTTTCCTGTTGTAGGAAATGCTTTCTGTGCTTCACTTTTTTTAATCTCTTTAATTGTTCGAAGCATACGAACTTGCTCTTTTGAATAGGAGAGCCCTTTAGATATTTTAGAAAGAAGTTTTTGGTCATCAGATGTCCTATTTTCAATATTTTTTGCGATTACACCAGAGGGTACTAAATACCCACGATTATCGCTAACAGCATACTCGAAATAGCCCTTTGAGTTTGATAATAGGGTATAACCATCTGATGTTACCGCCCACTTAGTATGTTCATCACCTTTTAAGGTAATAGTTATTACAGTTCCATCGGGCTGAGTAAATTTAATTGGCTTAGGATAAGCAGTGCTAGAAATTGCAGAATGAATTGTGCTAAACACTAATAATAGAAGGAGTAGATGTTTTTTAATCATAGGGTAATTTTGTTAAATAAAAGTGTTTCAATGTAATTATTCTATTTAGCATTTGAATTCTGGGAAACTATTTTTTTATTATCTTTTTATCCCTCTTTTTAGAATATAAAAAGGTTTATCAAAAGAAATAATTACTTTTTTTGAATCTGATTTAGGATTGAGATATTATAGTCCTTGAAATATTGATTAATTATCGGTTCTATACAAGTAAAAAAACCTTCCCGAATTCGGGAAGGTTTTTTTATTTGTAATGTGAGATTTTTTACTCTTCATTAACTCTAATTTCATAAGTAACTTTCATGGCCTTTTTATAAACTGCATTTACCCCACAGTATCTTTCTTCAGAGAGGCTAACAGCTTTCTCGAGTTTATCCATCGGAAGATCTTTCCCCGTGAACTCGTAAATTAGTTTTATCTCGGTATAATGCTTTGGATGCTCTTCGGTTTGCTGAGCTTCAACCCAGATTCTAAATTTAGATACTTCAACTCTCATTTTGGCAAGGATTGATACGACATCCATTCCTGTACATCCAGCCAATGCTGCAAGCATTAGTGGTTTTGGTCGAGGACCTTTGTTTGTGCCACCAACAGCTTCGGCTGCATCCATAATCAGCTTGTGACCATTGATATCTGTTTCAAATGCCATCCCATTTTGCCAATCGGCATGTATTGTAACTTTCTCCATGATAGTTTTTTATTATCTAACAGTAAAGCTAAGCAAAAGTTTGATTACCCTTTACAGGCTAGCAAATTAATAAATTTACAGTTAAGCTAAGAAACCATACACAATAGCCAATATAGTTAAGGTAAAGCTAATTAAAAAATAAGGAATAGACATCAAAAGAAACTTTGCAATGGTTTTCCCCCATGATTGAGAGTAGTTATTTTTCAACGAAGAAATAAGGTAAATCAAACAAGCAAGGATTGCCCAGCCCCATAGCTTTCCTCCAAATTTTTCGCTTATAAATATCTGAATGGTAAGTATAACGCTAAAAATGATAAAGAAGATGGTGTGTATATGAATTGAGAATATTAGATGCTCATAGTAATATTTCTTACGGTAGAAAAGAAGTAAAAGGAGTATTGCCGTTAAGGGCATCATGATGAACATAGTAAACGAAATACTCTTGATAATTGCATGAGTTATCTCCTTAATGTCATCCTTGTTTTTGAAATCGTACTTACTCATCTTTCTAACCATCTGCTTGTTGAACCAGCTTGCATTTTCTTTTTTTGATATTAGTATAGAGTCAACCTGTCTATCGTTGTAGTTGTGGATATCATGCTTAAACTGTTCATATTCCTCCTTGTTTGAGAACTCTACATTTCCATACACGTTATAGCTTGGCTTTACAGAATCGAGTGCGGGAATATTGTCAGGAATAAGTGCTAGAGCATCCCGAAGCCTTTTTCTTGTTACAATTGAGGTATCAATGTCCTCTTCTTCGAGTATTTTTTTTAAGATAGAATCTGGTGATACCGCTAGTTTCTTAAGTTCCTTTTTTAACGAATCCTTTGACGTGTATCTAAATTCTATTTTTCTGATATCATTGGAATCTCTACTGTAATATACTTTATTATTTCCTTGTAATTCATTTAGTGTAATATCATCCGACTCACTCATGCTTATTATCGATTTTCTATCGGTTTCAATAGCATGATCACTTAGTTTCCCAAGCAATAGAAAAAAAATGAAGCTGACAAAAACATAAAACTTAACGGGAGGGATATACCTAGCCCTTCTTCCTTCAAGGTAGTCAATTGTGATTCGTCCAGGTTTTGAGAAGGAGGCTTTTATGGTATTCCATATTTTTGCATCAAAGTGAAAAAAATCCTCAAGAACTTCAAATATTAGGTGCCTAACTGGTATTTTGTTAGTGTTATTTTCTTGACCACAGTTGGGGCAGTAGTTATCTTCGGGTCTAAGTGAGAATCTACAATTTAGACAAGTGTCTGATTTTCTTCGAACTTTTGCCATTTGATATCTTTTAAATCTAATAGTTTATTTTTTTTAAACTACAAAAATACATAAAACTCATATAGAATCTGACCTTGAAGTAGACATATATCTTTTTTTACAAAAAATAGAATGCTGTTTTAATGGTCAAATAATTATTCTGAAAGCTGAACCTTTGTTCGGAGTGGAATTGACCTCTAAACGACCTCCATGTAAATGAATAATTTGTCGTGCAATACTCAATCCAATGCCAGTGCCATTAGGTTTTGTTGAAAAAAATGGCGTAAAAATATCATCTAATATTTCAAAAGGGATTCCTATTCCGTTGTCTTCTATTTCAATATTAACTCTCCCTGTATATGTTGTATGAGTTTTAATTAGGATGGTTCCATTAGGTTTTTCTGAAACAGCATCTGCTGCGTTGGAAACAAGAATAGTCATAACCTGTGCCAATAGGTTCTCATCGGCCATCAATGCCATTTTATCGTTGGTGCAATCAACTTTTAAGGTTGCATTTGCTTTTTGGATTAAATCTTGACTTGTAAATTTTATCCTTTCAATGAGATCACAAATTAAAAATTCTTTAAGAACAGGTTGAGGCATTTTAGAGAATTTCCTGAAATGTTCAACAAAATTCATCAATCCAATACTTTGCTGATGAACTATATTTAACCCTTTAATCGTTTTCTGAATAAGTTGCTCATTAACACAATCAGGGTTAACTATACTACCATCTTTTTCGAAGTATGAAGTAACTGTTTTGGTAATTGAAGTAACTGGTGCAATGCCATTCATAATCTCATGGGTGAGAACTCTCGTAAGTTTTACCCATGAATCTGTTTCTCGGGCATCGAGTTCGGGTTTAATATCTGTAATTGAAAGTAGAGTTAAAGAGTTATTCATAAGTTTAATACCAGCCGCTTTTATTGAAAGCACTCTCTGATTCTTATTCTCTAAAATGCTGACTGTTTTTGTTTCATTCTGTTTGATGTTTAATATGATGGAATAAAGCGTTTCGTTTACTCTCTTCAATTGTTTTAAGTGTGTAAGAATTTCGCATTGCAATAGTTGATGTGCTGCTGAATTAGTAATGTGAATAAAACCTTGCTCATCAAAAGCAAGTAAGCCAGAGTTTGACTGCTCTACAACAGCCTGAAATTGGAGTTCCTGCTCTTGAACCCTTATTCTTATTGATTCAATTTTTTTACTGATTTGATTAAGTGATTCGAATAGCTCTTTCTCAAACATATCCCTTGGTTCTCCCAAAATCCTAAATGATGTATCTTCGTTATTAAGAGAGTGGAAAAAGAATGTTAATCTTCGATTTATTTTAGTTATGAATTTAGTAAATAGATAAGCTATACCAATAAGCCCTGAAGCGGTAATTAATATTAGATCAATGGTGTAATGATTTACTATTAACCATGAAAGGGCTAGGCTTGCTACTACAATTAGTGTTACCCAGTATATTATTTTCAGGTATGTGCTCCTTAGTACCATTGATTAGGAGATGTTATATTTTTTCATCTTATTGTAAAATGTCTGCCTTGCAACGCCAAGTTGTTCGGCTGCAGCGGTTAGGTTTCCTTTATTTTTTTCGATGGAATTAATAATCATTATTTTTTCCATCTCTTCAAAAGTGTTGGGTAGGTTATAGTTCGTTTCTGCTAATAAAGGTTTTAACATAAAATCGTTTGGCGTCAATGCTTTTCCTTCGCTCAAAATAACCGCTTTTTCAACGGTGTGCTCTAATTCGCGCACATTGCCTGGCCATTGATAGTTTATTAGTTTGTTGATAGAGTTAGGAGCGAAGGTNNAAGGTTAGGAGCGAAGGTTAGTCCATCTTTTCCATACTTTGATGAATACTTCTTAACGAAAAATTCTGCAAGGTCAGGAATATCCTCTTGCCTTTGGCGTAATGGGGGAACCTCAATATGTATGGTGTTAATTCTGAAGAAAAGATCCTCGCGGAATTTACCTTCAACTACCATAGAGTTTAAATTCCTATTTGTTGCAGATATTAATCTGATATCAATGGGTATAGGTTTATTTGAACCTAAACGGGTAATTGTTCTATTTTGAATGGCTGCTAAAAGTTTAGCTTGCAGAGGCGATGATAGGTTCCCAATTTCATCAAGAAAAAGAGTTCCGTTATTTGCTGCTTCGAATTTACCTGGTCTATCGTTGTGTGCATCGGTAAAAGCACCTTTAGTATGGCCAAACAGTTCGCTTTCAAAAAGAGTCTCGCTTACAGCACCCATGTCAACAGTTACTAATAGTTGATTAAATCTGTTTGATAATCTATGAAGTTCACGTGCAATGAGCTCTTTACCCGAACCGTTTTCGCCGGTAATCAAAACATTTGCATCAGTTCCAGCAACCTTTCTAACAAGGCTCATCATATTCATAAATTCAGGTGATTTTCCAATAAAAAGACAGGGTGCCTTTTTTAGTTCATTTCGGAGTATTTTTTCGGTATCCTTTAAACTAGCTATTTCTTTTTTTGATTTACTCAACTTTACAGCAGATTGAACTGTTGCCAGCAATTTCTCGTTCTCCCAAGGCTTTAGCACAAAATCAATTGCCCCTTGTTTAAGTGCTGTAACAGCAAGTTCAACATCTCCGTATGCTGTTACCATAATTACTGACATTGTTGGATTTAACTCCATAATCCTACTTAACCAGTAAAGCCCTTCATTACCATTTTTCTGACCCGAGGTAAAGTTCATATCTAGGAGGATTGCATCATATTGCTCTTGTTGAACCAAATAGAGTAGATTTTTGGGGGAATTGATGACGTCAATCTTCTCAAATACTTCCTGAAGAAGCATTTCAAGGGCACTGCATACATTCGAATTGTCATCAACGATAAGTACTTTACCTTTAATCATAGCCTTATGAATTGTATTGCCAAGTTAGTTATATCCTTGATTGAAGAATCACAGTTGTCCAAAAATTAGACAATCGTAGCCTAAAATTTATACAAATAATTAAGTTGTTGAGCAATATTTATTAATGCAAGTGTCATATAATCATGTAATTATTGTAGTTGGTACAATGATGGCTTTTATTGATTACAAATTAAATGAAATAGAAAAATAAATGATAAAAACAGAAAATCTAACAAAAGTATTTAAGACCAAAGAGGTTGAAACCACTGCTATTAATGATCTGAGTATTAATATTGAAAAAGGTGAATTTGTTGGAATTATGGGACCTTCGGGATGTGGAAAATCCACGTTGCTCAATATTATTGGAATGCTTGATGCTTCAACTAGTGGAAGTTATTTTTTTAATGGAATAGATGTTTCCAGAATAACCGAACAGTTAAGAACATCTGCACGAAAAGGTAAGATCGGATTTGTTTTTCAAAATTTCAATTTAGTTGAAGATTTGAATGTTTCCGAGAATGTAGAGCTACCCTTGGCGTATCTTAACTTTTCTCATAAAGAAAGAAAAAGGCTAATAGAAGAGGTTTTAGATCGAATGAATATTGGTCATAGAGCAAAGCATTTCCCTAATCAACTTTCGGGAGGTCAGCAGCAGCGAGTTGCAATTGCTCGTGCAGTTGTTGCAAACCCAATGCTAATTCTTGCTGATGAGCCAACAGGAAACCTTGACTCAAAGAATGGTATCGAGGTTATGAGATTGCTAACAGAGTATAATCAAGCAGGAACTACTATCGTAATGGTTACACACTCTCAACGTGATGCTGCATATTCACATCGATTAATAAAATTGTACGATGGGTCCATCGTTGAATAGCAAATTAGGATATAATTCAAATCAGAAATTTAATAGATAATAAAATGATACGACCAGACATTATAACTCGGAGATTTAAAAGAAATATTGGAATGAAAATAGTAAGCATTTTATGCCTTAGCATAGCGTTTGCTTGCCTTATACTTATTGTCGCTTATGCAACGTTTGAACTTAGTTACGATAAGTTTCATTCAAAATCCAATCGTATTTTCCGCCTTTCTGTTGAGCGAAAAACAGGTTTACCCGATGCTAGAGTATACGGAGATTGGCAAGATTTCTCCAAAGAAGTACCTGAGATAGAATCTGTAACCAGAATAGGAAGTATCAGACAGGCCACATTTACTTATGATAATAAAATATTTAACCTTAATAGAGCATATTTTGTTGATAGCTTATTTTTTCAAACATTCAGCTATCCTATAAAAGTTGGTGAAAAGGTAAATCCGTTTCCAAATCAAAATAGTATCGTTGTTTCAGAAAATTTTGCTAGGAAATACTTTAATTCCGAAGATATTATAGGCAAAACAATTAAGGTATCATCGAGAGATAATGATACTGATCAAACATATACTATAAACGGCATTATGTTTGATTTTCCTGCAAATACCCACTTTAAAGCAGACATGTTGGTGCCAATTCCACGAGGTTATAATTTTTTCTTTTACACTTACTTTCTTCTTAAAACTCCTGATGATGTGAAAACACTGCCCGATAAAGTTGTGGCTACATATCAAAAGGCAGGTGCTGATTCCTCTAAATTACCTATTGTTAGATTTCAACCAATAACGGATATTCATCTGCATAGCAACAAGTCTAGGGAGATGGAGCGCAATGGAAGTTTTCAATCGTTAATCATTTTGGTTTCAGCAGTTGCATTGATTTTATTAATTGCTCTAATCAACCTTTCCAATAATAGCAGAGTGCTATTTTTAAGGAATCGTGATTACTACGTTTTAAAAAGGACTCACGGAGCAACAATTGGGATTCTTATCCTTGAAGAAATTGTTCAATGTTTGATATTGTGTGCTTTCATTATACTGCTAGGTTTTTGGTTTGTATTCTACCTAAATAAACTCTTGGGCATTAATTCTTTCTCCATCCTTTCTATTTCACAACTTATAATTATTACGACAATCTTATTGATTGTTCTATTGTTGGTAATGGTGCTACCTGTAGTTCGATACTTTATCAAAGATTTCTTTAGTAGAAATAGGAATATTGAAAATACCTTCATGTCGAAGAAGAAATCGTTGGCAATGCGAGGCTTTGTTATTGCTCAGGTTACAATATCCATTTTTGTGATAATAATGACTATAGGTGTATCAAAGCAAATGGATTATGTATTAAGTACGCAACTCGGTGGTAAAATGGACGGTATAATTGTATTGCCCAATCAGCCTACAAAAGTCGTTAAGAACTTTGATAGGTTAAAAGAAGAATTGCTTCGTAACCCCAAAATAATAGCCGTGACAGCTGCGATGGAACCACCTGCAGGTGCTATACTTGATAAAACAATTATTGAATATGAGGGAGAAAAGCACGAAAATCCTGTTGATTTATTTTGTGTTGATGGTGATTTCTTTAGTTTCTTTAACCTAAATGTTTTAGCTGGGACTATGTTTCCAAGGTATCCATATACATTTGATTGGGAATCGAAAAATATAAATATAACAATGCTTGCCCGACAGGGAATTAAGGCTCCCATTGATTTTCAACCTCCAGCTGAATATAGCGATTGTTTTTTGATAAATGAATCTGCCTTAGCTGAATTAGGAATTAAATCACCAGCAGATGCGATTGGTAAACGAATTAAGTTGACCAGCCATCCTGTACTCAATATTATTCCGGGAGGGCGAATTGTTGGGGTTGTTGATGATTATAAGTATACGTCGATGTTTGAGAAGGAACGACCATTGTTAATCATTGAGCGGCGAATGTTCATATCAAATTTTTTAATACGATATGATACTGCTTATACAAATGAGGTACTCGCTTCGATAAGAGAAAATTGGTTCAAAATTAATCCCGATTACCCTTTGAACTATGAGCCATTGCCCGAAACGTATAGGAACATTTACTTTAATGAATTTAATTCTAAAAGATTTCTAAGCTATTTTTCAATGTTGAGCCTTCTGATCTCTGCTCTTGGACTTACCGTAATGATGTCGTTCTTTATTAGATCTAGGGTTAAGGAGATTGGTATTCGCAAAGTTAATGGAGCGAATACAATTGATATTCTGATTTTCCTAAATAAGAATCTTATATCGTGGATTCTTATATCATTCTGTATTGCATCACCATTTGCATATTATGTAATGAATAGGTGGTTACAGAACTTTGCCTATCAAACCTCGGTTAGCTGGTGGGTTTTTGTTAGCGCAGGTATTATTGCTCTGTTTGTTGCTCTAGTTACAGTTAGTTATCAGAGTATTAAAGCAGCAAGGATGAATCCCGTTGATGCAATTAGATATGAGTAAGAGTATTTAATATTATTATGAGTTCAATATAGAAGAGTAGATTTAACAATTGGGTGCTAATAAAAAAGGGTGAAGAATATAAATTCACCCCCTTTTAAGCAAAATTAATCGAACCTAAACCTAAAACTTTTAAACGCAATTATATGAAGTATAATCAATTATTATTTTTTTGATATTTCGATAGTTTAATACAACTTCTAGGCCAGTGTCAATTGCCCTCGCAATAAAATGTTGATTTGATTTTGGAATACTAGTCTTTAATGGGATTAAGTAATAAGAGTTCCCATCAAATACTTCGAGCCTATTTTGTGCATTGTAGATAGCTTTGCTTATGCTGTTCTCGTTTATCTTAATTTTAGTCATGACCTTTGTTGATTTTATATTGCAAAAATAGCGGATATCAAGCGGGTCACTGTTAAGATAATATCAACAATAAGTAAAGTTTACTTATTTAAAGCCTTTGCTAAATAAAGAATATCTAGTTCGCCGTTATTTAGCAAAAAAGCTGGTTGAGCAATCGCTCAACCAGCTTTAAGTAAATATTATAATATCAGATTTGTTTTACTTAAACGCTTTTTCAGGTAAGCCATCTCCTTCAAGACCTAATCGCTTGAAGTATTCAGGAACTGGTTTGCCGGTTAGAGCATTAACATACATTCTTGCAAGTTCCATTCCTAACATGAACCCTTGTCCGCGTAAACCAAGGAATAAACCATGCCTTGGGTCGATGTACATACGCGGTTCAACATAATAACCTGCCCAAACTGCTTGGAAACCAACAGAACTTAGCTCAGGAATCCAACCCGAGAATACTTCAGATGCAATCTCAAGAAACTCTTCAGAGTTAAATTTAAGATTCTTATCCGATTCTTGTGGATCGGTTGCAGGCGAAGCACAACCTATAATTTGACCAGTTTCGGCAAGTTGTTGACCATAAACAGCAACGAAACCTTTGTATTTACGACGGTCGATAAGCATTCCAAGAGGATCCCCATTAACTCCCATCCAAGGTAAGCGACGAGTAATAAATGCTTGATGCTTTACAGGGTACATCCCAAGTTCATGACCAAGCATACGTGCGAAATTTCCTCCTGTAGGTCCGAGCGCATTCACAAACTCATCAGCATGGTATTCAATATATTTCTTATCGTGATCACGAACAAGAGCCACATATTTGTTACCATCTTTATGAACGCTGATTAGTTCACAATCCTCTTTTACAACACCACCTTTGCTTATACCTATGTTACGAAGAAGATCTACTGTTTTGCCGGGAGTTGCTTGCCAGCAATCCTTTGTAATGCAAGCAGCCTGATACGTTTTGAGGTTTGTATTGAAGTATGGAGAAATCTCTTTTCTGTAATCCTTAGGATCTACCATATAAGCATTACTCCAAGCCATTGATGCTTCTAATGCCTTGTAAGTTGTGTCGTCGTGAGCAAAATTTACATAGTTGATTAACCTGTAATCAATATCGCTAAGTTTGTTGATCTCTTTAAAAATCTGATGGCTGTTTGAAGCGATTTCAGCAATTTCAGGTAGTGAGAAAGCGGTTCTTCCACCTGCAATATTTCGCCACGAAGCACCACGTCCGTAGTTCAAAAGAACTGGAGCCATACCTGCCTCTGCCATGTNNCGGAATAGAGCACTACCGCCAATACCACCACCTGCAATAAGGCTCTTAACCTTTATCACTTCAGCTTTCTTTCCATTGATTCCCGTGATGTAAGTAGGATGTACATCTTTAGGGTATAACTCACCCATCGAAACCTGGTTGCTTAGTGGCCCACGTGGAGTTGCATCGCCAACAATCTGAATTCCTTTAGGAATTAAAGCTGTTTTGAGACGTTTAATACAACGCTTACCACGACAGGCGCCCATACCTAAACGTGTGGTATGCTTAATTTCATCGGCCGAAATGAACTTGCGATCACCAATTGTATCAAGGATTTCGTCCATGCTTACGTCATCGCAGTGACAAACGTAAGTTTTCTCTTCCGGTTTATAGGTTGTTTTTGTAAGTCTAACCGGATTTGGATAGTTGCTTTTTATAATAAACCCTCTAACGTTAATTAGCTCATCGCCATGAATGGTAAGCGATTTAACGCGCGCAATGTTAGTCTTATTGGGTTTGCGTAAAATCTTCTCAATGACTCCTTCGCCAATTTTCTTACCATTATTATCAACAAGAAATACTTCTGAACCTTCAGTAGCCTCATACTCGATGGGCAAGAATAACCAATCTTTAGCATAATGATACCCGAAGATTGCTAAGCCAGGGCATTGATAAACGCAATCCATACAACCTATACATTTCTCAAAATCGATTTGAGGAACGGTGCTTGTGGATGTTTTGGTGATGGCACCATGTGGACAAGCAAACTCACAAGGATTACAAGCGAATCCGTAAAGGCAATCGATTTGAACGAATGGTTTCTTTGTTTTACGCTCTTCGCTTGGTTTATATGGATTTTCAATAACTCTAGTTGGGTGTTGTTGGCTATCGATATACTCCTTGCTAATTGTTAGATAGTTGTCGTAGCTGCAACGTTCGCCCATCTCTTGGAGAATCTCATATGCAACTTGCTTACCACGAACCACAGCGCTTGTACCTTCTCCAATACGTATTGCATCACCTGCACCATAACAATTACGACCAAAAATCTCGTTACCTTTTATTAGTAGTTGATCATCTGGGACAAGACCTGTACATATATTAATAGCATCGATATCCTCAACAATTTGTTCAGTACCAGGAATTGGTTTAAAGTCTTTACAATCTGCAATGACAGCACCTACAACTCCAGTGCGGGTTTCATTTGGTAGTGCTTTAATTAATATTTTGCTAAGCATTACAGGAATACCTAAACGACGAACTCTATTTGCTTGAACAGGGAATCCTCCTTCGCGAGGCATAGCCTCAATAATTGCCTTAACGTTAGCTCCAGCTTGCATTAACTGGTAGCTGGTCAAATAACCAATATTTCCAGCACCAACAGTTAAAACGTTTTTGCCCAAAAGGGTGAACTCTTGGTTCATCATTTTTTGAACAACTGCAGCAGTGTAAACACCGGGCAAATCATCATTCTCGAAAGTTGGCATGAAAGGTACTGCACCCGTTGCAACCACAAGGTGATCTGCTTCGATATAGTAGATCTCATCTGTTTTAATATTTTTAATTGCAATGCGCTTGCCTTCAAGAATATCCCAAACAGTGCTATCGAGGAAAATACCCTCATGATTTTCGCCCGCAAGTGTTTTTGCTATATCAAAGCCACGCATTCCACCAAACTTTTTCTCTTTCTCGAAAAAGAAGAACTGGTGTGTTTGCATGTTGAATTGACCCCCAATGGTTGAATTATTATCAACAACGATATTCTCAACACCATGTTGTAATAATATTTCCCTTGTTGCAAGTCCTGCTGGACCTGCACCTATAATGACAACAGAGGTTTTATAAATTTTTGTTGACTGTTGTTTATTAGGTGACTTTACGCTCGGGGTGTACTCTTGAGGTATTTCGCTCACCTCTTTAACACCATCAATGGTTGTAATACAGATACGTTTAATCTGTCCATCAACCAACATTTCACAAGCACCACATTTCCCTATGCCACATTCAAGGCTTCGTTCACGATTCTCGATGCTGTGACTATGAACAGGGTACTCTGCTTGGTGGAGAGCAGCCGCAATGGTAAACCCTTCTTCTCCTTTAATCTCTTTTCCATCAAATTTGAAGGAAACTAGGTTTCTTTTTGGGACATCGAGAATAGGGTGGGATTCTATTTTGTGCATTTTTACAAGTATTTTGATTGTATAAGATTGAGTTAATTTTCGGTTTCGAAAGTAAAGTTGATCTGATTAATTGTCAATGATTATTGTCAGTATTGAATATGAGAAAAGGTTGTTTTATATATTATTCTAATAAAGCAACGAATAAAAAAGGATTGCATATCATGCAATCCTTTTTTAGTATTCTTCTTAGCTATGCTAACGTTGAATTATTACTTTAAAAACCGCTGAACCTTTTCCATTTCCTACTTTAAGGAGATATAAACCAGGATTGTACCCTCTTACATCAATCTTGTCGTTGAAAAAGATCGTTTTTTCTGTTTTTAGGCCTTTAACAATCTGTCCGCTAGGATTTACAAGATCAATTGTAAAAGCCTCGTTTTTATCAGTCTCTATTCTTATTGTAAGTTCATTATTTACTGGATTTGGGAAAAAAGTAACTTTTGCATTCGAACCAGGTATTGTTTCAACAGCGTTACCAGGAGACGCAATTACAATTGTATCGGTTGTGCTGCAACCTGCACTTGTTACAGTTAACCAGTATTTTCCATAAGATGAAACTTGAATCGAAGGATTTGGGCTTCCAGTATTCCATAAATAGGTTACACCGCTAATGTTTGATGTTAGTTGGTATGGTAGGGTTGTTTTAATGGTGTCATTACTAAAAGCGAATACTGGGTTAGCTGTTATAGTTACTGGGTAATCTGTTACGGTTTCATTACCAGTAATGGTTTTAAAATAGAAAGTATAAGTACCCGGATCTAATATTGCTTTCTGGGCAAAAGTAAAGTTTTGAGTTTGGTTACTTGCAAAATCTGAATTCAGTGTTAGTGTCTCAACTACAGGTGTATTAGTATCAATTTGGTAAGATACATCGAAATTTTGTCCCGATGTAAAAGTATTAGTTCCTAAATTTTTTAAGGTAGCTGTTACTGTTTGCCCTTGTGCATTATAACAGTTAGTAGAAGTAGGAGATGGGGATACTAGCTCTGTTGCCTGAACATCAACAATATCCTGCCAAGTTATAGTAATCTCATCAAAGCCATTACACCCATTAGCATCAGTAACAGTAACAGAATATGTTCCACCTGAATTTGCTGTTATTGTTTGGGTTGTAGCACTGGTGTTCCATAGATATGAAGTATAGCCAGCTCCTGCGTCTAAGATGGTAGGCTCACTTACGGATTTATCATCCCCAAGATCTATGACAGGGAGCGGATTTACTGTGATATCAACAGTTGTTGAATTTGTACACCCATTACCATCTGTAATTTGGTAAGTAATTGAATGTAACCCTAAACCAGCCGTTGCAGGAGTAAATGTTGCTCCTGTTACACCTGAACCACTATACAAACCTCCTGTTGGATTACCACCACTTAAAACTATTGGGGTTGCATCGATACAGGTAGGTGAAAGTGTTGAATGTGAGACAGATGGCAAGTCGTTAATAGATATTATTATTTCATCGCTGTTTTTACAACCATTTGGATCTGTTACTTCAACCGAATAATTACCAGCTGCTGAAACTTCAATGGTTTGAGTTGTTTCAGTGGTACTCCATAAATATGTATTTGATGGATTATCTGCATCTAAGATAATGGTTGAACCTTGACAAATGGCTGTGTCATTTCCTAAGGCTACAATTGGCTGACTCCAAGTTTGTATTGAAGACGTTAAAGCATTATTGAGAGGGTTGAGATCCAACGAGTATGTTGTGTATGCTTTAATATTATATGTATCTACATTTTGTAGGTTATAAGTTTTACTAAAAGTATGAGTCAGTTTATTGCCAGGATTGAATTTCTGAACCATGGTAATTGGCTCTGTTTTCTCGATAGCGTTATTTACTTCGTAGGTGACATAAATTGTCTGACCAATAAAAAGGGTGTCAGTTCCAATATTCTCAATCTCAATTTCCACTTGTTCAGCATCTGTATGGCTACATGCACTTACAGGGGAAATTATGGTCGATACTTTATAATCAGGATATAATGATTTAATGTTAACGGTATCTCTATCGTAGCAACCATTAGGTGAGGTTGTAGTAACCCAATAATCACCAGTATTTTCAACAATAAAGAAACGACCTGTTGAGTTGTCCTGCCATAAATATGAGTAATCAGTTCCTTCACCACCATCTAATGTTTCTTGACCAGTTCTAATAATTCTATCGGCACCTAAGTTGACAATAGGAGTGGCTTTAATTTCAAAATCAAACTCAAGGGTATCATTACTTGTATTTATATCACCAGAATAAATTCCATAGGCAATAAAGTGTTTGGTACCTGCATTTGAAAGATCGATCTTATTTGTAAATGTATAGTTAATAAACTGACCGGGTGCTAAGTCTGACGTTAAGGAATAATTCTCTTCAGCAAAATAATCTTCATCTATTTGGTAGCCGAATTTGACTTGTTGGCCAATTTTTAATGTATCACTGCCAATATTGGAATACTTAAAAATAATATCTTGATTAGATGTTGTACTGCAGGAAGTTACAGGGTTAATTACTTGGCTAATAGTGTAGTCATGGTGTAAGAATGTTACAACAAGAGAATCTGTAGATGAACAAATACCATTTTCCACAACAGTAACCTTATATTTATTAGTTTGATTAACTGTTATTTGCTGAGTTGTTTCACCCGTCGACCATAAATAGCTATCGCGCCCAGCTAATGCATCAATTGTGTAATTTGCATTTCGTGTAATTATTGAGTCTCCTAATTCTAGGGCTGGATAACCGAAAACAGATACTAAATGATTTTTACTATTGTTTTCAGGTTTAGAATCTGCTAATGTTGATGCACTAAAATCAAAATTATAGCTACCTACGGTTGATATATCAACTCCAACACCGAATATAATATCCTCAGTACCATTTGGCGGAAGATTTGAGTCAAGTGTAAGTGTTGGTGATTCCATTAAAGTCGTATTAAAAAAGTATTGTAGGTTGATATCTGTTCCACTAGTAAGGGTATCTGTCCCCATGTTCTTAATAATAATATGTGGGTAAACAGTTCCTTCAACTGTACATGCTGAGATTGGGCTGACTATAGAATCTATACCAACATCAGAGAATTTAAGGTTGACATAAAGCGAATCAATAGCACTGCAATTATGACTATCAAATACTGTTACTGTAGCCCAACCTGTATTATCCATATTAAAAGTTCTATTGGTCGAATTGTCATTCTTCCATAGGTATGAATCCCACGCGCCAGGATCTAAAGTGTAATTAGTGTTGAACACATTAACAGAATCTTTAGGTAGTCCCATTGCATCTTTCAAACTAAAAGTAGGATAACCCCATACATTAATTGTTAAATCGGTTGTGTCGTTAGATGCGCTTTCATCTGATGTTACTGTGGCCCATGCTTTTAAAGTGTATGAACCAACTGCTTGCATATTTAGAGATTTGTTAAATGTAAAGACTAATGAATCATTTGGTAAAATCGTTTCGTCCATAACCCAGGTGGTATCAACCTGTGTGCCTCCGTTGAAGATATAATGAAGGTAAACTTCATCCCCATTAGTTAACACATCCGAGCCATAATTCTTTAAATATACCTTAAATGGTGTGATATCAGAAAGTTCACATGAACTTAGAGGGCTATTAAATGATGGAATACCAATGTCCCTTGTAAGTCGAGTGACTGTAATTGAATCAGTGGATGAACATGGAATCGTATTTGTCAATTTCGCATAGTATTTGCCTCCATTATGATCTGTAATTGAAAAAGTAGGATCAGTTCCAATCACAGTAACTTTATCAGGCGCCTTATACCATTCATAAGTTACCAGAGGATCTGCGTTGGTAGCATCTAAAACTACAGTGTCAGGAAAGTATGTTTTAATGTCTTCACCCAGTTCAACATAAGGTTTTTGTACGGTTATTATTTGGTTAATTGAATTGTTTGAAGCGGGACTGTAAAATAATGGATCGGATTCAATATCAGTGTAAGTAGTTATGTCGTAATCACCACTAATTGACATATTGAATTTTTTTGAAATATTATGCTCAATACTACTACCTGCATTTAAATCTGATGATAGAAATATCTTATCGGTTTTACTATCGGTCATCATTGGGTGTTGTACGTTAATTGCTACAACAATAGAATCTCCAGATTTCATGTTTTGAGGTCCAAAGTTCTTTATATTGAGTTTTATCTCTTGTTGATTACTCAAATCACAAGCGGAAATCGGGCTAATGATACTCTCAACACCAACATCAAATGGGGCCTCGTAAAGTTTAAAATTGTCAATTGCAAACCCTCCAAAATCATTATTGGCTTTATCGGATTTAAACCCTAGTTTGAAGATAACACGATTCTGGTTTGCCAAGGCAGATGGGAGTTGGTGTCGTGAACGTCTCCATTGATTATCTAAACCATTCCAACCAGCACTTCCAATTGAAGAAACAATACTGTCGGTATACCAGTTCCAATACTCACTATTCAAATCATTATTGTTTACATTATCCCAAGTATTACCATTGTCAGTGGAGTAGTAGAGCGATGCACCATCGACTCCTGCCTCTGTATTATTGAATACACTTAAATCGATGATTGGTATAGTTACTCCAGTGAGATCAAAACAGGGACTTTGGAGATATGCAAAATTTGAATTATACTGTTTGCCAGTAACCATTAAATCATCAATATTAATACCTTCGGCAACATCACTGCCGTTGGTAATTAACAAGAAACGAATTTTAAGGGTATTTCCTTTGATAATTGAGTTGGGTAAGTTAAGAGTTTGTTTATTCCAATCATTGTCAGATGTTTCTGCTAAACCATTGTTACTCCATATTGTTACCCAGTTTGTGTTGTTATTGCTCACCTGTATTCTAACTGTATCTCCATCCAGCACTTTAAACCATCTATAGTAACTTAATTGTAAATCTGTATAATTGCTTATGTCGATATCAGGTGATGTTATTGTATCTAAGATATTATTCTCGTACATTCCAGGGTTTTCACCCATAAGGGTAAGGTCGGTTCCTAAGCAAACTATTCCACTAAAAGTATAGGATGGAACTGATTTAGTGGGTGATGCAATTTCAAACTCTCCTGTGTATGACCAATCAGAATACTCTTCAAAATTGTCAAAAAATAAAGTGTCGGTATTTCCAGTAAGAAGTTCTCCATAATTTTGAGTTAAACTTGTTGCCCAAGAATTTGATCCTCCGCTCATAGATGGCTTTGTTACCAATCCCCATTGCCAAATCGAGGTTCCCATTGGACGCCAGAAACCATCATTAGTCTCAAATTGCTGAGTAATTGGTAGCGTATAAGTAGGAACTAAATATATTTGAGCAGATATTCCATCATTTGACGCATCCTCATCGCCAGTGAGCTTAGTCCTAGCTTTTACATTTCTTATTCCAGGAGTACTAAGGTTTACTTTTGTTGGAAAAATAAAACTAATGGTATCCCCTGGATTAATGCTTTGAGTAATGAAATTAGTTACCCAGGATATACCGTTATCGAATGAGTATTGTATAGGAATTGAAGATGGAGAAGCAGCAGCACCAAGGTTGGCAACTTTAACCACTACGCTGTCAGTTGCTGAGTTTCCACAACCCGTTTTGGGGTAAACCCATTCAACTACCCCAACATCCTTGGTAATATAGTCACCTGTAACAATAAAATCATCAATATTCCAGCCAGAGTAAGTATTTGTTGGGGTTGTTGGTCCCATCTTAAACATGAATTTCAGTTGATTAGATCTTGCAATCGATGAAGGTACATCATGAAATGTTTTAGACCAAAGTTGATCTGTAAAATAGGCATTATTGACCCAAACATTATTCCACGTTGCGCCATTGTTTTTGCTCACGTCTATAGTTGTTTTATCCCATACATCAATGTTAAGATAACGCCTATAAGAAATTTTTAAGTCTTTGTAGAATAGGGCATTAATCGTTGGAGAAATGGCTTTATATGCTCCTGCCTCGGAAATGTTATTTTCATAATCGCCCGCAACTATCCCAAGACCTGATAAATCTGTCCCCAACACTTTATTTCCGCTATATGCATAAGTAGGATCAGGATAGCCAAATGAAAGGCCTCCCTTTCCCTGTGGAGCATCAACTTGAAATTCACCGTCAAGAGCCCAGCCGTGACTTTCTTCAAAATCCTGACGATAAATAGTTTCATAAATAATTCTACTGCCCACAGGAGATTCAGATATTTTGGGATAAAGAGAGTCGTTCACCTGAATATTTCCAGATTCGAACATGGCATCCAAAAGGTTGCCATGCGTAGCACTTTGTTTAACATCGTATGTAAGCCACAGATATGAAAATCCATTTGGAAGTTCTATATTCAAATTGCTGAAAGTTATACTGCCATTGCTAAAATTTCCACCAGTTCCTATAAGATTAGAGGTATTGAATTGATTAGTTGTGGTTTTATAAAGTTTAACTCCATCGGTACTAATATCTGCATCGTTAGAGTTGAGAGATTTGGCCACGATATTCTTCAGTATTGCTGATCCTTTATTGCCAAATACTTTAAATCGCAATGAAAGTATTGGCTCGTTATTGGAGCCGGATGGAGCAAATGTATAATCGGCTTGATTTACAATTAATTCGCTAACATATCGCTCCTGATCGGCTTTCTCAATAATACTAATATCATCGATGCAGGTACCGTACCCCCATTGAGTTTGACCTTCAAAGCCAATATAATAGGTTGAATTCGGGTTTGGCAGGTTTATTTTAAATTGAGTCCAGGTTGGTAGTGGGTCCAGGTATTCTGCAAGCAAAGTCCAATTTCCAGAAAAAGATGTTTTATAATAAACTCGAAATATATCCCAGTTGGTATTGCCCGAAAATGTCCATGGAACCTGGCAAAGCCAAAAACTGAGCTCGGGCTGTATTGCCTCACTCAGGTCTATTGGTTTTGTAACTAATTTAGTACGTTCGTTGTTGGTGCTTTGTTTGAAAAAAATGGCGTTGTATGTGCCTGTATGAGCAGATGGTGGATTACGTGTGATGTCGGTTTGTTCAGGAGGTATTAGCCAGTTATTATCATTGGGGCTATGTCCTCCATTTCTATAACGCCATGGCTCAGTCCCTGATACGTACACCTCGCTCCATCCTGATGGTTTTGCACCAGATTCAAATCCCTCAAAAAAAGGAAGTTGAGCATTAGATGCAATGCTGAAGAGTAGCATTGATATGGTTATAAATTTCTTTATGATTTTCATGGCTATTATTCAGAATTTAGAAATTAAATGTCAGATAGTAAATAATCAATTAAGAACAATGTACATTATATTTATCCAATTTTTCAAATCAATTTATAAAAAAATGTATTTTTATGTGATTTATTTGCTTTACTTTCATAAAAAATCAACTTTAAATATAAGATTTAATAATGACCAATGTATAACATTTTATGATTAATGTACGTAATAGTTTACATAAATGTTTGAAAAATGGTGATTAAAAATTCCGCTATGAAAGCTAAGATAAAATACTTTATAGTATTTTTCAACTTATTATTTTGGCTGTTTTTTACATTTAGTTCCCTAAAAGCTCAAACTGATACAAAGTTTTGGTATGTTGTTCCCGAAGTAACAATTAATCATAATTATCCTGGAGGCGTTTCAAGTTATTTTAAGTTTTCAGCAGGTTTGAATCCAGCGGTTGTAACTATTAGTATGCCTGCTAATCGTTATAGTCCTTTAAACCCAGATGGTTTTCCTGATATTGTTTTAGATACAATTTATCCCATTTCAGATCCAAATCCTCTTCACCAACATTTTATAGCAGAGGATGTATCTCAATGGATAGTTTCTCCATACCCATGGTCAACGCAAGGTGTTCTTTTTTCAATCGATCCAACTACCTATACCTATACAAAAAAGTTCAATTTTACAGGGTCAGCGGGAGCAAATCAGGGACAAAATCCTTATGTNNACTTATAGCTGTTGGTTCAACACTTTATGGTACAACTAGGCAGAGAGGTTCGAACAATAATCCCGGAGTTGTTTTTAAATACAACTTTTCCACCAACGCGTATTCAAAAACAGATTTAGATGGAACTGGGAGTTTTCCTTATGGCTCACTTGTAGCAGTTGGCGCAAAAATGTTTGGAATGACTCGGGAGGGAGGTGCAAATAATCGGGGTGCTATTTTCGATTATGATCCTGCCACAAATGCAATTAATCGAAGGTTTAGTTTTACTCACACAGCAGCACTCAGAACAGGCAGTTATCCTTATGGATCTTTGGTTGCAATTGGTACAACGCTTTATGGAATGACTAGAGATGGAGGTGCAAATAACCTAGGTGTTTTATTCGACATTAGTTCCAATGCTCCTTATACATTTAATAAAAGAGTTGATTTTTCAGGAGTAGCAAATGGGCAATATCCTTTTGGCTCTCTTGTAGAGTTTGGCGGAAAACTATATGGAATGACATCAGGCGGTGGTGCTAATGGTTGCGGAGTATTATTTGAATTTACTCCTCCTAATACGTTTACTAAAAAAATAGATTTCACAGGAATAGGAGGGGCTGCCCCTGGTCGAAATCCTTATGGGTCACTTATAGTTGTTGGTGGAACTCTTTACGGGATGACTTCCAAAGGAGGAACTGATGACATGGGCGTTATTTTCCAATATGTTCCCGGCGCTACCACATTAACAATAAAACATGAATTTTCAGTTGCTGCCGATGGTAAAAACCCGTATGGTACTCTGATGCTGGCTTCTGATGGGAATTTATATGGAATGACGTGCTATGGTGGTGTGTATAATTTGGGAACCATTTTTAGATTTAACCCTAGCACTTCGGCGTATACCAAGATGCACGATTTTACAGGTAACAACAACGGAAATAACCCCTATTTTGGTCAACTTACTCAGGCTTCCGATGGGAATTTATATGGGTTAGCTTTAGGATTAGCTCCATACCCTGGGGTGGACGATAATGATGCCTTTGGCTTAGGAAAATTAACAATCGAGAATAAACCATTAACAACGGATGGAGTAAATAATGTTGGGATCAAAATAACATCAAATAACCTGATTACTTGCTACTACGAAACAAGTAATAGCAATAATAAGGATATATGGGCTTTAAAGGGGAGTAATGCTTTGGGTACCGAATTCTTTACTCCTTTTCAAACACACAATGTAAACCAAACACTGTCTAATAATGCTTCGATGGAGCCATTTCTTCCATCGTTAATACAACCTTACTCTTCAATTGATGTTGTTGCCACAGAGGATTTTACCTCGGTTACATTTGATTTACCTCCTGGTGTTAGGGCTTCTTATGGTACAACACCATCAGATATTATTGCTGGGGATACTTATACCGTTAATTTAATGGCCGGTCAAACTTTCTCGCTTTTTCCTTATCATAAAAGTCAAGCAGTGGCTGACCGATTAGGAGGTACAAAAGTTACCAGTAACTTGCCAATTGCAGTAACCCTAAAAGACGATTCGTTTAAGCACACGAGTGGTGGTTGTTATGATGTTGCAGGTGATCAGATTGTTCCAACCAATATTATAGGAAAGGAGTATGCGGTAATACGGACTTTTTTAGATAATTGGGATCATATTTATATTCTTGGTACAGTAAACGGGACAAGTTTGAAAATTTATAACACCGCAGGAACACTAATAACAAACACAACCATTAATTTAGGTCAGCAGTTGTACGTCCAGATCCCAGATGGCGAAACGTATTATAGAGTAGTATCCGATCAGCCTACTTACGTATGGCATGTGGGTGGGTTTGGCTGTGAACAAGGTGGTGCCATATTGCCCCCTATCGATAAATGTACAGGGAGTACTCAAGTATCCTTCGCCAGAACCTCAACCGAAAGTTTTTTTGTGATTATGATGGTACGCCAGGGTGCTGAGGATGGATTTGAATTTGATGGTTCGGCTGCAAATTTCACAAGCACTTTTATTACGCCTTTTACGCCAACCCCTGTTTTTACGCCAATTCCTGGTTCAGATTGGAGTGTGATAAGGTTTGGTCCCTTTCCTGATACTGGAGCAGGAGCTATTTCTGTAGGTAGTCATTTTATAGAAAATAAAAAAGATATCTTCCATCTTGGGATAGTTAATGGGGGAGGGGGGTCAGGTTGTTTCTACGGATATTTTTCTGATTTCAATGAGCTTAAGGTAAATGCTGTAGTGGCTGGAACGAGTTCAGGTGTTCTTAAAACGTGTTATGGAAACCCGGTTCAACTCTTTGCTACAGGAGGAACAAATTTTTTATGGTCGCCCGATAGTACATTGAGCGATCCAACAATTCAAAATCCTTGGGCTACACCCAAAAGTAATACTCCATATCAGGTAGTTGTTTCTGGTGCTTGTGATATGACAGATACAGCGTTCATTGACGTACAAGTATCAACTCCTCTTAAAGCTACATTTATATCTAATAAAGTATCGGGTTGTGCTCCTTTGACAGTTGATTTTGAGGATAAATCTTCAGGCATTAAGTACTGGCAATACGATTTTGGCGATGGCTCTCCTTATCTAACTTATGATTTAGATGGTGCTACTGCCGATCCGGCTCCCCCTGTGCCGTTTACATTTTCACATACATTCAATAATAATACAAACGATACAATTGTTTACAAAGTTGTTCTTTTGGCCAAAAACCAAGATGGTTGTGCCGATGTTTACTATAAGCTTATTACTGTACTTCCTAGTATAAGCGCAGGTTTTACACAAAATATTAATCAGGGATGTAATCCGCAAACAGTTACTTTTACCAATGGTTCATCAAGTAATACGATTGACTCCTATTTGTGGGAGTTTGGCGATGGCTTTAGCGATGTTACAAATAACCCTACAGGAACGGTTGTTCATGATTTTAATAATTTAGTTCCTAGAGATTCGATTTATACAGTAACGATGACTGCCACTTCACCCCATGGGTGCAAAAGTACAGCAACATCTACTGTTGAAATATACTCTTTCTTTGATGCTGGTTTTACCATTGATGTTGCATCTGGCTGTTCTCCCTTAACAGTTAATATTCGTAACACCTCTGTTGGCGATGCTGCGCGTTATCGATGGACGTTAGATGGGGTACTCTTTAAAACTACTGGATTAGATACTACAATTATTTTAACGAATAATGCATCGAATACTTTTAAAGATTTTGTGATTCAGCTTCAAGTATTCAATAACGGTGATAAGTGTAGTAAAATAGTTTCTAATACTGTTAGAGTTTATCCTCGGGTTACAGCTGGATTTACTATACCTGTTCCAGCAGCGTTCTGTAATCTCACAAACGTAGCATTCACTAATACTACAACGCCTGTTAGTACTAATCCTGGGGGTGTCGCAAATGTATACGATTGGGATTTTGCTGATGGAGCAAACTCTTCGGCATTGAGCCCATCGCATATTTATGATAATAAAACTGATTTAAGCCGAGATTATAAAGTGAAATTAACAGCACGTAACCAATTTGGTTGTCAAGATACAATTTCTAAAAAAGTAAAAATTTACAGCCAAATTTATGCTGATTTTGCTGCTATTCAAAAACACTATTGTTCGCCAGATACAGTTAGTATTGATAATAATTCTCGCGGTGGAATTGTATCCTATTTGTGGAATTATGGCGATGCATCTACCAGCGGTACGAATTTAGATCACACTCACCCATATGTAAACAATGGTTTAGTACCACTCACTCGAACTATATCTTTAACGGTAACCAATGAGGGTGGTTGTACCAATTCTGAATCGCATGATGTTTTAATTTATCCATCAGTTATTGCTGATTTTACTCCAAATGTAATAGTTGGTTGTAATCCAATATTGCTCACGTTGGATAACACCTCAAAAGCAAATGCAACTATTTTCAATTGGAGTTTTGGCGATGGTAATACTTCCGTTGATTTTGAACCTAGTCATGTTTTAAACAATTTAACAGGAGTTGATAAAACATATAAAGTAAAGTTAACTGTTTTAACAGATTTTGGATGTACTGCTTCCGATTCAGTAAATGTTACTGTATACCCATTCATCGATGCTCAATTTGCTATCGATACAAGTTACGGTTGTTCTCCTCTTGATGTTTGGTTTTCATACAACAAGTATCCTGGTAT
>DQHR01000106.1 GCA_003531155.1 Bacteroidales bacterium | reverse complement strand
CTTTGCCGATGTTGAAACGGTAATGATCAATAGCGGTGTTGCTATAATGGGTTCGGCAAGAGCTTCGGGCGAGAGTCGGGCTATTAAGGCTGTAAAAGCAGCGCTTCAATCGCCATTGTTGAATAATAATGATATATCTGGTGCTCGTAACATCCTGCTTAACGTTACATCGGGCAAGGATGAGATTACCATGGACGAGATTGGTCAAATTACTGACTATATCCAAGCTGTTGCTGGCGAGGGTGCCGATCTTATTTGGGGTAACGGTAGCGATCCAAGCCTTGGCGATGACCTAAATGTTACCATCATTGCAACTGGTTTCTGCACTAGCAGCATTCCTGAGCTATACATCCGCAATAAGCAGGTTGATGTGGTTATGCTCGATGGTGAACGTTCAGAGAATAGAGTGATTAAGGAGTCGATTTTCGAGGTTAAAGAGAAACCGATTACAACGCCTAGACGCGATAAGATAACTGAAAAGGAACTTTCGCAAAGGGTGATAGATTTCGATGATTTTGATGTGAATCCTAAGGTTACAGAGAAGAGCCTTTTCGACGATGAGTTCTTTGTAACATCTGTAAAACCTCAGCAAGTAGTTGCAACTAAAGAGCCTCAGGTGAAAACCAGTACAAGGCAGAATGCAACACCTTTGACTGTTAAATCAAACATTGATCAATTGGAAAAAATTCCTGCTTACAAGCGTAAGAATATAAAAATTGATGAAACCGAGCATTCAAAGGCAAGTAACGTTTCACGCTTTACACTTTCTGAGGAGGATGGAGATATCTTCCTTCGTAACGATAATGCTTATTTGCATGATAATGTAGACTAAATTAGTTGACAGCGGTTAGTTGACAGTTGATAGAATTATGTATAACTTCGGCTAACTATTTAATATAAATACTGTCAACTCACAACTGTGAACTAACAACTAAATGTATGTCATTAGAGGAAAGAATAAATAACGATATCAAGGCAGCCATGATGGCAAAAGAAAAAGTACGCCTTGAAGCCCTTAGGGCTATTAAAAGCGCCATTCTTCTTGCAAAAACTGATGGTGAGCACAAGGATTCCCTTTCTGCTGAAGTAGAGATGAAGATTCTTCAAAAGCAGTACAAGCAACGTAAAGATGCTGCTGATCAATACATCAGCGCTGGTCGTCAGGAGTTAGCTGATAAAGAGTTAGAGGAAGCTAAGTTTATTGAGGAGTACCTCCCAAAAATGATGAGTGATGAGGAGTTAACCGCTGAACTTAAAAAGATCATCGAGCAAGTTGGTGCCAAAGCTCCATCCGATATGGGAAAAGTTATGGGTGTAGCTACAAAAGCCCTTGCTGGTAAAGCCGATGGCAAAGCCATTTCCGAAAAAGTAAAATCCTTATTGGCGTAGCCAATAAGGATTCGGTATATTATTGTTCCGATCTCTCGAAGAGATCGGAATTCTTTTTCTTAGAAGGGTCCGTCAATCTCCTCAAACTTATCAGTTCCTTCAATCCTTTCGTATTCAATTTCCCTTTTCGATTTTAGGTAAGGAATTATTGCTGGGTCGCAATTGGCTATATAGTTTAAATCAAACATCATAAAATGGTGCCCGTTTTCAACATATTCTTGTGTTTCTTTGCCTGAGTAAAAACGCCATCCGCTATCCTCTTCCTCTTCTGCCTTTTCGCGATACATAAAACCAACGGGCATGCCATCGATAGTTATTTGATCCGAAGCATAGCAGTAACCCATAGGATTTATTAAATCCTTAATATCCTCGGGTTTTAATTTGTAATTATTTGAACTCATAGTATTAGTTTTGCTAATTAAATCATGTAAACAAGCGAGAAAAAGTGGCAAATGCTGCCTCCAATTATAAATAGATGAAAAATTCCATGTCCATAAGGAATTTTATCTACCAAATAAAATATAATGCTTGCAGAGTAGGCCAAGCAGCCTGCTAAAAGAAACCAAAGTGCTGTGTTTGGGACATGTCTAATAATGGGGACAATGGCTATTATTCCAATCCAGCCCATGGCAACATAAAGCCAAGCCGAAAGTTTTCGATATTTAGGAGAATAGAACCAAATTTTAAATACTACACCGGTAATTGCCATTGCCCAAACTAAACCAAAAATGACCCAACCAAATGCTCCCTGAATTCCAACAATAGCAAAGGGAGTATAGGTTGCAGCAATTAAAACATAAATAGATGAATGATCGAATTTGTTTAGGTTATACTTAGCCCTTAAGTTTATAGCGCTGTGAAAAAGAGTTGATGCTGTGTAAAGGTTTATCAAACCAGCTCCAAAGATGCAAAAGGTTACAATATGCCAAGCAGTCCCATAGTATGCTCCTCTTATTATAAGCAATGCTGTGCAAGCAATAGCAATTGCGAGCCCAACACCATGAGATGAGCTGTTCACTATTTCCTCATTCTTAATTCTTTGACTTGTTTTAGGAGGCATTAAAAGTAAAATTTTATCAAAAATACATAAGCTCAAGGAATTCAAAAGGGTTTTACGCTTTTTTTAATTTTTATTTCTCATCTATTTGTGAATTGCATTGAACATCTTAGGGAAAGCAGATGTTTTTGTTTTACCTTTACTTCTCATAAACAATAATCTTATGAATAGCAGGCCAAACAATCATTGCAATTATATGAAATATAGAATCGCCTTAATTCTATTTATATGCTTTGTAGGTTTAAGCAGTAATTTGCTTGCCCAAAAAGAACCACAAAAAACACTTAGAGCGCTTGATGAGTATTATGCAAAAGCTCTTAAAGATTGGGAAGTACCTGGAATGGCCATTGCAATTGTTAAAGATGATTCATTGATTTTTGCCAAGGGATTCGGTGTAAAGGAGGTTGGTAAGCCGGATAAGGTTGATGCTAATACACTCTTTGCCATTGCTTCCAATACAAAGGCATTTACAGCTGCGGCTTTGGCGATTCTGGTAGATGAGGGAAAGATTAAATGGGACGATAAAGTCATCAAGTACCTACCTTGGTTCCAACTCTACGATCCTTATGTAACTTATAATATGACAATCAGAGATTTACTTTGTCATCGAAGCGGGTTGGCTACATTCAGTGGCGATTTGCTTTGGTTTGGCACAAACTATTCGAGGGAAGAGGTTATCAAAAGGGCTAGATTTCTTAAACCCGCTTATGGTTTCCGTGAAAGATACGGGTATTCAAATATCATGTTTTTAGCAGCAGGCGAGATTGTTCATGTTGTTTCTGGTAAAACATGGGATGAGTTTGTTTCCGAACGAATTTTCAAACCTTTGGCGATGAATCGAACGGTAACTTCCACTAATGCTTTAAAAGATCTCGATAATGTTGCTCAATGTCATACTGATTTTGGGGGCAAAACAATATCAATTCCTTATCTCAATTGGGATAATGTTGCTCCTGCTGGAGCAATAAACTCAAGCGTAAACGATTTATCTAAATGGATAAAGCTACAGTTAAACAGAGGGAAATTAGGCGGCACCCAAGTTTTTACTGCAAATAGGAGTCATGAGATGTGGTCACCAAATACTCTTCAGGGAGTATCATCGTATTCCGAAAGCCTTTTCCCATCAACTCATTTCAAGGCTTATGCCTTGGGTTGGGGCGTTTCTGATTATTTGGGACGAAAAATCGTTAGTCATAGTGGAGGCTATGATGGAATGATTTCTTACACCTGCTTAGTTCCGGAGGAGAAACTAGGGTTTGTTATTCTAACGAATAAGAACTCATCTTTATACAATCCTTTAGTTTACAAAACCCTCGATATGTTCCTTGGAGGTATAAGTACAGATTGGAGCACCATGATGCTGAATAATAGCAAAAAACAAATGGAAATGGAGAAGAAAAATAGGGTGGAAGAGGAGCTAAAGCGAAACAAGGATTCGAATCCAACACTTGCTTTAAATGAGTATGCTGGACTGTATGGTGGCGATTTATATGGAAATGCAAAAGTAACCATAGAAAATGGTGAGTTAAAGCTTGTATTTGCTCCTGCTCCACAATTTAACTCGGTGTTAAAACATTGGCAATACGATACTTTTAGTATTCAATTCCCCGACTTCCCTTCACTTCCTCAAGGTAAAGTGACTTTTATAATAAATGCTATGGGAAAGGTTGATGAAATGCGCGTAGAAGTTCCAAATCCCGACTTTGATTTTACTGAGTTAAAGTTTAAAAAGTTTGAATAAAAAGGCATAAAAATATTATTTCTCAAAATATGCAAAAAAGCCTCTTTTTGGTATTAAAATCCAGAAAGAGGCTTTTTGGATTATTTATTGCTAAAAACAGCCGTCTAAAAATCCGTTTATTCCAAATCTAACTTACTGAAATAAAGAAAGATTCTATCATTTGGGAGTGTAAAATTATCAGCTATTTACTTGGGTTAATAATAGGCATAATTTGCCTTTACCTAACCTCTAAATCAATAACCTATGAAAAAATCTTTGTTAAGAAGCAGAATACTCATATTAACTGCTTTGTTTATCTTTTCGGTAGTCATCATCTCTTGCAAGAAAGAAAACATTGAACCATCTACCTCAGATAAAACTGAGCTAAGAAAAGCCGTATCGGCTTCAATTTCTGAAAACTTCGAAAGCGGAACAAAAACAGCTTATGCTGCAGCAAACGTAACTTTAACAACAGGCGTATGGAATTTTACAGATGCATTGTTGGGAACCTCCTCTAGCGATAGAAAAAATGGATCAAAATCAGTTAGAATGGTTAATACCGGAAAAATCACTATGCAATTTAATAGTGCAAACGGTGCAGGTGTGGTTGAGGTTTACCATGCAAAATATGGTTCTGATGCAACTAGTACATGGGAGCTCTATATTTCAACTAATAGTGGTTCAAGTTGGACAAAGGTTGGATCAACCATTACAACTTCATCAACAACCCTTACAAAAGCTTCTTTTACTGTAAACCAATCGGGGAATGTTCGTTTTGAGATTCGTAAGATATCAGGAGGATCAGCACGTATAAATTTCGATGATTTTTCAATTACTGATTATTCTTCTGGTGGTGGAGGTGGTACTGCAACCCGTGATGATAATATGGGAATGGGAAATCCATCTGGGGCAGTTGCAAATAGCTCAACTTATCCGAATAACTACCTGATGACCAAGACGCAATACACCATGTCGTATAATAATAGTAAACGGACTTGTAATTGGGTTTCGTGGCACCTNNATTCTGGTTCAGGCTTTGATCGTGGTCATATGTGTCCAAGTGCAGACAGAACAGGTTCTGTTGCCGATAACTCAGCAACTTTCTTAATGACCAACATGATACCTCAAGCTCCAAAGAATAATCAAATTACTTGGGCTAATCTTGAGAATTATTGTAGAACTTTAATAAATGCAGGAAACGAACTTTATATAATTTCGGGTCCTTGGGGACAAGGCGGTACAGGGGCATCAGGGTATAAAACTACAATATCAACGAAGAGTATAGTTGTTCCTGCTTATACATGGAAAGTGATTGTTGTTCTTCCTGTTGGATCAAGCGATGTATCGAGAGTAACTACATCAACTCGAGTAATTGCAGTTTGGATGCCAAACAATCAAACAGTTAATAGTCAATCGTGGGGTTATTATAGAACAAGTGTTGATTATATTGAAAGTCAAACAGGTTATAACTTTTTATCGAATGTTTCAACTACCATTCAGAGTGCAATTGAATCGCAGGTTGATACAGGTGCAACAAATTAGGTTATTGATAAAGTTGATTTAAAAAAGCCCTGCTCGAATGATAGCAGGGCTTTTTTTAAAATTATTTAAACTCGATTAGCACTCTTTTAATCCAAATTGAGATGATAAGAGCTCAAGTTCAGCCTTTGCAGAATCAGTTGAGGCTGATTTCATCAAGTGCATAATTTGTTTACAATTGGAATCAAAGAGGATAATTCTATAATCTTTATCCGTAATATCAACTGAGCGACTACCTCTACTATGTGCTCGCCATGTTCTTCTCGATTGTCTTAATCCAATCTTCATGCTGGGTTCGATGTCTAACCATTTTCCAATTTTTATAATACCAAACAGGTTATTGTTGAAACGGACCCTTCTTTTATCATAATCAATTACTGTACTCGTTGATGAAAAACCCACAAATGAACCAATTACAATTAAAAAAATACCTGATAAAGAAAAGAAACTCAGAATGATCCCAACCGCAAACATTGTTACCCCAGAAATCGTTCCTATTGGACCAAACGATTTATCAAGTTTATTATTTATTTCCATCTAATAAGTTTGATAAGTATTCATACTCAGCTAATACGAGATTTCTATTCAACTCATTTAATTTCATAAGTACAACAATAAGTGGCAAATTCTCATAACGTTCATCGTTAATAAGATACACGTTTATTAGTTTCTTTGATTTATCATTAAACGTATTTTGAATAAGCAACGATTTATATTCTTCGACTCTCTGAGTTAGTTGAATATTTACCTTTTTCTTTTGAAGTACTTGGAAACAAGCTCTATCGCTATCAGCATTTTTAAGATCCTGCTCTGAAGTATTTCCTGAGGTCAATAGTATTTTTTTTATTATTTCGTCAATAAATTGTTGGGTTTCTTTTGACTTAAGTCTTATTTGATTTACTATTAAATCTGTACTTTCAGGAAGATGTATATTCTTAATTTTAGTGATGGTTGAATCGTTTTGAATTACGAAAAATCCCCTTGTTTGTTTTGCATCAATACTCGTTCTTTCATATTGGCTAATAATAAACGATGAAATTCTCGTTGTATTAATCATTAACACAACTGCTCCAAAAAGAATTACTAGAAGTATATATGCTGACCAGTTTCTTGTTTCTTGACTTTTTCTAAAAACTGAAACTAAATATACTGGAAGGAATCCACCTAGTAATATTATAGATCCTATGAGCAGTATTTCGCGTGAGGCAGGGTAGTGCAGCGTTTTAAAAAGCGCTCCTGTAACTAATAGAGCAGTAGCTAAAAATGCTAATATTGGAGGAATTACGCTCCTTTTATCAGGTTGCTCTTTGTAGCTTGTATAAAAGAAAAGAGGTAAAAAGCCAGCTATTGCAACAAAAACTCCAAAAATAAGAAGAATTGCCGCACCGGGTAAGTGTAACCCTTTTAAAATAGCCCCAGCTAAAACTGTGATTGAGCTGATAATGCCAAGTATATAAACCATTTTTTTCATAGCTTGAAATTTTAAGTTTTCTGATAAAATAATTTGTGATTGTATGTTTGAGAACTTCACATTTGATAAAACATCCATTATTTCACTGTATTTTTCTTCAAAACTTTTTGTTTCTGATTCATCGCTTTCAATCATGCACCCTATATGATCGGCCAATTCCAACCTAACATTCAGTTCTGTTAGTCCCTTTTTTTCAAGTTCTTGCAGAATGAATTCGAATTCGTAATCGGTTAGGTTCTTCATTATGCAGGGAATGGTTTAAGTATGTACTGCATGGTATTTACATACTCAATAAATTCATCAACTTTGCTTTGCGCCCAGCTATGCCCTTCAGGTGTTAAAGAGTAGTATATTCTAACCCTTTTTCCAATGTTTTCCTTTTCTGTAACTAAATACCCTTCTGCTTCAAGTTTATGCAGCACAGGGTAAAGTGCACCAAATGTAAGTTTGATTTTTCCTTTTGACAGTTCTTCAACTTTTCGGGTAATTTCATACCCATATAGTTTTTTGTTATCCCTTAGTAGTTTAAGAACAATTGTTCTTAGGGTTCCTTTAAGTAAATCATTTGCTATCATAACTGAAATTGTTTATATATAAAATACAAATATATAATATTATTATATATAAACAAATTATATATAAAAAAAGTATGACTGAACGTCATACTTTTTTTATTCTATTAGAAAGGATTCTTTAAATCCCGGTAATCATAAACTCAACTCTACGGTTCTTTGCCCTACCCTGAGAAGTTTTGTTGGTATACTTGGGTTTGGTTAAACCATAACCTTTTGATACAACCCGAGAGCGTGGAACTCCTTGCGATACAACATAATCAGCAACGGCTTTGGCTCTTTTTTCAGAAATGGTAAGGTTAATGCTTGCCGAACCAACATTATCAGTATGTCCGCTTATTTCCACTGTAACCTCTGGATATTCATTTAAGAATGCAACTAAAGCATTGAGTGACTTGAATGAGGAGGGCTTTAGATCCGCCTTACTCGTTTCAAAATAAATATGCTCAATATCAACCGATTGACCTACCTCAATTGGGGTAACATAGAAATTCTTAGGTATTTTTGTTTTACCCTTAACTTTTGTTAAATCTAATGGTTCGTATTTATTATAGAAATTTTTGACTGAAGGTGTTAGATCATAGTTATAGCCAACAGGTAGTTTAAGAATGTATTCTAAATTAACAGAGTCGTACTTAAACGCAGGAGAAACAACTCCATTGATCTTCAATTTTACAGGAACACCTTGTTCGAGTGGTTTTTCAGTTTTTGTATTAATAATCTTTCCACTTAGTATAGCCATGTTGGCATCCTTGAACTCTCCAAAAACATTGTGATTAACCACGGTACTCTCTACGTATCCTGATAAGTCAAGAATGTTCTCGATTGGATTAAAATCTTTAGAGGTTATAGCTGTTTTATATTGCTTTCCAAAGGGTAAGCGTATTGTGAATTCACCTGTTGCTGCATCAATTTTGATGCTATCAACCACCATACCATTGATAACCAATTTGATATTTGGATTGCCAATAATTGGGCTTAATGTGTTATTGTCGAGGGCTGTACCTCTAACTTCTACCCAAGGCTTAGATGTAACATAAAGGTTTACCTCTTTTTCTTGGAATATTGTCTGGTTCTTTACATTAACAGTATCAGGTCTTCCTATAAAATTAGATACTTGAGCTCTAAGGATATAGATTGAATCAAGCGGTAATAGAGCATGATAGCTGGCTGTAAGTGAATCGTATCTAACCGAATCGGAGGCAATACCGTTAATTAAAACCTTAGGTTTTTTAGTGATAGAAATTGGTTGGTTAGTTCTTGTATCAATGATGTTACCCTTTATAAATACATAGGGTTTCGTTTCGAGATAGAGATTAAGTTTTGTTTCTTGGTATTCCTTTAAACCTCTTGTATCAACCTCATTAGGAACGCTTATCCAGTTATTTAATGAGGGTTTTATAGTGTAAAGCGAACCGAATGGAAGCATTGCTTCGTACGATGCAGAGACTTTATCAACTTTTAATCCTGGGAAAGGCTGATCGTTAACGAGAATCTGATATGCTGTATCTGCCAGCATCAAAGTTTCATCCTTTTTATTAAGAATTAAACCGGTTACCTTAACGTAAGGATTCTCCTCAAATATTTTCACCCTGAAAATATCAGATTTTCCCAAAGAGTTTGTTACCGAACAGTAATATGCCCAGCTACCTTTAGCGTTTAAAGAATAGTAAGAATTCCAGTCGGGTGTATTCAATGAATCGCTAAGTAGTTCAGGTTTCGACCAATTAACGAATGTTTCGTCGGTGCGAGTACATTTATATAGGTCATAACTGCTTCGCTTACTGCTAAAGTTACCCGAAAAGTATAAAGTTTTTCCATCAGGACTTAGAAATGGTGCTTCGGCGCTCCTACCTTTGTTTATTCCTCCTTTAAGTTCTTTAGGTCTTCCATATTTGTTCTTTTCATTCTTAGTAGATACATAAATAGTCAGTTTTTCGCTATTATTTTTAGGGGCAAATGAAATGAAAAGGTGCTCTTTATCGGCAGTTAAAAAGGCTGAAGAGTATTTACCCCTATTTCTTCTTGATACTTTTTTGACTTTGACCTTAACAGGTTTACCCCAGGAACCATCATCTTTTCTTTCAATTGTAGAGAATCCTCGTTCGAGATAAAGAGTGCCACGTTTATTATAAACTCCATTTATTGNNTATTAAGTAAGTTTTTCCATCGCCTGCGGCTGATAGAATAGCATTATATTGCCCAATATTGACTTCTTTAGGCAATCTTTTCGCCTCGCTCCAAGTTCCATCATCATTAAGAGTACTATACCACACATCCTGACTTTTATATTTCCCAAAAGCATTCTCGGGGTGATTAACTCTTACAAAATAAAGTGTTTTACCATCTATCGAAAGAATTGGATTAATTTCAGAATAGGTGGAGTTAACGCTTGCTCCTAAATTATGCGGGATGAAAGACGATTGTGCGTTTGCATTCGTAGCAAAGAGCAAGTACCCAAAAATTGTTGGAAGTATATAGTGTATTAGCTTTTTCATATCAGTATCGATTGTAGGCTTTATAACAATTCAAATATTATCTATAAGGCAAACCTGCAGCAGGTTTTACCCTTCCAAGTACGATGTTCATTCCAAATCTAACATTTACATTTGTTGTGTAGTCCTGATTGAATATTGGATAAATATTATCAGTTATAACAAAAAACTGGAATGGGCCCGGTTTAATTACAAAACCCACCCCTAGATTCTTTATCGTTTTTTGATTGTACGATATGGTTGCTAAAAGATTTAAAAACCTTCCTAAACCTTGCTGAAGCCCTAATGTAAATGCAGGATAAAGTTTCTTATTATATACTCCCGATGCCGAAAATCCTACAATTGTCCTTCTAAAGATGTTGTAATTAACCGATAGGTTAAATTTAGGCTTTAAATAGGTAGTATAAGCCTTATTTATTGTATCCCTATTAAAGTCATCAATAATTGCATCAATAATTGTATCGGCCTGAATATCCTCTCCATTTAAGTAACTACTCAAAATATCAATCCCCGAGAAGCTACTTTGACCCTTAAGGTTATAGTTTACAACGCTATCTTTCCAGTTAATGTAACCTAAATCGTAAAACGAAGCTGAGAATCTAAGTCTATCACTCATTTTATAAGTAGCTCCAGCACTTAAAGCAAACCCCCTATTTTTAAAATTAGTGAGATAGTCGGTGATATAATTGATATCACTTACATTATCAAAACTTATATCCCCTTCTCCGTTCATAGGAATACCTGCAGTATTAAGCCTTGCATCAGCATTCATTGTTTGGCGAAAGTTGAGAGTATCAACTCTCATGTTTAGACTCTTTGGGTCGAACTGAACATTTGATAGTCCTTGTAACAGGCTTATCCTTCCTCCAAAAACCCATCGATTATACTCTAAGGCCATTCCATAGCTGAACTCGTTATAAAGCGTAGCATCAAACTTTAAGTTGCTCAAATCCATTTCCCTTCCGATAAGCCACTCGTTTCCTTTTATTGCCAATTCGATAATATCTTTAGGATATTGAAAATTTACTTCAACATTAGTTCTTGCTCCAATCCAGTAGTAACCATTTCGGATTTTTAATCTTAGGTGGAATAAATCGACTGAAGTACCCGAATAGATTAGGTTTTTATCGGATAATTCTGAAAGAAGTTTATTTGGGTCGATATGAAGCGTATCATTTTTGATAGTGACAACCTTACCCGGTCTAAAACCATTCGTTATAAACTGAGTATACACAGATGAATTTCCAGGTAATCCAAGGCTAAAGGTGTGCTCAGGCATAACCGTGGGGTTAATATACGACGATTGGAAAACGTCTCGCAAAAAAGGAAGGGTAAGCTCTGATTGTGCTTTCGCGCCGATTGCTAACCCAAGGCTGATTGTAAATATAAATAACTTTTTCACTACTTTATCAGTTTTAGGTTAGAGTTTAACGGTACCACTTGCTTCAACTAACATTTGAATTGCAAGTGAGTTTGTCGACAATATTTTTATATTCTGGTGCAGGTTACCTCCTGTTGTAAACCTTAATATTATGACCATATCCTGTGAAAGTCTCATTTGATCGTATTTTGCTTTATCTATTGTAATATAAGAGTAAGCAACCTTATCATTAATAGTTTCACCAGTTGCAGGATTTACTTCAGAACTCTGAATTAGCTTAGTTTCACCTCCATCAAACAGTTCGGTAACAACTGCTCCATTTGTATCAAGGAACTTGACTTGAAGGAATAAATTGATAGGCATTCCATTTATAAACTTTATTTTAAGCCTAACCTGTGCATCAGTTAGCTTATAATCGTCTTCTAAATCAGGCCAATCTACGTTTAATAGGGTGTCGGCTATTTCATTGGTAACAACCCAGCCTGAAAGTGGAATTTCAATATCGGATAAGAGTTGGAATTTACTATCATTTTTAACAAAATAGTCATGACTTGGATCTGCTGCATCACCTATATCAAATACTGCTCCGGCAAAGCTCATAGTTTTTGGTGCAATGTCGAAAAGATCTTCAACGTTGGAGTTGGTAGCGGTCAACTTAAGTTTTGTTGTATCGCTTGTTTTTGAGCTTGTTGCAAACTTAAGCAAATTAGGAGAGCCAATAAGTAGATCATCTGCATTTACGGGTCCTTCGTGTACAACAGATACTTTATCTCCATTTTTATTTTCAACCTCAAACGTAGCAAAACTTGCACTTGAGGGTAATCCAAAGCTATTTATAAAACTTAGCGAAAACTTTGGATCAGCAAAATGCTGCTCAGCAAGAACAGTTGATTCAAACATTCCAATATTGTAGGACTGATCGCTAAGGTTGTAAGTATAGGTTAATTTCCCTGTTATTTTCTCATATGCTGGACTATTCAACGACAGCTGAATATCAATGCTGTTGGCAGATGAAATAGGTGCTCCACTTGATGTAATTGTTGCTGTAACAGAGTAATTGATTGTGTTATAAACTCCCGCAGGATATAAATCAAGATATCGGCCATTTAAGTTTTCAACAAAATTTTGAGTTCCAAGGTTTGTTAGAGTAAATGGTATGCTAATAGGGTTATTGGAATTGTCTTTTAGCGAAACAATTGTAATGTTGCCGCTAATAGTATGATCAAAAGTGCTTGTGAGAGTAAATTCAAGAGTTCCTCCAGATAAGTCTACACGCTTCAGCTCAGCACCAGGGAAGGTATTATAGGTTTGATCATACGATTTTGTTATTGGGCCTAACGTAGTTCCAGCAGGAAATGCACCTGGAACTTCAGGAACCGATAATTGGTAACTATCGTTAAATACTATTGGGGGAATTGCTGGAAATAAGTTAGAGGCCAATCCAACATCAATAGTATCACGGAATGATACGAAATACAGGTCGCTCCCGGGATACTCTTCAATTATTGAGTTTGCACCAGTTTTGTTTGCTAACTCGGCAAAGGTTATTTTAGAATTCATTAAATTGAAGACTAAATTAGGAGTGAAGGGATCTACTTCAACACTATCAATATTAGGGAAGTCGTAACAGCTAGACAAGCCAATTAATAGTAGAAACAACCATTTAACAACTCGAGTTCTCATACTTATGGTTTTAGTAACATTCATTGTTTATACGAAAATATGATAAAAAAGATAAAGAGACTTGTAATATAACTAATTATTTGTTGCAGTTCAATAAAATGCAACGCTAAAAATGCAAAAAGGAGGGTTCGAAAACCCTCCTTTTCACTATATTCCAATAATTATTCTAATAGAATTTAGATCTCTTATCCTTTATCTCGGCATTTTTCTTTATGGCTTCATAAGCCTCATAGTAAGCACGTGAACCAAAAGAATTGGTTAATCTTGCTTTTTCCATATTCATATCACCATCCTCTTTGTTCTGAGCGGTAACTGCTAGTACGTAAACCCCAGAATTGCCTACAATAGGACCAACCACTTTGCCTTCGGCAGAGGTTGCTGCTGTAGCAATTACTAGTGGTTCAAAGCCTGCATTTGGAATAGAGTATGAACTAAAAGAAACCCCTACTGCTTGTTCTGCCTTTGAGCCTAAGTTTTGAGCAATGGTTTCTATGCTTAAAGATGCTTTCATTGCATCTTTAATTTTCTCAGATAGCATTTCACCTTTTTTCTCACGTATAACTTTTACTTTTACTTCATCTTTTACTTGAGCAAGAGGTGCAATACCTTCTTCACGTGCTGCAGTTAATGTTGCTACAACAAAGTTTTCGCCAAGTTCGAATACATCTGATACATCTCCTTTTTTAGAAGTAAAAGCCCAACGGATAACCTCTCTTGGATGCTCAAGACCAGCAATGTTACGATCGTTTTCAAGTAAGTTATTTGCTAAACGTTTCGTTAATTTTTTGCTTTCTACTGCTTTTGTGAATTGCTCGCTAGTTCTATTGTTACCAGCAAATTGAGAAGCCTCAGAGAAGATTGCTTGAATTGTTTTAGAACTTGCCAATATCTTTCTTTCTACAACTGCAACCTGTACCTTTTTAGAATCTTTACTTTTCTCAATAACATTGATGATATGGTAACCAAATTGAGTTTCAACTAATGTATACTCGCCTTTTTTACCATTAAAACATGCATCGTTGAAGGGTTTAACCATTTGTCCTTCACGGAACCAACCTAAATCGCCACCTTTATCTTTCGAGCCTGGATCTTTTGAGAATTCTTTTGCTATTTTTTCAAAATTTCCGCCTTTTTTAATGACTGCCATTAGACTATCAGCAGTTGCTTTTGCTTTAGTAACAGCTTCCTGTGTTTTTTCTTCAGGTACGATTAAAATATGACGGGCTTTAACTGAATCTGGAGTATAGTTGATTTCAGCTAATCTAACAAGTTTCAAACTGCTACCATCAGCAATAGGACCAATCATATCCCCAACTTTTGCAGCAAAAGCCCAATCATTGTACTCTTTAGGAAGTTCGCCTTGCTTGTAATTTTTTGCTTCGGATGGTGAATCAGAGTTTAAAGTAGCGTATTGTTTTGGATCTGTTGATGATTGAAATTCAGGTTTAACCTTATTAATCCATTGCTCAGCTAGTAACTTATCTTCATCAGATGGAACAATTGGGAAAACAACGTACTCAATATCTCTCGATGCTTTTTGTTCGTAATCTTGTTTATGCGATTCGTAATATTTTTCTAGATCTGAATCTGTATACTTTACTGAAGCATCATCAATAGAAGAGAAAGGAGTGCTTGTATAGGTAAAATCAACTTTAGCGGTTCTATCGTTAAAAGCTCTCTTGGTTTCGATACTGGTTGCATAAAGACCCTTACGGATAAGGTTAATATATTTTGTAAATATGCGCTCAGTTTTGATTTCGTTTTCAACATATAGCCACATTACTTTTTGACGACCAGTTGGATCTGCGTCCATATTTTTAAGGAACTGAATTATAGCAGGCTTATTAACCTCTCCAGTTTGTGGGTTCCCAAATAGCTGTTGAATCATTGGGTGGATGTTGCGACCTTGAACCATATCAAAAAGTTCATCGGAATGAACTGCTAGCCCTAATTTGCTGTATTGCTCATCCATAACATTTTCTTTTACGAGTTGTTGCCAAACCTGCTCGCGTAAACCTTCAGAAGTTTGTTCATCAAGAGATGTTTTTCCTGAAAAAAGTTTGTTTATCTCGTAAATTTCTTCAACTTTTCCTTGGTAAAGTTGGTAGGGAACTGATTTCCCTGCAATTCTTGCAATTTCGTGCTCTGAGTTAGCAAATATCGATTTACCGGGTTTTATAAAATCACCTAGGATAAATGAAAATAGTGCTATTCCAATTACTACTGCCAAAAGGATACCTGCTTTGTTCCTTAGTTTCTCTAGTGTAGCCATAATTCTTATTTAGTTCTCTTTAATATTTCATTTTTTTGAAGCTACGAATATAGCAAAATTAGTTTTTGACTCTTAAAAGTCTTGCTCCAAATTTTAAAAAATAGATGATTATGAGAAAAATTGAATCGAAGTACAGCCTATTTTTTCAATCTTTTAGTCTTTCGAATCTGATACATTAAAAACGAGATAAGGCTTAAAAGAAAAAAAATGTAATTTTTCTCAACCTTGGGTGATGCTATTGAATACACAGCAATAATCAAACACAGAATGGCAAGTATTAGCCAGGTTATTTCTAGGATATAGGCTAACCGGCTCATTTTACAGGATCAGTTTTCTCGTCAATATTGTAATAGCTCGTTGGCTTTTTTATTTCCCAGTTATTAAACGATTCATCCGATTTGAATCCTTGTCCATATTGGATTCCATCGGCAGTTGTAATTTTCACCATATCATCACTGTAGATGATCTTCTTTTTTTGATCCCAAAAAAGGTGCTCGGTATTTAAAGTTTCACCCTTGCTATTTTTAGCAACAACATTATTACTTGCCGACCAAAGGCCCTTGTAATCATAGTTGATAGCGTATTTAGCAGTTAACTCTGATTCAATTACCATTGAATCGTTAAACGTGTAAACAGTGATACCCTCGGGGAACTCGTTATATGGATCTTGCTCATTATGGTAAACTTTTGTAACTGGTGCAATAATTCTTAGCTTAGTCAACCCATTCTCAGTATAAATTATTTCAGAGTTTTTGGCTAATACAGTTACTTTATCATCTTTATTATCCAAAGCATTAATCTGATCGATATTCGTTGAGCACGAAATTAAAACGAATCCGAGTAGCAGAAACCATATATTTTTAAAAGTTATCACGATAAGGAAACTGAGAAAATTAGTTTGAATTGAAATATTAAAATTAGGTAATACTAGTTATACTTTCTTTTTATAAACCAGAAATCGTAAAAAGTTAAACTAAGGCTTAAAACGCCAAACTTCTCTTTTATCACCCCATAGTCTGTTGTTCCTCTATTACCCCACTCAAAACCAACATTAAATTTGGTATTGTTTCTAAATGGAAAACCTAAACCTGCGCTAAGAGCAAATTCATTTATTTGATGCCCATCGAATTTCATATAAGTATTGGAGTAGTGAGCTCCAATTCTATAGCTTATATGCTTCAAATAGCTTTTCAAATCGTAACGATTTGGAGTATATTCTAAGCCAAATCTAAATGTTTTAGAATCCGTTAATGGTTGCGATGTCCCTAAGAACGAAGCTTTTGACCAATTCTGTGTTGAGAATTCTATCGATGCGAATAGTTTATTGCCATAGGTATAAGCAACTCCTAAACTTAAATTTTTTGGGAACCTAATATGTCCAGATGTGCTATCACGATAGGCAACTGTATCTGAAAAATTGTCATAGACTTGTTTTGCATAATATATGCGTTTAGCTCTAATGTTAGTTTCATTATCCAGCGTAACCCCTAGCGTAATAAATGTTTTTTTCTCTTTATTGATGAAGTAATTATATTGAGACCCAAAGCTGAACGCAATATCATGAATTGCAATATTTCGTGTTTCAACGGTATTTGCATATTCAGGTCTGCTCGAAGGGAAAATAGTTTTATTTTCATAATTCAAACTTCCAAAGAAGTATGATATATTAAACCCAAATGAAAGATTCTTGATCGGTTTAAAAGCGTTACCAAAATACGCTTGGTTCACACCTCCGCTACCCCTATGCTCATATCTTATTCGTCCTATAGAACTTAAAAGAATTGGATCTGTTTCATAATGCTTTACCTGATAACCAACTTGGCTATAAGGTACAAGTCCTAAACTTGAGCCCCACCATTTTGTAACAGGGAATGATATAGCAAGATGATGAATTCCTCCAAACCCGTTTTTCACCGATTGTCCTTGAGATTCAAGTGTAGTCGCCCCTGTTTCAAAACCAAAATCTAGAATAAATGACATGGTATCTTGGGCTGTATAAGATGCAGGGTTTAAATAGTTAATGCCATATGGATTTCGTACTGCTTGAGAAATGCCTCCCATTGCTTTTGTTGCAGCAAAACCTCTAGTTGGAATTTGGCCAACACCATAACGAGAGTATGGTGAATATGTACTTATGCTTTGTGCATGAGCAAAAATTGAAAAAATAATTAATGCGCTGGTAAATAAAGATTTCTTAATGTTTTGCATTGAATTCAAGTATTCGGTTTAAGCCTATTATTACTAAATTTTGAACCACAAAGATGCTATTTTTTAACTTATTAACAAAGAAATTCGCATCCCCCCCTGTGAAAACAACTTTTATGTTGGGGTACATTTCCTTATATCGATCTATGAAGTATTCAATTTCACCAATTACTCCATTTAACACTCCCGATTCAATACATTCAACAGTATTGGTGCCAACCATAAAAATACTTTGAATGCCCGATAGCAATGGAAGATTTGCCGTATGTTGGTTTAACGATTTATATCGAAGCGCAATTCCCGGAGATATTGCTCCACCAATATATTGAGCCTTGTTTGTTATTAAATCGTAGGTTATTGCTGTCCCGGCATCAATTACTAGTAAATCATCGGATGGATAAAGATAGTTGGCGGCAACAGCCACTGCAATCCTATCGCGGCCTAATGTTTCTGGGGTTTTATATTGATTTGTAATTGGCAATAGGGTATTATTATCAAGTTCAATAATTGGTAGATATTGTTTTAACCTCTCAAAAAATGCATCATCTTTTCTTCCTACTGCAGATACTATTCCTTTGCTTGGTGAGAATTTTTTTAGGATATCCTCAAGTCGCTCAATTGATAAAACTTCAAACCTATCAATAAAAGCAACCTCATAACCTTCGGTAATGGCTACTTTTGTGAATGTATTTCCTATATCGATGATTAGATTCATCAGGGAATTCGGTTCAATTTGTTCAGCTAGTTACTAATTTGTTGTAATAGTTTGATGGCTTCGTTTATATTTTCAACTTTTTTAACAGTTAGTGATAAACGATCCTTTGCCTCTTTGAGTTGAAAGAAATTCTGATGTGATTGAATGTAACCGATAATCTTTGTAAAGGTATCTGACCGATAGAAAGGCGATAGCTGATTAGAGATGAAATATCCTACAAGAGTTTGATTTTTTAGAATCACCTTTTCCATTCCCAGTTCAATAGCTAACCATCGTAAGCGAACAACGTTCAGCAATTCATTGGATTGCTCTGGAAGACTTCCAAAGCGATCTTCAAGTCGCTCTTTGAATTTCTCAAGATCTTCGGGTCGTTGAATGATATCCAATTCACGGTATAGCCTCATTCTTTCGGGTACACTCGCTACATAGGAATCGGGGAGAAGAAGTTCTAGATCGGTCTCTATATGGCAATCGGACTGCGATGGTTTCCATGCATTATCGTGCGCTTCATGTTCGGGTTCAAATAAAGCCTTAAATTCAGTTTCCTTAAGTTCCTGAATTGCTTCATCGAGTATGCGATGGTATGTTTCAAAACCGATATCAGCAATAAATCCGCTCTGCTCACCACCAAGCAAGTTTCCTGCACCCCTAATATCCAAATCTTGCATGGCAATGCTAAAGCCGCTACCTAAATCAGAGAACTCTTCAATGGCCTTAAGCCTTCTGCGTGCCTCATTGGTAAGGCTTTCTAATTCTGGAGTAATTAAATAGCAAAATGCTTTCTTATTTGATCGGCCAACTCTTCCGCGAAGTTGATGTAAATCGCTAAGACCAAACGACTGAGCATTATTGATGATGATGGTATTTGCATTTGAGATATCAAGACCCGATTCGATAATTGATGTCGCAATTAGCACATCAAAATCGCCACTGATGAAATCGAGCATAGTTTTTTCGAGTTTTGCGGGTTCCATTTGCCCGTGTGCTACTATCGATTTTACCTGAGGACAGATTTTATGGATCATTGCCTGAACCTCGACTATGTTTTGCACTCGATTGTGTACAAAAAATACCTGTCCACCTCGCGAAACCTCGTACTCTATTGCCTCTTTGATGATTTGAGTGCTAAACACATGCAATTCTGTTGATATTGGATGTCTGTTGGGTGGCGGAGTATTGATAATGGATAAGTCGCGGGCACCCATTAGTGAAAACTGAAGGGTTCTTGGAATTGGTGTTGCGGTTAGGGTTAAGGTATCAACATTTACTCTTAGCTGTTTTAGCTTCTCTTTTGCCGATACCCCAAATTTCTGCTCCTCATCAACAATTAAGAGGCCTAAATCTTTAAATTTTAGGCTATCCTTAATCAAAGCATGAGTACCAATAAGGATATCAATTTTACCTTCCTGAACTTTTTGTACAATCTCCTTTTGTGATTTAGCCGTTTTCATTCGGCTAATAAACTCTATGTTACAAGGGAAATCCTTTAACCTTGACTTAAATGTTTGATAGTGTTGCAACGCAAGAATGGTGGTGGGAACAAGAACTGCAACTTGTTTACTGTCGGCAACTGCTTTGAATGCTGCTCGTATTGCAACTTCAGTTTTGCCAAACCCAACATCTCCGCATACAAGTCTATCCATAGGAATTCTCGACTCCATATCCTCTTTAACAGCTTTGGTGGCTTTTTCCTGATCAGGTGTATCCTCAAAAATAAAGGATGCTTCAAGCTCCTGCTGCATGTAAGTATCTGGCGAGAATGGAAAACCCTGCTCTGCCTTACGTTTCGCGTAAAGGGCAATTAAATCTTTGGCGATATCCTTTATTTTTCGCTTGGTATTTTGCTTTAATTTTTGCCATGCACCGCTACCAAGTTTGTAAACCTTAGGTGCTTCCGAATCTTTGCCTCGATATTTTGATATTCGATGGAGGTTATGAATATTGACTAGCAGCGTATCGCTATCCTGATAGATAAGCCTCACGGCTTCCTGTTTTTTACCGTTAACATCAGTTTTTACTAAGCCCCCAAAAACACCAATTCCATGATCTATGTGAACTACATAATCGCCTACCTTTAAGTTAACCAGCTCTTGAATCGAAAGTGCATCTTTACGGTTAAATTCATGTTTAAGGGTGAATTTATGATATCGGTCGAATAGCTGATGATCTGTGAAAACGCATATTTTTAACTTATGATCAATAAATCCTTCGTGAATTGTATGCTGTATGGGTTGGAAGGTTATCTGTTTGCTAAAACTTTCAAATATTCCCGAAAGCCTTTCAAACTGTGTGTGGTTATCGGCAAGTATATATGTTTTGTAACCTTTAATGGCACTCTCCTCGATATTCTCAGCAATTTGCTCAAAGTTCTTATGGAATAATGGTTGTGGAGAACAGTCGAATGTAATGGTGTAATCGGGTTTAAATAGATGCTTAAGTCCAAACTCAATTGCTCCCGAAGTTTTAATATGATCAAATAGCTCCCGTCCGCCAGCATATTTAGAATCAATATTAGACTCATCAGTTGATTGAACATGCTCAAAGAGTTCATTCATCCTGCCAATAGCAACATCTCCATTTTTAATCCAAATTGATGTTGATTCCGGTAGCGCATGGGTTAAAAATGTTCTTATCTCATCATTGTTTCCCGCATGCATATTGGGGATAATCGTGATTTCATCAAGCTGTTCACGCGAAAGTTGATCTTCAACATCAAAAATTCGAATAGATTCTATCTCGTCGCCAAAGAAGTCGATCCGGTATGGACTTGCTGCTGAAAATGAAAAAATATCAACAATACTTCCTCTGAGTGAGTATTGTCCTGGTTCATAAACGAATTCCACTCTTTCAAATCCATATTCTTCGAGCAGTTCTACAATAAAGGTTGGCGATATCTTTTCGCTTCTCCTGATGATTAGTGTATTCTTTTCGAGGTTTTCAATCGTAGCAACCTTTTCAACCAATGCGTCGGGGTAGGTAACAATGGCAATTCCCTGATTAGGGTTATGGTGTAACCTTGGTAGAAGGTTTAGCACATCAGTGCGTTGAATTACTGCTTCGGCTAAAGTTTGGTTATACTGAACAGAACGTTTATATGAAGAAGGGAAGAAAAAAATCTTCTCAGGTGTAAGAATATTTGAAAGATCATTAAAAAAGTAGGCTGCGTCCTCCTTATCGTTAAGAATGAATAAGAAAGGTTTATTTATTTTTTTTATACATGCTGAGGTAACAAGCCCAACTGAAGAGCCTGCCAGCCCTTTTAGAAATATATTTGGGTGTTGTATCTTAGTTAAAAAATCGACTATTTGAAGTGTACTCTCATCACCAGTGTAGAGTTCTAGGATATTCTCGATGTTCAGTTCTTGTTTCATTAATTGTTATAAAGTTACCAAGCGGTAAAGTTATATTAAAAAGTTATTTACTTGGGCTTACTCAGTATTTTACTTCGCTATATCTAAACCTTTGCCAGATTTCTGTGTCTAAATTTTGTTATTTGGATTGTAAGTAAATATCGTGAATATGAAATGTTTTTTTTCATTTATCTTTTTACTGGGCTTATCGGTAAATCTTTTTTCACAAGTTCCAATTTTTACTCATCAGGATTCCCTTCGTGGTATGGAAACCCCTGAGAGGGTATGGTNNTGTGGATTTGACTTTTTACCATCTCAATATTCAGGTTAATCCAAAGGATAGTACAATAAATGGCATAAATACTATAAACTATAGAGTTATAGCAGAGGGTTCAGTTATGCAGATCGACCTTCAACCTCCATTAGTACTTAAGGGGGCTATCCAGAATGGAAAAGATCTTAAAATTATTAGTGTTGGTAATGCACATTTTATACATCTAATTGATAGACAAGTAATCGGCTCGTCAAACACTATCCTTCTTAGTTATGGAGGGAAACCACATATCGCAGTTCATCCCCCGTGGGATGGTGGCATAACTTGGAAAAAGGATAGCAATGGTCTTCCCTTTATTGCTTCGTCATGTCAAGGTGCTGGTGCTAGTTTATGGTGGCCTTGTAAGGACCATATGTACGATGAACCTGATAGTATGCTTATCAGTGTTACTGTCCCCGAAAACTTAATTGACGTTTCAAATGGTCGACTAAGAAGCGTTATTCCAAATAAAAAATCTAAGACAAAAACATATAATTGGATTGTATCCAATCCTATAAACAACTATGGAGTAAATATAAACATTGGCGACTATGTGAACTTCTCCGAAAAGTTTAAAGGAGAAAAAGGGTTACTCGATTGTAATTACTGGGTGCTAAAGCAAAACCTCGAAAAGGCGAAGGTTCATTTTAAACAGGCAGTACTTATGCTTAAAGCTTTTGAATACTGGTTTGGGCCATATCCATTTTATGAGGATGGCTATAAGTTAGTTGAGGTGCCATACCTAGGAATGGAGCACCAAAGTTCGGTAACCTACGGAAATGGTTATCAGAATGGTTATTTGGGCAGGGATGAGAGTGGCACTGGATGGGGCAGCACCTGGGATTTTATTATTATTCATGAATCGGGTCACGAGTGGTTTGCAAATAATGTTACTTATCGCGATATAGCTGACATGTGGGTACATGAAAGTTTCACCAATTATTCCGAGAGCCTTTTTGTTGAGTTCTATAATGGAAAAGATGCTGGAGCAGAGTACGTGCGAGGAACACGTAAAAACATTCGTAACGATAGGCCAATAATTGGTGTTTATAATGTTAACTACGAAGGCTCTGGCGATATGTATTCTAAAGGAGGAAATATGCTTCATACCCTACGGCAAATAGTTGGTGATGATGTAAAGTGGAGAGAGCTACTTCGAGGAATTAACCGCGATTTTTATCATAAGGTGGTAACAGGTGCTCAAATCGAAGAGTATATAATCGACAAAACGGGATTGGATCTCAAATCGTTTTTCGATCAGTATTTGCGGGATGTTAGGGTTCCAATCTTTGAATATTATATTAAGGATAATCAGTTAAATTACAGATGGAATAACTGTGTTAAAGGATTTAAAATGCCTGTTAAAATAAGCGTTGAGGGAGTTCCTGTTGATTTGAGCCCATCTTCACGTTGGGCTTCAATAAAGGTTGATTCTACCAACGTTCAAGTTATTGTTGATCCTAATTATTATGTTTCAACATTAAATATGATGGGAAAATAAAAAGAGCAATATTAGAGTAATTAGCTATTTATTATCTAAAAATTCCTCCAGTTTTTCAACCATATTTTTTGAACCAACAATAAAAGGAACCCTTTGATGAAGCGATTGTGGCTGAATATCGAGTATTCGCTGCTTTCCGTCAGTCGCTTTCCCACCTGCTTGCTCAGCTAAAAATGCTATCGGGTTACACTCGTAAATTAACCGTAACTTGCCATTAGGGGTTAAGGTGGTTTGTGGGTAAATGAATATGCCCCCTTTTAAGAGGTTACGATGAAAATCAGCAACAAGCGATCCTATATATCGAGAGGAGTAAGGTCTTTTTGTCGTCTTATCAATTTGCTTACAGTAATTAATATAGTCTTTATGACCTTGAGGAAAGTGCGCGTAATTGCCCTCGTTAACTGAATAAATAACCCCATCTAAAGGAGTAACAATATTGTAGTTAGATAGACAAAACTCTCCTATTGAAGGGTCAAGCGTAAACCCGTAAACACCTCTTCCGGTGGTATAAACAAGCATCGTTGATGAGCCGTAAATGATATACCCAGCAGCAACTTGTTTATGTCCAGGTTGAAGAAAATCTTCCACTGTGGGTTTTTCACCTCGGGGACTTACCCTTCGGTATATGCTAAAAATAGTACCTATCCCAACATTAACATCAATGTTCGACGAACCATCCAAAGGATCCATGCAGAAGATATAATTCCCATCGCGGGTTAAATCATCATCCCACGTAATAATTTCCTGATCCTCTTCCGATGCAGCACCGCAGCATTCCCCGCTGTTTTTAAGAGCTTGTAAAAGTTGCCAGTTGGAGAATAGATCGAGTTTTTTTTGTTCTTCACCCTGAACGTTGATATCGCCTGCAGCGCCAAGAATATCTACTAAACCTGCTTTATTCACTTTTTTGTTGATAACCTTGGCTGCAACCCCAACATGATAAAGTAATCGGGTAAATTCACCAGTGGCGTAAGGAACATCTGCCTGCCTTTCGATAATAAACTGGGTAAGAGTCTTTATCTTATATCCTTCCATATCAGGTTTTGAAGAAGATTAGTGAGCCAAAGGTAATAATTTTAGACGATTTGAATTAAAAACGACCCTATTTTTGCAGAGTTAAAACGTTTGCGCTACTAAATGGTATTTTTCATTTTTATAAAACATGGTTAATCTTATTTGTTATTTGAGTTACCTATTGTTAAGTTTGTTCGCATTTTAAAATGTTGCAAATATGTTATCGATGGGAATAAAAGTATTCAAGTTTGGTGGAGCATCTGTGAAATCTGCCGAAGGTGTTAGGAATCTTGCATCGGTTGTTAACCGTTTCAGTGAAAATCTTGTTATTGTTGTCTCAGCAATGGGTAAGACAACTAATGCTTTGGAAATTATTCTTGCAAAATATCTCGATAAGAACTTATTCCACACTGATGATTTGGCTAAACTTAAAGAATATCATGTAGATATAGTAAAGGAACTTTTTAATGGGGAAAGTGATTTTGAAGATGGTAAAATATCTTCAATGTTTTCAGAAATAGAGATGTTTATAAAAGCCAATAAAAATACCGATTATAACTACTGTTACGATCAGATTGTGTCTTATGGTGAATTAATTTCAACAGCTATCGTAAGCGCTTACTTGAATTCTGTAAACATTAATGCTAAGTGGGTTGATGCTAGAACTTGCTTAAAATCAGATACGAATTATCGTGAGGGGAATGTTGATTATAAAGCCTCTTTGGAGTCGTCAAAAAAGATATTTGACTTTTCATCCAATAGAATTTATCTAACCCAAGGCTTTATCGCAGGCACACCTTTTAATACTACAGCAACTATTGGGCGTGAGGGGTCGGATTATACAGCGGCTATTCTTGCTAATCTGCTGGATGCTCAAGATGTTACAATATGGAAAGATGTTGATGGGGTTTTAAATGCCGATCCAAAGATGTTCAGTAATACATGTAAGTTAGATTTTGTTTCGTTCCAAGAGGCAATTGAATTGGCTTATTGTGGTGCTCAAATTATTCACCCAAAGACGATTAAGCCTTTGCAAAACAAGAAAATACCATTGTATGTTAAGTCTTTTATTAACCCAGATGCAGTTGGTACAAAGGTACTTCATTCCGATGTTCAGCTTCAACTCCCTCCTGTTCTAATTGTTAAGCGTAATCAAGTATTAATATCGCTAACTCCAAGGGATTTCTCATTTGTTATAGAGGATAGCCTAAGCCAGATATTTGCTATGCTTTACAAGCATAGAGTAAAAGTAAATATGATTCACACTTCTGCAATCACCTTCTCCATTTGCGTTGATGAGGATAAGCATTACCTCGCGGCGGCAATTGAAGACCTTAAGCGTGATTTTGTTGTGAAGTACAATAGCAATCTTGAATTGTTTACCATAAGGCATTATACCAACGAGGTAATCGAGGAGTACATTAGCGATAAAAAAGTATACATGCAGCAGCTTACAAGGAGTACTGCTCGATATGTGATGGATGCTATTGAGCGTTAGTCTTAAACTTAACGCTAAACAAAGCGTTGTAATTTAGAAATGTTCCTTGAGAACTGTAGTGCTCAATTCCAAAAGTCATGCTATTAACGCGTTTAATTAAACCACCATTTTTATCAACTAACCATTGTTCATTGAATTGAACCTTACCAACCTTTTTACGATCAAATCCTTCAGTTTTTTCTATTAATTTGATATCGTCAATCGATAGCTCTTTATCTGTAAAAAAGTCGTATGCTTGAAGTTTTCCTGCATAAATCTCATCAAAGATGAAGTTGATCAGATCTTTTTGTAAGAAGGTACCAAACTCTACGAGTTCCGATGAATCTGCATTTTCACTTGGACGAGTGGCTATTCCATAAACAAGATTATCGGTTAAAACCTTTGTTTCCTCGACTGAATTATTCGCTTTATTTTCTGATGGTTTTTTTGTATTGCAAGCCACCAATGCCATGATTAAGCAAGCAATGATAATCGTAATTTTTCTCATGACTTTATCGATTAAAAGTTAAAGCTGAGCCCCTAAAACTCTCATCAAACGTGCCGTTTTCGTAGACTACTCTACCATTAATAATGGTATGGGTAACTTTTGATGATAATTGTTGCCCTTCTAAAGGCGACCATCCACATTTATAAAGTAGATTATCTTTGGTTATTTGCCATTGGATATTGGGATTCACCAAAACTAAATCGGCAAAGAAGCCCTCTTTTACAAATCCACGCTTTTCGACACCGTATACAATTGCTGGGGCATGGCACATCTTCTGAGCAACCAGTTCAAGAGGAAAATGTCCTTTCTTCGAAAGTTCAATCATTGCCAACAAAGAATGTTGGACCATTGGCCCTCCCGATGCTGATTTGAAATACCCTGCATCTTTCTCGTTTAATAAATGGGGAGCATGGTCAGTTGCAACTATATCTAAGGCGTTATCTTTTAAACCTTTAATAAGGGATAATCTATCATTTTCAGTTTTTATTGAAGGATTCCACTTTATTCTCCAGCCTAATTTATCGTAATCATCTTTTGAGAACCAAAGATGATGTACACAAACTTCTGCAGTAATTCGCTTATTATATAAAGGTGTATTCTTGTCAAATAGTTCTAACTCCCTTCCTGTTGATAAATGTAGTACGTGAAGCCTTGAGTTAAATTTCTTAGCAAGCCTCACAGCCAATGAGGAGGAGAGGTAGCAAGCCTGCTCGCTCCTGATATCCGCATGATAATGGAAAGCTATTCCTTCACCATATGTTTCTCTATACTTTGCAATGTTCTCTTTGATGGTTGACTCATCTTCGCAATGAGTTGCGATTAGAACCGGGGAATGTTCAAATATCTTTTCAAGCGATTCAATGCTATCAACAAGCATATTTCCTGTTGATGAGCCCATGAAAACCTTTACCCCACAAACCATTTTAGGATTTAACTTTGAGATCTCTTCAATATTATCATTCGTTCCACCTAGGTAAAAAGAGTAGTTGGCCATTGATTTCTCAGCGCCAATCTTGAATTTCTCATCCAGAAGTTCAATGGTTATAGTCTGTGGATTGGTGTTTGGCATCTCCATAAACGAAGTAACGCCGCCTGCAACGCCCGATTTTGATTCGGAGTAAATATCTCCTTTGTGAGTTAAACCGGGTTCTCTGAAGTGTACCTGATCATCGATAACTCCAGGGAACAGAAGTAACCCGCTAGCATCAATTATCTTATCAAGTTTTTCGGAGAAGATCCCGTTAGGATTGTCGTATATAATTCTATCAATTAAGCCATTACGAATAATAATGCTTGCTTGCTTAATCTGGCCATCGTTTACAAGCGTGGCGTTCGCTATTCCTGTTGTTGACATACTCGATAAACAGATTAATTGATAAAAAGTTCTTTATTAACCGTTTAGCGCTAAGCTAACCTCTTATATTTTCTAAAAAAGCTGCCAAACTTCATTCTTAGTACACCCCACAATGCTTCGTTAAAGATACCACCGCTCATCTTTGAGGCACCCATTTTACGGTCGGTGAAGATAATAGGCACTTCAACAATTTTAAATCCGAGTTTCCATGCTGTAAACTTCATCTCAATTTGAAAGCCGTAGCCTTTTGAGCGGATCTTGTCAAAATCGATTGACTTTAAAACTTCAATTTTATAACACTTAAACCCTGCTGTAGTATCCATAACCTTCATACGGGTTACAAATCTAACATACATCGATGCGCAATACGACATAAGAACTCTACCCATGGGCCAGTTCACAACATTCACACCAGAGATGTATCTCGATCCAATGGCTACATCGCCACCATTCTTACATGCATCGTAAAGGTTGATTAAATCATCTGGGTTATGCGAAAAATCGGCATCCATTTC
>DQHR01000053.1 GCA_003531155.1 Bacteroidales bacterium | reverse complement strand
CGTTCCAGATGGTATCAGCCGTTCGCGATTGGGTGAAAAGCGAATAAGTTACATGGCCACTCACATCATCAGATTGTTCAAAACATAACCACGCAAGAGCAATTCCTCGGTAAGAGCAACCAGTACAAATAATCCGAAACCTAAAAAGATATTATCTGCCTCAACTTTTAGTCCCAACCAATTTATTTCGTGAATTGAAACCAATGTCACAAATCCGGTTGCGATTATTAAGGCGCCCAAACCAAGGCCTAATAGTGTTTCATTAAGAATACCGCGGCGATAAAAACCCATGCTTCTGAAACTTTCTTCGTCAATAAATCGGCGGAATATTCCTACAACAACAATAGTTCCCATTAGAGTGAACAGGGCACCAATAGTATCCTGGGCAGGACTTTTGGCGATAAGAAAGTTCGAAGGGTCGAGCCCTAAAACCAGAGAACCAGCCAATTGAAATAATCCTGCAATAAATATAAAAGCAGGCAGAATCAATACGGTTCTCACCCATGGTTTTATTGAGGCGGGAGTGTTATGAGACATCATTTCTCATTTCGGTTAAGGGAAAATCAAAAATACAAGTTCTATACTATGTTCTACATGTTTTTCAAACCAGTCAGTTCTTTAGCACTAAACTTTAAGCTGTAGCTTTTGTAGGTCGCGAATATAGCTTGATTTAAGAGTATGAAGGTATATCGGGATTACTAATTCCTTGTTTGGAAGTGCCAATTTTAAAATTTGTACATGCGATAGCAATATCCTGAAGAACAAGAGAAAAAACTGAAAGAATCATTTTTCTTAATTTACAGTGATGCGATTATAAAATTACCTCAAAGTGTCCATCGCAATATTTTATAGATAAGAATATAAAGTCTATGCGATATTTGTTTTTACTAAATCTTTAGTGAAACATTGCTATTAAAAAGGCCACTAAATTATTTAGTGCGTGGATAATTGTTATCAGGATGAGTGCACTTTGCTTACGTAGTTTGGCTATGTAAAAGAAAAAACATAGAATAAATCCAATTAAACAGCCTGTTAAAAAGTAAAAAATATTATAATCATGCATATATCCAAAAAAAAGCGACGCTATGATTAGATAGAAAAAAAGACGTTTCTTATGCTTAAATAACTTTTTAGCTAGTAGGAAAGGTAAATACTGGAAAAGAAATGTTTCAACAAATGGAGCAAAAAAACAACCAAAAAGAAAAAGCATTAAAGGCCCATCTTTTGCAATTGATTCAACGACAGGATTTTTAAAAGATCCTTCAGGTATTAATAAACTTGGAATAAAAGAAGCAAGAATCACTATTAAAAAACCAATCAAAATGAATGATATAAAGTTCAATCTATATAGGTATCTGATAATCTTGATCATTAATATAATTTATTGTATTTACAAACTCATTTTACCCCACATGCAATACAGAGTTGAGTTTCATTATTTTATTATTATCATCAGGAAACTGACATGAAAGATTCTAAATTAATTTTAATAATGGTTAAAATCATTATTTTTTAAAGAGGCTACCTTTATTTTTCAAGGTAGCCTCCGTTTAAAAAGTTTTTCATCAATAGCTGCCAACTTTTGCATTGACATAACTATTATCACCTGATTCTGAGGTTAAAGTATCCCATAACTCACGGGATACCCATGATATACCCCAAAAGACATCATATGCAAATGAAGTATCCGTACTTATTTTTCCTCCTTCAATAAGGAGTAATTCCTCTTTTGTTAATTTATTTAATTTCATTTTCTTTAATTTTATAACATTTAGTACAACTATTATCAATGAATTTTATCCTAACATTACACTATGATTCAAATTACTAAAACTTAATCAACCAGCATAACTAATAGCATCAACTTCGGTGGAAGAATGACATTCGGTCCAACCATCATAAATACCTTTTTTTACGTCAGCCCAATTATCCATTACCCAGAATGCAATACCGACTCCAGTCAGTTTTTCAAGAATACTTCCTCCTTCAACTTGCATTAATTCATTTTTTTCTAATTCTTTCATAATTTAAAAGTATTAAAATTTTCCTACTCTGTTGTATAGGCTTTTCGGAATCTGCCTAAGTTTTTGTGCACTAAACTTAGGGCTAAGGTAAAGTGGCCCACTCTCAAATTCTGAGAGTGAGAAAATTATTTGTGTTAAAATTTGCCCAAATAGTCAGGTTTTGAAAACCTCCATTTACTCTTTGCGCTTCGCTGTAGGTAAGTTCTTTCAGGAAGAATCCACACATAAAATTCACTTCGCTACAATAAACATAACTCTGGTATCTTACACTAAACTCTACCGGAGCGCCCATTTCTTTGATGGTTTCGATCAGCCGATAAAGTGATGCTTCCGAAATGTTTAACCTTTCAGCCAATGTTTTAGGGCTTCCGGTTGCTTTTAATCGGATGAGTTGATCAATCCGCTCAATTAACTCAATTTGATGAATTAGTTTGTTCATAACTGTTGAGATATTAGATTTTGGACAATAGATATCAGACTTATTAAACGATTTCAGGTTGGGCAATCAAAGGCATCTGCCGCTGCCACATCCGGTAATAATAGCCTTTTTGCGAATACAATTGCTCGTGGGTGCCTTGTTCTGTAATCCGGCCTTCTTTGAGCACGATAATCTCGTTGGCATCAATCACAGTACTTAGTCGGTGAGCAATCAGGATCACTGTTTTGCCAGCTGCCACTTGTTGTCTTATGGTTGCTTGTACAGCTATTTCCGATTCCGAATCGAGGTTTGAAGTGGCTTCGTCCATAATCAATATTTCGGGCTGTCGGTACAAGGCACGGGCAATGGCAAGTCGTTGGCGTTGTCCACCCGACAAAGTGGCTCCATGTTCGCCAATGTAAGTGGCAAAACCATTGGGTAGTTTTTCAATGAACTCAATCAGGTCCAATTGTTTGCACACCGCAAAAAGCAGTTCCATGTTGGGTGCCATTTCACCCACAGCAATGTTTTCGATCACACTTCCGGCAAATAATTCGAGGTTTTGCGGAACGATGCCCACTACACGGCGAAGGCTTTCGGGGCTGGTATAACGAATGTTGACATCGCCAATTAAAATCTGTCCTTTGTTTAATGGATAAATACCCTGAATAAGAGCGGCGATGGTGCTTTTTCCCGATCCACTTTCGCCAATAATTGCAGTCAACTGGCCTTGTTTCAGTACCAGGTTAAAATCTTCGAAAACATCAGTGC
>DQHR01000098.1 GCA_003531155.1 Bacteroidales bacterium | reverse complement strand
TATCACGAAGTTTATTCATTGCTATATTCATACCTAATCCAAACTCAGCATTATCTTCGAATAATGAGTTTGCCCAAGCTGGACCCTGACCCTCATTATTTGTACAATATGGTGTTGATGGAGCAGAACCACCATAAATTGAAGAACAACCAGTAGCGTTAGCTACAATCATTCTATCTCCAAAAAGTTGAGTAATTGTTTTGATATATGGAGTCTCTCCGCAGCCAGCACATGCACCGCTGAACTCGAATAATGGTTGAGCAAATTGGCTATTCTTAACAGTTTTCTCTTTCCCAAGAACATCTTTATAGCCAACGTTTTTATGCATGAAGTCGAAACGAACAGCTTCCGCCATTTGGCTTTCAAGAGGTTTCATAACCAAAGCCTTAGTCTTAGCAGGACAAACATCAGCACAGTTACCGCAACCAGTACAATCTAAAGCGCTAACTTGAATACGGAAGTTGTACTCTTTGATACCACCATTACCTTTAACAGTCTCGGTTCCTTTAGGAGCTTTTGCTAATTCTGCATCAGTTAAAAGGAATGGACGGATAGCAGCATGAGGACAAACGTAAGCACACTGATTACACTGAATACAGTTTGTAGGAATCCACTCTGGAACGTTAACCGCAATACCGCGTTTTTCGTACTCAGTTGTACCGCTTGGGAAAGTACCATCTTCGCGATTTAGGAAAGCGCTTACAGGTAGATCGTCACCCATTTGGTTGTTAACTGGAACAACAACTTTATTGATAAATTCGGGAGCACCCTCAATTGCAACAGGTTTCTCTGGGGTTAATTTAGCCCATTCAGATGGAACTTCAACTTTAGTAACATCGCCACCACGCTCAACAGCAGCGTAATTCATTTTGATAATCTCTTCGCCCTTACGGCCAAATGATTTATCAATAGCCTTCTTCATATCTTTAACCGCCATCTCGTAAGGGATAACGTTAGCGATTTTGAAGAATGCGCTTTGCATGATAGTATTTGTTCTGTTACCTAAACCAATTTCTTCTGCAATTTGAGTTGCATTCATGATATAGAAATTGATTTTCTTCTCAGCCAAGTACTTCTTGATTGAGTTTGGAAGTTTTGATTTAGTTTCCTCAACATCCCAAATGCTATTTAGAAGGAAAGTACCACCTTCACTTAAGCCTTTAAGCACATCGTATCTTCCTAAATAAGAAGGAACGTGGCAAGCAACAAAGTCAGGAGTTGTAACAAGATAAGGTGAACGGATTGGTTTATCACCAAAACGAAGGTGAGAAACTGTAATACCTCCAGATTTCTTTGAATCGTATGCAAAATATGCGTGGCAATACTTGTCGGTATTGTCACCAATAATCTTGATTGAATTCTTATTAGCACCTACAGTACCATCAGAACCTAAACCATAGAATTTAGCTTGGAAAGTACCTTTATCAGCAAGGTTAATCTCAGCACCTACTGGAATTGACTTGAAGGTAACATCATCAACAATACCGACGGTGAATTGATTCTTTGGCTCTTTCATCTTAAGGTTTTCGAAAACAGCGATCATTTGAGCAGGAGTAGTATCCTTAGAACTCAAACCGTAACGACCACCAACAATAAGAGGAGCGTTTGCTTGTCCATAGAAAATCTCTTTTACATCTAGGTAAAGTGGATCACCATTAGCTCCTGGCTCTTTGGTACGATCAAGTACGCAAATTCTCTTAACTGATTTTGGTAATACTTTTAATAAGTATTTAGCAGAGAATGGACGATATAGATGAACTGAAACAAGACCAATCTTTTCGCCTTTTGCATTTAGGTAATCAACAACTTCTGATAGAGTATCGGTAATTGAACCCATAGCAATAACGATGTTCTCAGCATCCGCTGCACCGTAATAGTTGAATGGATGGTACTCGCGACCAGTTAATTTGGTAATCTCTTTCATGTAATCCTCAACAACATCAGGAATTACATCGTAGAATCTATTTGCAGCCTCTCGAGATTGAAAATAGATATCTGGGTTTTGAGCAGTACCTCTAGTTACAGGATGCTCTGGGTTCAGTGCTCTGTCGCGGAATTCCTGAAGAGCTTTACGATCAACTAATGGAGAAAGATCATCATTCTCAAGAACTTCAATTTTTTGAATCTCATGAGAAGTTCTGAAACCATCGAAGAAATGTAGGAAAGGAACTCTTGTTTTAATTGATGTTAAGTGAGCAACACCAGCAAGATCCATAACTTCTTGAACGCTACCAGTTGCAAGCATAGCAAAACCGCAAGAGCGTGTGCTCATCACATCGCTATGGTCGCCAAAGATCGAAAGTGCCTGAGCAGCAATACTACGAGCTGAAACATGGAAAACACCTGGAAGCAACTCCCCAGAGATTTTGTACATGTTAGGAATCATCAACAACAGACCTTGCGACGCAGTATAGGTTGTTGTTAACGCACCTGCCTGTAATGAACCATGAACAGCACCAGCAGCACCAGCCTCAGATTGCATTTCAGCAACTTTAACTGTTTCTCCAAAAATGTTTTTCCTACCAAAAGCAGACCACTCGTCAACATACTCTGCCATGGTGGATGAAGGGGTGATAGGATAAATTGCAGCAACTTCGCTAAACATGTAAGCAATGTGAGCAGCAGCGTAGTTCCCATCACAAGAAATAAACTTCTTATTCTTTGTCATTGTAAATTTGAATTTTATTGAAAATGAAATGAATCCTAAAAAAAACCTAGCAAAGGTAATAGAAAAAGAAATAGGTTATCCAAGCCAATTACAATTTGAAATCGTTCTAATTTTCAAAATCCTTTCCAATAGTAACATATCGCTATATCACAAGCACTTGCAATCGAATAAAATTAAAATATTTGATAAACTATTTTCCAATAATATCAGGCTAAAACATAAAAGATATAACCATAATCTATGAAGATTATTTTTGCGTAAAAACCCTATTAATTATAAATTGAAATTATTACATTCGCAAAAGTTCATTTTTGTAAATTAATACACGATTTCAGCTATGATTAAGAAGTTCAAGATTGGAATATTGAAAGAAACGAAAACACCACCAGATAAACGTGTTGCATTGCCTCCTATGCAGGCTCTTGAACTTACAAAACGATTCCAAAATGTTGAAGTAATTGTACAACCAAGCGATATAAGATGCTATAAAGACTCCGAATTTGAAGCACTTGGCATTAAACTAAGCAATGATGTTAGCGATTGCGACCTTTTGCTTGGCGTTAAAGAAGTAAAAATTCCATATCTAATAAACAACAAGCAATACCTTTTTTTCGCTCACGTTGCAAAGAAACAGCCACACAACCACGATCTATTTCAGGCAATGGCCAATAAGGGGATAACCCTTCTGGATCACGAATACCTAACCGATAAAAAAGGTGTACGCCTTGTAGCATTTGGCCACTGGGCTGGAGTGGTGGGCGCTTACAATGCGCTTCGCGCAAGAGGCATTCGTACAAAACGCTATACACTTCCTGCAGCTCACGATTGCCACGATTACAAAGAGATGATTGGTGAATTGCGGAAGGTTAATTTAGATCCAAAGAAAATACTAATAACAGGAGGAGGCCGTGTAGCTGGTGGAGCTATGGAGATATTCAAAGCAATTCATTTACGCGAGGTAAGCCCTGAAGAATTCCTCACAAAAAACTTCAACGAACCAGTTGTTTGCCGTATCGATCCTTGGCATTACGCAAAGCGTAAGGATGGTAAACCATTCGACTGGGATTACTGGGTTAGCAACCCAGCCGATCATGAGTCATCATTCCTACCGTATGCAAAGGTCACTGATGTGCTAGTTGCATGCCATTACTGGGATTACCGTTCGCCTGTTTTCTTCACCAAAGAAGACATGCATATGCCTGATTTCAGGATTAGTATCGTTGCGGATGTAAGCTGCGATATCCCTGGTCCGATACCATCTACATTAAGGGCATCAACCATTGCAGATCCATTCTTTGATTTCAACCCTTATACTGAAAAAGAGGAACCTGCGTTTTCGAGCGAAAAGAATATCACTGTAATGTCTATCGATAATCTACCCGGCGAACTACCACGCGATGCGAGTGAAGATTTTGGAAAAACTCTTGTTGAGAAGGTATTCCCACACTTCCTTTGCGACGATTGCGATGGTGTTATTGAACGCGCCACAATCCTTAAAGATGGCAAGCTAACAGAAAGGTATGCCTATTTAAAGGATTATCTCGAAGGGAAAGAGTAGGGACTCTTTTGCTTAAGATTATCCAAATTATGACTTAATCTCCAGTTGGCTGTATTGCGCTAGTTTCAACCATTAGCATCACCGTCTTTTTTGGTGCTCTTGGTCGATGCATAATGCCCTTTGTTATTGTTACACCTTGGTTAGGATTCAACTCTATTTTTTGGTCGTTTTCCAAGTCAATTATCAACTGCCCTTCAAGAACAAAGAAAAACTCGTCATCATTATCGTGCTTGTGCCAATGGTACTCACCCTCAACAATTCCAATCCTTACAACACTGTCGTTAACTTTTGTAAGGGTTTGGTTAAACCATTTATCCTTACAGTCCTTTACCATTTGAGGAACATCCACTAGTTGTAAATGATCGAACGTGATATCAAGTTCGATCATTTACAACTAGTGGAT